>JAJZTR010000182.1:3611-5209 GCA_021848775.1 Chloroflexota bacterium | reverse complement strand
TGCAGTTCATGCATCAATGCCAGGTTTCCCTGGACAGTTTCGGCAGGTTGGAGTGGGTGGGTAAAGGCGAAACCAGGCAGCCGCGCAGCCACTTCGTTGACCTTGGGGTTATACTTCATGGTGCACGACCCGAGCGGATAAAAACCGCCGTCGATCGAGTAATTTAGCCGTGAAAGATGGGTAAAGTGGCGGACAATATCCAGCTCGGAAAGTTCAGGAAGCGGCAATTCGCCGCGCACCAGTCCTGCCGGAAGGTCAGCCAATGGGACATCGGGTTCCGGAAAACGCACGCCCATTCGACCGGGAGAAGACAGTTCGTAAATGGTAGGCTCAGCCATGGGTGACCTCTTCCAGGATTGCGCAGAGGACATCGATATCCTCCTGGGTATTCATTTCTGTGACAGCGATCAGCATGTGATTTTCAAATCCCGGGTAATCTTGACCCAGATCGTACCCGCCCAGGATGCCGTTATCGAGCAGGTGCAAATTGAGTTCCGCTACCGGAACAGGCGTCTTGACCACAAATTCATGGAAGAAGGCTCCGGCGGTGACGATTTCGAAACCGGGGATTTTTCCAATTTTAATGGCAGCGTAATGGGCTTTGTGATAGCACAACTCAGCCACCTTCCGCAGCCCCTGCTTGCCCAACAGGCTCATGTAAACTGCTGCAGAAAGCGCCATCAATCCCTGGTTGGTGCAGATGTTGGAGGTTGCTTTTTCGCGGCGGATATGTTGTTCGCGGGCAGTGAGGGTGAGTACATAACCCCGCTGACCGTTTTCATCCTGGGTTTCGCCAACCAGCCGTCCTGCGATTTTTCGCACCAGGTCTTTTTTGGTGGCAAAAAGCCCGAGGTAAGGGCCGCCATAGGATAGCGGGATACCGAGCGGCTGCCCCTCTCCAACGACGATGTCCGCCCCGAATTCACCCGGGGTTTTCAGCATGGCTAAAGCGGTCGGGTTGATGACCACCGCGAGAAGAGCGCCGGCACTGTGCACCGTTTGCGCAAAATTGGTCAAATCCTGAATCCGTCCGAAGAAGTCGGGGTATTGGACCAATACCAGGGAGGTATTCATATCGATCAGGCTCGCCAGACTGTCTACCGAGGCGAAAGGTTTTCCGGCCTCATCTCCGACGATTTCAAGACCCGGGTACCCTGCCATATAAGTCCGTACGACTGCCCGATATTGAGGATTGACTGCGGGTGACATGACGATGCGCGGTCGTTTTCCACGGAAGTGGTGGTACGCCAAAACCGCAGCTTCCGCAGTGGCTGTGGCGCCATCATAATGCGAAGCATTACTTACTTCCATACCAGTCAGGGAGGCGATTAGACTTTGATATTCGAATATTGCCTGCAGGGTTCCCTGTGAGACCTCAGGTTGGTAGGGGGTGTAGGCGGTTAAGAATTCACCGCGGCTGATGACTGCGTCCACTGCAGCTGGGATGTAATGGTTGTAGACCCCTGCGCCCAGAAAGCAGATCAAATCTCTCGTGGATTCATTGGCTGCAGAAAGCTCAGTCAATTCTGATAGCACTTCCATTTCGGTAAGTGCTGGGGGTAAGTTAAGTTTAGGGAAACGAAATTCCTTGGGAACAG
>JAJZTR010000182.1:0-3601 GCA_021848775.1 Chloroflexota bacterium | reverse complement strand
CATCTCCTCCCTTTCGGGGTCGGTATGTGGGATAAACATTAGTGACCACGCTCCGTGCAGTATTCTTCGTATTGGGCGGCGTCCATCAAGGCATCCAGCTCACCCAGATCGCTCATTTCGACTTTTACGAACCAGCTGTCATATGGATTGCTGTTGATGGCTTCGAATCCGTCGACGACTGCTTCATTGAGACCCACAACTTTGCCGGCAACCGGCGTGTTGACATCCGCTGCTGCTTTGACTGACTCAAGCGTGGCAACCGCGCTCCCTTTCTTAACAATTTCGTCCAAATCGACTTTAAACTCGAAATAGACGATATCGGAGAGCTGCGACTGCGCATAGTCAGTGACTCCGATGGTGGCGGTTTTGCCATCGACTTTTACCCATTCGTCAGTTTTTGCATACTTCAGATCACTCGGGATATTCATCTTTTTATGCTCCTTAGGATATAAACTTGCGATTGTCACAGAAAGAGGGCACATACGCTTGCCGCGATGTGCCCTCTGTTTCTGACCGGTGAGATTCGCCCGCAATTGGGGCTTGCCCCTTGGGTGCCAACAAACTTTCCAGAGGTTTTCTTCTTTTTAGGGTCCTTTTACCTGAGAGATTCAGCGGTCGATGCGCATTCGACCGCTTTGCCCCTTCGGTGCCAAAACATGGTCTCTTCCCTAAAAGCAATCAACGAAATAGATTTGGAAACGTGTGGAACTGTTAATGATTATACCAAAAGCCGCTTTTTCTGATGCGAGATCCAGGCAGGTAATTTTGATTGGATAAACCGATTGATGGCAAAACCAACTTACGGTTCAACAGGGTAACCCGCATTTTCCCAGGCGGCGAAACCACCCTGAAGAGCCTGCACATTTACATATCCGTTTTGTGAAAAGAAGTCCGCCGCACCGGCGGAAGATTCTTCGGCAGGTCAGGTGCAATAGGTGATGATATGCTGGTTTACAGCCAGTTCTTTCATGCGGGTTTCCAACTGGCTATATGGGATATTCAGTGCGCCGGAAATATGAAGAACATCGTAGTATTCGGGATCCCGAACATCGATAAAAAGGGCAGCACCGTTATCGAAAGCAGTTTTAGCATCCATAAGAGAAATCCGCTCGACATCCGGATAGGGAATATAGGAGTTCGAGGGGGAATTGACCGGCGCAGTGCTTGTTTCCACAGGCGTTAGCACTTTTGTCGTCTGCCAAATCACTACCGTCAGGATGATCAATGAACCTCCGATCATCAGGATCCAGGGTGCCAGATTTTTCCGAGATTTGCGATTTGCCATAGTCCTCCTAGATTAGTCACCTATAATGGAGCGATAATTATAACCTTAATTGTCCATAACCATGGGGTATGTCAGGCAGGTTGCTGTTGATTCTGACGAATACTTTGGCATTAAAACAGGCGGAGTTGCTGGTCGGGGCGTTTTCCAGCGATCAAAATGAAAGGGATTGCCCTTTCAACCTGGATTCCTAACCTGCGCAGCGCCCCCAAATCCTGGATGGGATTGCGTTTGCGGGAGTGCAAAATCCGTTTTACACCAAGCGGTCCGATGCCTGGTATGCGCAGCAGCTCGACACGGTCGGCACGATTGATTTCAAGGGGTTGAAGCGAAAGGTGCGCCAGCGCCCAGGCAAGCTTGGGATCGACATCCAATGGGAGCGTGGCGTTATCATCAAATAGGAGATCTTCCAGATCGAAACCATAATCGCGCAGCAGGAAAGCCGCCTGGTATAGCCTGGTTTGACGCAAAGGATTTTCTGCGGAAAGATTCTCGAAAGGTGTGTCGATGACTGGCTCGAAGCGGGAAAAATATACACGGCTCAAGCCGAGCCTGGTGTGCAGATACTGGGTGGTTTGCAAAAGCTCGATATCGGTTTCACCGACCCCTCCAACCACAAACTGGGTCGCGAGGGACGGCCAACGCAGGTTATAAGCGGAAAGTGGATTGATGGTTTTTCGAATTTCTTCCGCCCATCGTAATGGCTGTAATAATTCCTTTGAAAAAATTTTCAAAGGTGCCAGCTTTTGCAATCGGAGAACATTGGGCGCTTCCAGATTGACGGAAATTCGATCAGCCAGCTGCATCGCCCGCAGGACTTGATCTTTTTCTGCTCCAGGCATAATTTTCAGGTGGAGATAACCTTTGTAGCCGAGTTTTATTCGTAAAATTTCTGCCGTGTCAAGAATCTTATCCTGGGTTCGCATTCCTCCGCCGATAATGCCGGAACTTAAAAACATTCCCTCGGCGATGCCGCCGGCATACAATCCAGTAAATACTCTTGCCATTTCGTCAGGTTTGAGGGTGCCACGGCGAACATCTCTTCCCGCCCGAAACGCACAGTAGTTACAATTGCGCTCACAGCCTGTTGTGAGCACTGTTTTTAACAAACGTATTTCACCGCCGCCGGATTTCTTGGCACGGAATATTTCAGGGAGCGGCTCAGTCGACCCGCTGTCAGGAACTTGCAGTGCAGAAACCCCGCCGGGAAACCCATGCGGACAGCCCGGTATCGGCGCATCTTCGAGCTCAAATTGGTTTTGAGCTGTCAATTGCTTTAATAAAGCCAGTGATTCTTCAGCCATTCACAAATTATAGAACAGAAATTCCAATTATTCAATAGAAATTTAGAATTTCGCTTCGGGAGGGTATTTACCTTATACTTGGGGTGCTTAGGCGAAATATTTAGTTCGCTTAAAACGATTTAACCAGATGAAGATACTTTTATGCATCTTTTTTGATCTTCTCTATCATTCTTTTGCCTGGACCTACGACCTGGTATCCTGGATTGTTTCGGGTGGGCGTTGGAATAATTGGGTGCGGTCGGTAATGCGCTTGATCGATGGAGAGAACATCCTGGAGTTAGGCTGTGGAACCGGGACTCTCCAAGCCGGGTTGCTCAGCGCCGGTTATCAAACCTTCGCAATTGATGAAAGCCGTCAAATGCTGCGCATTGTTGCCAGAAGGCTTGCAGCTAAATTCCCCTCTTATAATTATCGGCTGGTGCGTGCCCGAGCTGAATCGATTCCACTTCCTGCTGATAGCATCGATACCCTGGTTGCTACTTTCCCCAGCGAGTACATTACGCACCCGGAAACCCTGACAGAATGCAGGCGGGTGCTGGAACCTGGCGGTAAGTTTATTATTCTGCTTGGTGTCCAGATCGAAGGAAAAGGAATCTACGATGGTTTTTTGCGCTTGCTGTATGCTATCACTGGACAAAAAACACCAGACATTTCCGTTTTGGAAAAGAACCTGCAAGGGATGAGCGTTTATGGGTTTACAGCGCGAACTGAAGTGATTTATTACCAACAGGACCGGCTCACGATTATTATCGCTGAATAAGTTTGCCCTTTTGAATGCCGGGTTTTTAAAGTAAAATAGGCGGATGGAAGTTCAAATCGCGGTCGCTAAAGTCACACAATTCGGCTCGAACGAAAGTGGGGATTCTGTTGAGATCATCGAGCGTCCGAAAGGTGGACTTTCGGTGATCATGTGTGATGCGCAGGGTACTGGCTTTGAGGCAAAGGCGGTTTCGGGCTTGGTGGTGCGTAAGGTGCTCAGCTTGCTCGCAGACGGCATCCGGGATGGCTCTGCAGC
>JAJZTR010000181.1 GCA_021848775.1 Chloroflexota bacterium | reverse complement strand
GGCTGAAATTGACGCCTTCACTTTCCCGGTTATGACGCAGTGGAAGCCAGCCACCTTCACCACGCAGGATTCGCTGGGAATGACTTTCTACGAGCCGGGCGGTGTCCTTTACAAAGCCATGGTGCAAAAGAAAAGCGGCACCACCTGGGTGCCTTATGTCGAAATGGATAAACTGCTTGTGCCGGGAGCTTCGGTTGGCAGCCTCCTGCCGGGCGAGTACCGCTTCCTGGGCTGCGGTGAAACCAGTTACAGCAGTTGGGGCTGTGGCAACACCACCCCCGCCGGGTATGAATTCACGGTCGTCAGTGCGCCGTTTGCCAACCAGACCGTCAAGAGCGTTCCCTATGCGGATGCCCTCGATGCCGCCTCGAGCGAGTGGACAACTTCAGGCCTGTGGCGCTGGAGCAGCGGCCTGAGCGAAGGCCGAAAAGGATATGTCTATAACAACGGCACCAATTACAACACCGGCATCAATTATGGCAGCCTTACTTCGCCCTTGATTCAGGTGCCTGCCAGCGGTGGTTCAAAACTGAGCTTCCAATACCGCTATGCCACTGAAAGCCCCTACAAGCACTGGGATCAGCGCTGGGTACAGATCGCGGTGGATGGCGGCGAGTTCAAGAATATCCTGCAATTGTGGGATGACCCCGCCAACTTCTGGCTGAATAGCCCGGCGATCGACCTTTCAGCCTACGCGGGCAAGAAAATTCGCGTTCGCTTCTTCTTCTTTACCATCGACGGGCAGGGGAATACGGGCGCCGGCTGGCAAATCGACCAGATCAGCGTCGGTCAGATCTCGCTGCAGGCCGCCTGCTCCGACACCAACAACACCCTGGCGACCGCAGCCGCAGTCAGCATCAACCAGAGCGTCACCGGGCAGCAGATTTGCCCGGCAGGCGACATCGATTACTTCAAGTTCAGCGGCACCAAAGGCGATCAGTTGGGCATCTGGGTGGATGCCGTCCGGGATGGTTCAAAATTGGACCCGGTTTTATCTCTGTTGGATGCCAACGGCTCCCTGATCTATGAAAACGACGACCAGGTGCCCTACGAAGTGCAGGACTCCCTGCTCAGCGTGATCCTGCCGGAAACTGGCACTTACTATCTGAAGGTAAAGGCCTGGAATCATCCGAGCGGGGGCGGTGAAGACCATTTTTATACGCTATATATCTACAAAGATGCGCTGCCGCCCACCATCAAAATCGTTTACCCGGACAGCATGTGGCCATCGGATAAGCCGTTCTTGTTCACTGTCGAGGGCAGTGATGCCAACTCGCGCGTGATGCAGATGGATTTCTACTGGCACCCGTCCGATTGGCAGGGGGGTACCTGGGAATTGATTGGCAGCGATTACAACCGCAGCGACGGCTGGAGCATGGAAGTGAATCCGGCCGAACTCGGTGACCTGAAGAACAGCGCTTTATACGTCGAAGCTCGCGATGCCGCCGGCAACGTCAGCGGCGATATCCGCATCGCGGCCAATATCGACTCGACCCCCCCGGCGATCAATTTCACCCCGCTGGCTGCGGAACTGAAGACCACCGCGATCCTGGTGAATGTCTATGTCAACGACCTCGAAACCGGGCTGAAGAGCCTGGTGCTGGAAGTGCGGGAGGATGGCGGAGCCTGGAATGTGATTCCCGAAATCGCAGCGGGTGATAATCAGATCTGGTATCTCGGCAAGCAGGGCAAAACCTATGAATTCCGGGTGCAGGCGACGGATAATGTTGGCAATAACGCTGTGAAAAGCGTGACCACCAGGGTAGAGGCTACCTGCAAGCCGGATTCCTTTGAAACCGCCGATGGACAGGTTTCGGGTGCGGTCACCCTGCTTTTTGGGCAGCCGCAAGAGCATAATTTGTGCGGGTTGAATGATGTCGATTGGGTCAAGTTCACTGTGGAAGCCGGAAAAACGTACGCATTCACCGCGAATTCCCTGAGCGGCGGCGCGGCTGTACGGCTGGAACTGTATAACGCCGCGGGGACCACTCAGCTCGCCAGCGGATTCTCGCCCAATTTAGGCAAATCGGCGGCAATTTTCTGGAAAGCCCCAGCTTCAGGCAGCTACACCCTGAAAGTCCAGCCGGTGGTCAGCGGCCTGGCTGGCACGGATGCCCGCTATAGTGTGGTCATGGGTGATGCCAAAATCATATACTTTCCCATCATGAATAAGTAAAACCCGGGAAAGAATCACACATTCCCATAAGGGCGGTTCTTGACCCGCTCGTGACACAAGGTTTTGATCTCAAATGCAGCGCACCTATAAGGTGCGCTGCAGCGTACTTGGTTACCCCAATGAGACTGTGAAAATGGAAAATAATGGGACCGGAGGGTATAGGATAGCCAGGGTATTTACAATCCCTTTTTGACTGGCGATTTTTTGAATTTCGGAAACACCTCTTTTATGATACCCGCCAGAAAAAGTTTTTCCAGCAATCTTTCTTCCAATTTGGTACAACCAATTTTCAGTTGGCCCAGAAACAATCAACTTTCCTTCTGGTTTGAGTATTCGAAGCAATTCATCTACAACCGATGACAAATCATCAACGTGCTCGAGCACATCCAAAGCTGTTATTAGATCGTAGCTATTGGATGGAATATCCTTCAATGGAAAACTGGCTAAATCCAGGATATCTACATTGGGCGGAAAACTAGTATGCTGTTTGATATGCTCAAGTGGTAACAGATCGAGATCGGCCCCGGTAACACTTAAGCTGTTTTCCGCGAGAAAAGTAAGCAGCACCCCACTGCCACAGCCAAAATCCAACACTTTATTGTAAGGAGCATTCTTTTTGATGAATTTCATAACAATGAAAAGGCGTTGCCAAAAGAACCAATTAATAATTGGGTTTGAGTGGGTATAAGCCGGAAAAGCGGCTTCATCCAAAGCTCCTGGTGTGGCTTCAGTTAGGGAGACTAGGATAGAATCTTGAAACGCAGTTTTATATCGCCGGAAGTAAGTATCGAAGTCTTGGTTTTTCATTTTTACCGCACTATTTACTTGTACCCCAGAATCCCTTTGCGCACCTCGCCCCATCTCAGAGCGCTGTCGATCCCCTGTTCGATCGTCGAATTGGCTTCCCAGCCCAGCAGCCTGCCGGCGGTATCGGCATTGGCGTACGCGCCTGCCACATCTCCCGGACGCGGCGGCATTTCGCGCAGCGGCACCTTCTTGCCGAACACTTTCTCGAAGGCCGCCACCATTTCACGGACGGTTACCCCGTGCCCGGTGCCAAGATTGATTACCAGATAGTTATCGGCCGGATTCCCGGCGTGCTCGAAGACCGTGTCGAAATTAACCACCGCTGAAAGGTGTGCCGCTGCCAGATCCCAAACATGGACATAATCCCGGATGCCGCTGCCGTCGCGGGTGGGCCAGTTGACGCCGGTCAGTTCGAAGTAGGGCAGGTTGCCGAGCGCCACATCCACCAGTTTGCCCAGCACATGCGAGGGCCGCTCGACATGGATGCCGGACCGCATCTGCGGGTCGGCGCCGATGGGATTGAAGTAGCGCAGCGCAATCCCCTTCATGTCGTAGGCTTCGCAAAAATCCCTCAGGATCATTTCCATCATATATTTGGTGCGCGCATAAGGGCTGGAAGGATTTAACGGGGCGTCTTCCGTCACCATAAAGCCATCCACCACATCGTAAATGGCTGCTGATGAGCTGAAGAGGACCCGCTTGCAGCCCAGCCGGTTGAGGTTGCGGAACAATTCCAGCGATTTGGCCACATTTTCGTGATAATACTCGTAAGGCTTTTCCACTGATTCGGGTACGACCGCCAGCGCGGCGCAGTGAATCACGGCTGAAATATCCGGGTGGTCGCGGAAAATGCCTTCCAGCGCTGCTGCGTCAGCAATATCGGCCTGGTAGAAAATGCGCTCGCGGGTAAATTCGCGTTTGCCGACCGATAAATTATCCAGGATGACGGGCGTGTGCCCGTTATCCAGCATGGCTGATGCGATGGTGCTGCCGATGTATCCGGCGCCGCCGGTGATGAGGAATTTCATGGAACCTCCACCTATGGATTGGTATTAGTGAACCAGAATGCTATAAAGCTGGGCCGCCAGCACCAGCATGGACTGCTGGGTGGCTTCGTCAGGGTTTTGACTGCCGGCCCCATTGAAAAGCAGTTCGTACTCGAATCCATCGGTGACGCCATCCGACGCGGTCACCAAAGCGGATGCCAGCGTATCGCGCCAATTATACAATAGCTTGATTTGTTCAGTTTGCAGCAGTGTTTGACCGAGGGCTGTATCCCGGCAGTCGCGGGCATAAACAAAGCCGCTCTCGAAAATCATCAGGCGGTTGCAAACTCCCGCCAGGCCGCCGGTACGGCGCCAATCGATGAGCAGACCCGGCGGCGGATCGGCAGGGGAGCCTTCCAGGTCTATGGCAACCAGCCGTGTCCAGGCAATCAGGGCGCGCTGTTCGTCCAATACCGCGGTTTGCATGCCCAGCCCATTGAAGGTCAGGCTGCCGGAGGCGGTGGTAACTTCGAAGGGGGCATAGCGCGCCAGCCAGACGTCCAGTTCCACCGAGCGCTGCATGCCGGGAAAAGTTTTGATTTCTATGGCGCTGCCGCATTCCCCGGTGCCAATGCCGCTGCCGGTTACCTGGATTTCCTGGCAGCCCAGCTGAGGATCGATGGTCTTCAGGATAATGACGGGAGCGCCAGGCTGTGCGGTATTGAGCGCGGCTGCAACCACCTGCGATCCGTCGAGATTGGTATGGAATTCATAAGCATTCCCGCCGGCACTCAGGATCACGCGATACCCGGGGGTTATCACTTGAGCGCAAACAATTTCCGGGGATTCCACCCCCAGGCAGGCGTCAGGCCAATCGACTGGCGCGAAGCTGATCAGCGAAATCAACGCGGGGTCCGTGTCGATCTGCTCGGCCAGGGTCTGGATCGCCGCGTCCACCGCGGCGGGTTTCTCCAGTCCGGCAGGGACGGCGCGCAAAGCGCTCCCGTCCAGGTCGGTTCGGTATTCGTAACGCTTTCCGCCGGCGCTCAGCGTCACCAGATAGCCGCTAGTGACAACTTGCAGGCAGGCTTCCTCCGGTCCACCCAGACCCAGGCAGGAATCAGACCACAGGGCAGGGGTCGCCTGCTGAATGCTGATATCTTTGACCGGCAGGTTCAGTTGCGCAGCCAGTGCAGCCTGAGCCGCCAGCGCAGCTGCGGGATACTCCGAGAAAACCAGGGTGGG
>JAJZTR010000180.1 GCA_021848775.1 Chloroflexota bacterium | reverse complement strand
ACCTTCTGCGCTTTTTCATAGCCGCCCCAGATGTTCCAAAGTTTAGGCCGGTAGTTTAAATCGAAGGATATCACCGCTCCGGCTGCTTTAGCTGCTCGCATACCTTCCAGAATCACCTCTCCAGTGGTTTCAGAAAGGGCGGCGAAGATACCGCCGCTGTGAAACCAGCGCACACCTTCCGCCAGTATGGAATCCCAATCGAAGTCTCCGGGTTTGAGTTGAGCCGCAGCCTCATTGGCACGGTTGTAGAACACAACAGGTGCCCGCATTCCATAGCCGCGATCGCTGTAAACGGTCGCCATGTTGGGGCCATTGACTCCATTGTGGGTGAAAGTCTTATAAAAGGACCTCAATCCCATTCCCCGCACGCGCTCAGCGATCAGATCGCCAATCGGGTAATCCACCATCGCTGAGACGATCCCCGCCTGTAGGCGAAAGCAGTTTGCCAAATTCGCCGCCACATTGTATTCTCCACCGCTGGGATGAACCTGCCACTCTGTCGCCTTACGGAAAGGGATGACGCCTGAATCGACGCGATGATTCAGGGCACCCAGAGCGATGAAGTCCAGGGTTCCGTTTTTCGGGATGGGAAGATAAGGTTCCATTTTCTGTTGCCCTCCTTTGAGGTACTAAAATTATAATACTTCCCTGCATCAATCCTTCTAATTCGGAATGGGGAAATACATCCTTGATTCCTTTCTTCTTATTATTCTGGTGCGCTTTCCCATACACACTCGAATAAATGCGCTATATTTAATATTAGTTACAATTTGATATTCGAAATCAATTTTAGTTTCTTCCACGCACCTTGCTCAAACCCGCTGTGATAAGCCCCTACCATTCGACCTGCCCGGAGGCAAAAGTGATTCACATATATCCGGGGGATTTGATTATTCGGTGATGCTGGGTCTTAAAATCATGAACAATGCTTTACAGGAGAGTCCAATGATGAGCAATGAATTCACCAATCCGTATGATTTTACCGGGCAGAGCATTGTTATTACCGGTGGGGCAGGAATCCTCTGCCGCGAAATGGCGCGCGCACTTGTTACCTGCGGGGCAAATATAGCTATTTTGGATTACAACCTGGAAGCAGCCCAACAAGTGGTTGATAATCTTTTAAGTATCCCAGCAACAGGCAAAGCGATTGCTGTGAAAGCCAATGTTCTGGAAAATGTGTCGATTCAGGCAGCGGTGGAAGCTGTGCTGGTCGAATTTGGTCAAATAGACGGCCTGATCAACGGCGCAGGCGGAAACAAATCCGAAGCGACTACCAGTCCCGACAAAACATTCTTTGATTTACCGCAGGATGCCCTGCGCTGGGTATTCGACCTCAACCTGCTGGGCACCATCATCCCTTCACAAATTATTGGTAAGCACATGGCGCTGCGTAAAGAGGGCGTAATTCTTAATGTTTCATCGATGAATGCATTCCGCCCCCTTACCCGCATTCCTGCTTATTCCGCTGCCAAAGCAGGGGTTAGCAATTTTACCCAATGGCTGGCGGTTCATATGGCGCAGGAATATTCCTCTCGCATCCGGGTGAACGCCATTGCACCAGGTTTCTTCATTACGGAGCAGAACCGCTTCTTGCTCACCGACCCCGGCACAGGCGAATTAACCCGGCGTGGTCAGAGCATTATCGACCACACCCCGATGGGACGATTTGGCAGCCCTGAGGATCTCAATGGTACAGTTTTATGGCTCCTGTCTCCAGCGTCTGCCTTCATCACTGGCATAGTGGTTCCAGTGGATGGCGGTTTCTCCGCCTTCAGTGGTGTCTAATCGGGTATCATTGCAGTATCAGTATCACAAAACTGTAAACCTTATGAGAGCCAAGCTGGAGCTCATCAACCATGATTTATTCACAGGCATATTCTTCAGACGGGCTGCTGGATAAGCAGATTATCCATGAAACCCTGACACGGGGATTGACCGGTAAATTCTCAGGTCAGAAAGTCCTGGTGCTCGTCCCGGACCATACCCGCTCGATGCCAATGGCCGGTTTGTTTCCCATAATCGTCGAAATTTTGCACAATGCGCGCCAGCTGGATTTCATGGTCGCGTTGGGCACCCACCCCCCGCTGTCTCAAGAACACCTGCTGCAGATTTTTGGCATCACATTCGAGGAACGCGCCAAAAGATTCTCTAAAATTGGTCTATTCAACCACACCTGGGATGACCCATCTTCGCTGACCACGATTGGAGTAATGGAACAGGACGAAATCAAAATGCTTGCGGGTGACAGCTGGCACCCCTCGCTGCCCAACCGTATCGACATCCGCATCAATAAATTAGCCCTGGAGTACGATGCGATCCTGACCCTTGGTCCGACTTTCCCGCACGAAGTAGCCGGATTTTCCGGTGGTGCCAAGTATCTCTTCCCCGGCATTTCCGGCCCGGAGATGATCAATGCCACCCACTGGTTGGGTGCATTGGCTGGCGTGGTTGGCACAATCGGCATTAAAGATACGCCGGTGCGGGCAATGATCCATGCCGCAGCCCAACGCGTGAAAACCCCTCTAATCCTGGCAGCTCTGATCGTTGACGGCTATGACCTGGCGGGAATTGTGGTTGGTGACGTGATCGAAGCCTGGAGCCAGGCTGCTGACCTTTCATCCCAGCGTCATATTCGCTGGGTGGAAACTCCATACCGGCGGGTGTTGTCGTGCGCACCAACGATGTACGATGAATTATGGACCGCAGCCAAGGCTATGTACAAGCTGGAACCGGCGGTCGCAGCCGGCGGTGAGGTGATTATCTATGCGCCACATCTGGATGTCGTCAGTCACACACATGGAAAATACATTTACGAAGTGGGTTATCACATCCTGCCTTACTTTCTGCAGGATTGGGAGCGGTATAAACACATCCCTCTGGGTGTGCTGGCGCACAGCACTCACGTCCGTGGTTCGGGTGTGATGGAAAATGGACTGGAAAAGCCAAATGTCCGCGTCACACTCGCCAGCAAGATCACGGCTGAGGACTGCGCCCGGTTGAACCTGGGTTACCTTGACCCGGCTGAAATTGATGTCGAATCATGGAAGAACCGCGAGGATGATGGTATCTTGTATGTAGCAAAAGCCGGCGAGATCCTCTATCGGAAATTTCCTTCTCTTTAACGCTTGATATCTAAAAATTCCCTGAACATAAAAAAATGTTCAACCATGAATGGAGTTGGATATGCAAACAAAATATTCAATCGGTATCCTCGGTCTGGGCGTGATGGGACGCAGCCTTGCCCTAAACTTCCAGCGCAACGACTACGAGCCGATTGGGTATGATATTGCACCAAAGCTGCCCGACGGCTTTAATGTGAAAGTCACCAACTCGCTGGAAGAATTGTCAGGTTCCCTGATAACCCCCCGAATTTTCTTTCTCATGGTACCCGCCGGCGAGCCGGTCGATACGGCAATTGCTTCCCTAAAACCCCACCTGCAAAAGGGCGATCTCATCATCGATGGTGGTAATTCTCACTTTACGGACAGCCAGCGTCGTATGGAAGAATTGGCAAAGGATGAAATCCTTTTTATCGGCACAGGTGTATCAGGGGGAGAGACCGGCGCACTGTGGGGTCCAAGCATGATGCCCGGCGGATCGATAGAAGCCTGGCCGATGGTAAAAGAAATGTTCGAGGCCATCGCCGCAAAAACCGATGACGGTGAACCCTGCGTCGATTGGATGGGTCCCGGCGGTGCAGGGCATTACGTTAAGATGGTGCATAACGGCATCGAATACGGCGACATGCAGCTTATCGCTGAAATCTATGATTTGCTGCATCGCGGTGCCGGAATCTCGAACTGGGAACTGGCTGATATATTCAGTAGTTGGAACGAACGTGAACTGCGTTCCTATTTGATTGAAATTACCGCCAATATTCTGGCACGAATAGATGAGGAAACCGGTCAGCCCTTGGTGGATTTTATCCTGGATGAGGCGGCTCAAAAAGGAACCGGGAAGTGGGCCTCGCAAAACTCGTTCGACCTCGGAATTGCCATCCCCACCATCAACGCCGCTGTCGAGAGCCGCATGATATCCGCGCTTAAATCGGAGCGGATCGTTGCATCGAAAGTTCTGGGAAAAGCTGAACCCTTCGCCGGTGATCGTAACCGGTTGGTTGCCGCTGCCGAAAATGCCCTGTACGCCAGTAAAATCACATCGTACGCGCAGGGTCTGCAGCTCTTGAGAGCGGCATCAGAAGAATATGGCTGGGGGTTTGATCTGTCCAGGATTGTGCGGGTTTGGCGGGCGGGCTGTATCATCCGTGCTGACCTGCTCTACGACATCACCCTGGCCTTTAAGGCTAATCCTGATTTACCCAACCTTATGCTGGACGACACATTCAGTGAAGCCGTTCGATCTCGTCAGGCTGACTGGCGGGAAGTACTGCAAACCGCTGTCGGGCTGGGCATCCCCATGCTGGCAACCGGCGCATCGCTGGCATATTTCGATGCCTACCGCTCGGAAAGATTGCCAGCCAACCTGACCCAGGCGCAGCGGGATTATTTTGGGGCACACACCTACCGCCGGCTGGATCGTGAAGGCGTGTTTCATACCAGGTGGGAAGAAGAAAAATAATTAATTCCTTAAGTAGTAGGAGCTTGTTTCCGCGTGCTTGTTTATTCTTACAAGAAGAAAGGCGATTGATTAAATATGAACAGTGCGTTCCCTGAGAGTTCCCCCTCCATCGCTGTCGTAATTCCGGCCTACCGGGTCGAAAGGGAAATCGCGCAGGTTATCCAGACTGTGCCAGCCTCGATCAAGCATATTATTGTTATGGATGATGCCTCGCCGGATCAAACCGGCGAGGTGGTTACCCGCCTGCAGGCAGAGGAACACCGTCTGGTATACATCCGCCACGACAGCAATCAAGGGGTGGGTGGCGCGATGGTCACCGGTTATAGCAAAGCGCTCGAACTGGGGGCTGACATCATCGTGAAAATGGATGGGGACGGACAGATGGATCCGAACGCAATCCAATCCTTAATCGACCCTTTGCTCTCGGGGAAAGCTGACTATACAAAAGGAAATCGCTTCAGGGATACCGTAGCTCTCAGGCAAATGCCCGCTGTGCGGCGTTTTGGCAACACCATGCTCGGGTTTTTAGCGAAAGCAGCCACCGGGTATTGGAATATTTTCGACCCAACCAACGGTTTTGTCGCGATTCGCGCGGAAGTTCTGGCTCAACTCCCCCTGGAAAAAATTGACCGTACCTTTTATTTTGAGACTTCAATGCT
>JAJZTR010000179.1 GCA_021848775.1 Chloroflexota bacterium | reverse complement strand
TACCCGTAATTCCAGGCACGGACAGCACCCACACCGGGTTGAATTGAGTATAGCAAATATAGAATAGATTGGTATCCGTACAAATACTTAGTCTTTTCCAAGATGTTATGCGTATTTTGCAGTGGGATGTAAAAGGGCACCCCTCACCTAACCTCTCCCCGGCAGTTCATTGACCGGGGAGAGGAACTAAACCGCCATGGTTTTTGTATAGTAAGGATTGTTGCTCCTCGCAGGGTTCAACATTAAAACGCACGGGAAGTAAAGTCCTTGAAGAACGCAAAGGGTCTTGCTTTGTGCTGCATGCAAAGCAAATTCTGCAAGTTACCCTAATGTATACGGGTTGGTATGGAAGCCGGCCAGTATTTAGAGAACCCCTGAACCCGGATTGTGAAGCGGTCAGGCAGTACCATCCCGAGAAAGAAACGATGGGCAGCTTAAGGCGTGGCAGCAAGCGCTGCATCCGCGGCGACCAGGCCTGCACCGGTGGCATCAGCTTCCCAACACATCGCTACCAATACACCGCTGGGCTCTAAAACATCCCGGCAGCCAGCGGGAAGCGGAATGGCTGATGTTTCAAGGATGCCTTCCGCAGTCGCTGCTGTCAAGGATGCGTTTTTCTCTACCATCAATGCCACAATGCCAGCCACGTGCGGCGAGGACATCGAGGTGCCGCCCAGGAAGAAATAGGAGAGCGACATACCGCTGTTAGTTTTGAAGGGACCGACCACCCACGAACCCGGCGCAGCCACATCCAGATCCTGCCCGCTTAATTGGCGGCTGGAGAAGTCAGTGATGTAGAAATCATCTGAATTGGTCGGGTCGGCAACATCCCTATTGTTCCACCAGGCGCGGTTTCCAACGGGCTTCCACTCTCCAACCCAACCGGAAGCTGCCACTGAGATGACCGGTTCATATGCGCCCGGGTAGCCCATGCCAGCTTCACCCCTATTACCGGCTGAGGCGACGATGATTACGCCATTTGCTACCGCGTAATCGATGGCTGCCTTTTCAACAGCATCCAATTCCGGCCCTCCCAGCGACATGTTGATCACCACCGGAGATGCGCCTAATACACCTGAAATTTTCAAATCCGTCACATAGGTAATACCCTGCGCTACGGCTGATGACCAGCCGGAGCCATTTTGGTTGAGCACTTTAACCGGAATGACGGTCGCCATAGGAGCCACGCCGTTAACCGGGGTTCCTCGCAAGTTGTATCCAAGTATGGTGCTGGTGACATGCGTGCCGTGGCTGTTCTGGTCGTGCTCCCACTTGTTGGGCTGTTCGGAGACATTGCCAACTTCCCCACCACCGCCGCTGAAGGATTTGGCGTATTCCTCCGCAATGCGTTCCTGTGGGAAGTAAGCACGCCAGATATCCACCAGACCGGTATCCAGCACCGCAACATAGACGCCAGTCCCGTCGAACTCAGAGACCCGACCAGCGCCAAAATTGGTCACATTGATGGCATCCAGATCCCAGGTGCTGATCCCGTTCGAGAAATCTGTGGCGGACACAATATCCACTGGCGCAGCATTACGTTCGGCATCCGGGTTGGCGGCTGCCACGAATGGCAGGGCGCGAATGACCGCCAGTTCGCTTACCTGTACCAGCATGGTCAGGGCATTGATCTCAGGAAGCAGATCTCTAACCCTACCGTGAGCGCCCAGGTCAGCCAGAATGACATCACTTATATCGGTATTGAGCAGTACATTAATCCCAATGGTCTTGTTGGGCGCTGCTCCTAAAGTGGCGAAGGTGAGCGCCAGCATGCTGATAATCACCAAAAGACTTAATAACCTGTGTCTCATCGTTTTACCCCTTCTGGTTCGTCATAGTAATTAGTTTGCAACCATGGAGCTGTCCTGTATATTGCTGCCTCTCCTTTCTCGTGCCAGGACCGGGAGTGATACTACGCAAAACGGCCATGCATAAAAGCCACGGCCGGTTACGCCACTTGCTCGCCTATCCCCTGGCGTCCAGTTTCGCAGGGATAGGGTCATTGCATCCGATCAGATGTTCCGCGGTTTGTTTTGCGGTTTTAAAATTATATACAACCCTGAATGGGAATTCAAGGAGATTCCAGCAATTCTAAGAAAGTTGACGCAGCGAGATGGACGCTACCTTAAACCTCGTCAAAACGGTTCACGATATGGCCAACCAAACCGTAAGCTTTAGCTTCCTCGGCGCTCATCCACAAGTTGCGGTCGGTCTCTCGCTCGATTTTTTCCAGCGGTTGGCCGGTCTGTTTGGCGAAAATTTCGTTCAACCGACGGCGCATCTTTAATATTTCCTTGGCCTCAATGGCCAGGTCTTGCGCGCTGCCGCGGATTCCGCCCAGCGGCTGGTGCAGCAGGAAGCGGGTGTTGGGCAGCGAGTAACGCTGCTTTACGGGCGTGGCTGCGTAAATCAGCGCGCCGGCGCTGGCAACCCAACCGGTTCCGATAATTTTTACTTTGGGCGTAACAAAGCGGATCATGTCGAAAATAGTATCGCCCGATTCGACATGCCCACCCTGAGAATTGACGATAATTTTGATATCGTCCTGCGAAATGGCCGAGAGCAGGAGGAGCTGCTGGGTGACCCGTTCCGCCATCTTTTGGTCGATCTCCCCAAAGATGAGCAGGGTACGCGTCTCCATTAATTTTTCTTGATAATTGAATTTCGGCTGTTCTTCGGCGGTCTTTTGTTCTTGTTCTTCGGTTTCGAACATCGAAAGCCTCCCTTGGCGGCTGAGGTGAATGGACTGATTATAAACGATACAGACTGCGGCTGTAAAATGATGAACCCTGGCGCGAGACTGCTGAATAAGGGTACCCGGCAAGGCTTTGAAACATATAAATAGATGATAAGATATTTATATGTATTCATTCTTTCACTGCAAATGAAAAAGAGAGATACTATGCCAAAACTTGAAGCGGGACGACTTGAGCGCTGTTTATAAAAAACTTGCCGCAGAAAAACGAACCGAGTTCGCGCGAAAAGTCGCACTGCTCAAGACCAAAACAGAGCATAAAGCGGCCGCCGGTGACACCCTCAGCGCCCTGGCGCTGAAATATTACGGCAAAACGGCCAAAGACTACTGGATGCTGATCTACAAAGCCAACAAAGCCGTCATCGGGGACAATCCCAATGTAATTAAAGCTGGAACCGTGCTCAAAGTACCGGAACTGGCGGAGGAAATGAAATAAATGAGTCCCTCCACTCTCGATCTCTTAACCATGTTCAAAGCGGCTTCCAGGTCGCTGAAACAAAATAAGGAAGCCTTGAACCAGGCAGACGATTACAATCACAACCATGGCGATAACATGGTGGCGATCTTCCGGGTGATCACCAAAGCCATGGAGACGAAAAAGGATGTCTCTGCCGCGGACCAGCTCGAATATGCCAGCCAGCTATTACGCCAAAACCCCACCAGCGGGTCAGCGGTGGCTTAGCGGAACGCGCTTGAACGCACCGAAAAATATTCACCACCGGATTTAATGCGTTCGTCCACAGAGCATTCTGTGAGCAACCCAATTCATTTGAAATTCGCACTACTTCTTTCACCATTTGTGTGACACCTCGGGCCGAATACATCCTACCAAGTGTTGGCTTCGACAGGCTCAATCACAGATTGCCCCACCCGAAGGGTGCTCTGTGAGTGTGGGCAGCCAGCGGGCAAAGGGCAGGCTCACTCACCGAGCATCTCGTGGGCAGCAACCAGCAGTCACCCGTTTCGGGTTTCCAGCGCTTTGAGCAATTCAACGTTGCCTTGAGTGGCGCCAGGATCGGTTTGATTGCCGCGGATATGCATGATCCGGCTGAACCCGCAACGCGTCCAGAACCGCAGCGCCCGCCAGTTCTTTAATCCCACTACCACACGCGCATCGTGAAAACCCGCCTGCAGCACCAATCGGGCCAGTTCGGCAACGATCACCCCGCCAAAGCCGCGCCCCTGCCACGCCGGCCGCATATAAAAACTGCTGATGTAGATGGTTTCGGGGGTTGGGTAACCGAAATAAACATTAAGAAAGCCGATTGTGTCACGGCTTTCGATATCGCGAATCAGGTACAGTCTCTCGCGCCAGGGCACACCGCCCGGCGGCAGGACAGCATGACTCACCTCTCGCTGGGCTTGTTCCTGAGGGTTGCCCGGTTTGCCGCTGATTTCCAGCGCTTCAGCGTTTTCAGCCAAAATCATGGCCACTGCGCCGGTAGCCTGGTCGTCAGCTTCCACCATAAAGCACAAATTGGTTTCCCAGCGACTCGGCAAATACTGCACCGGGCGCCCTTCCTTGCGCATCCAGTAATGGACTTCAGTTTCACCGATGATTTGAAACCCGAGCCGTTCGTATAACGGACGCGCCGGGGTGTTTTTCAGGGTGCGCAGGCTGACCGGCACTCCACGCGCAGCAGCCCGCTCCAACAGCTCGGTGATCAGCGTAGTGCCAATTCCCATCCCCTGGTAGGCTGGCAGCAGCTCAATGGAAGAAAGGATGTATCCCAGGGGCGTCTCTTCGACAGCCAGCACCCCAACATCCACACTCTGGTATTGGATCACCTGGTTGTGCAGCGTGCTGTAATTTTCGAGATAGTAACTGCGCTGGAAGGCTTCATCCCAGCCGTAAACAGCCGAGACATGCGGTTTCAGGGCAGTCACATGCAAATCCCAGAGAAAATTTGCGTCATTCTGTTCAGCCGGGCGCAGCGTGATATCACTCAGTTCCATACCTGGATCGTTCCTCCTTCCCCCTGGCTCATCCATTCAGATCGTTCCGGGCTGCGCGAACCAATTGGTTCGTTTTCCAGGTGATCTGTAAGAATTTTGCCAGATGGTTCAGCGGATGGATGTGGCTCTTTTCGTCTGCATAAATCGTGCGGATGGGAACCCAGTCCAACGAATATTTTTTGAGTACACAGGTAACGATCATTTCCACTTCGAATTCAAAACCCGACTCGCGGTTATTTTGAATGGCCTGTAAAAGCCGGCGGCTGATCAGGCGGTAACCGGATTGATTATCCGGCACGGACTGACGGATCGCCCGTGAGAAGAGCGCCGTGCCTAGCGTGTTTGCCAGGCGGCGCATCGGGGGCATGCTGCTAAAATCGCGCCGCCCGATAATCAGATCCGCGCTGGTCCTGCGGTACGCGGCCAGGAATATCGGAATTTCCGCCGGGTCATGCTGGCCGTCAGCATCGAGGGTCAACACCGCCTGGTAGCCGCGTTCGAGCGCGGCCGCAAAACCCTTCCGCAGCGCGACGCCTTTACCTTGATTGGGC
>JAJZTR010000017.1 GCA_021848775.1 Chloroflexota bacterium | reverse complement strand
GGTCGGACCAAAGGTCGGGTCGTTGACCGAACCCAGGATGACCTCTGTACCCCAGGGCGCCATCTCCTGAACGGCAATACCATGAATCTTGGCTGATGCTTTATAGGCTTTGGCGTTTTTCATGATGGTGTTGAAGGCATCCCGCACGCTTGCTTCATCTTTCAAGTTGACCTTGACACCACCGGCATCCGATTTATGCAGGATGTCGGGTGAGACGATTTTCATGACCACCGGGTAACCAACCTTGCGCGATAGTTCCACGGCTTCTTCTTCGGATTTTGCCAGTTCGGTGATGGTCACAGGCAGCCCATAAGCGGCAAATACTTGTTTCGCCTCGATTTCAGTCAGGGAATCGCGGCCGTCAGCACGTGCCGTGCGGATGATTTCACGGGCAGCTGCCTCATCACTCGTCATGCAAGGCTGGTGGGAACGAGTGGAGATGGCTTTCATACGGGCATATTCTCGGAGCGATGCGATGGCATTGACCGCAATATCCGGTGCGCCGTAGGCTGGGATGCCGTTCTCAACCAGCCAGCGCATCGCCTCTTCAGATCGCTCACCGCCGACGAACGAAACGGTTATCGGTTTGTCCGTGACACCTGATTCATCGACTGCTTTCTTAATAGCCTGAGCAATTTCCATGGGATTGGTGATTGCAGTTTCGCAGTAAAGCACTGCCAATCCCTCTGTCCAGGGGTGGGCGAAGGAATAACGTACAGCATCGCCATACCATTCATTACCAGCCATCCCTGTCAGATCGACGGGGTTCTTGGCAGAGCCAAAGGATGGCATGTGTTTTTTTAATTCCGTCTGAACATCAGCCGGGGCAAATTTCAGGGGCAGACCGAATTTTTCGGCCGCATCGGTTGCCAGGACACCGACACCGCCGCCGTTTGTGATGATCAGTAAATTATCGCCCGCCATTGGGGGCTGGAGAGAAAGCGCAAGAGTGCGGTCGAAAAGATTATCGAGATCTGTTGCCTGGATCACGCCAGATTGCTGCAGGGCAGCGCTGTACACTTTGGCTGCGCCAGCTAGAGAGCCAGTGTGAGATGCTGCAGCGGCTGCACCATGCGATGAGACGCCGGCTTTGAGCGCGATGATTGGTTTGTGAGCGTCGAGAGCTGCATCGATGAACGCCCGTCCATCTTTGAAGCCTTCGATATACAGGGTGATGCAGGAAGTGTTGGGATCTTGGTCCAGCCAGTCAACAATGTCGGCAAAATCGACATCAGACATATTACCAATCGAGATGAGTTTGTCGAAACCGACACGCCGGGTATAAGTGGCAGCGTCGAGGGCGATCAGGAGTGCGCCAGATTGCGAAACAAGCGAAGCTTTGCCTGGAAGGGGGAGGAAGGGAGCAAAGGAGCCGTTGAATTTGTCCGTGTTCGAGAGCACGCCTACGATGTTCGGTCCAAGAACCCGCATCCCATAACCGTTGGCTTTTTCGACCAATTGCTCCTCGAGGTCGCGGTTGCCCACTTCGCTGTACCCGGATGAAATCACGATCATGCCTTTGACACCTTTAGCGCCTAATTCATCGGTAACGTCATTGACGAGTTTCGAAGGCACGGTGATAATTGCAGCATCGATAGAACCGGGCACATCCATGACGGAGGGGTAAGCTTTGATTCCCAAAATTTCGCTGGTGGTGGGATTGATGGGGTAGATCGGACCTGCATAGCCGCCATCGATCAAGTTTTTCATGACCGACCAGCCGATTTTGCCGGGGGTGGCAGATGCGCCGATGACCGCAACTGATTTGGGAGTGAGCAATTTGTTCAATGCTTCATTTTCCACGATTCTGTCTCCTGAAACGGTTATATTGGCATTATTTTGATGCCAGGGGGTTGCCTCTTTGCCGGATAAAGACGTCCTGAACACATTGACACCGCTAACCCAGTGATAAACAATGCAGGTCGCGGTGATGAATAGCGGATGCAGGCGTACATGGACATCTCAATATTATTGACAACTTTATTTTACGCATTTTTATTAATACAAAAGTACCTAATTGCCAGTATTTTTATCATCTCTTTGTAATTATCAAGGCTGTGCTGTGAGTTTATTACAAAACAAACCCGTATTTGCCAGGAAAATACAAATACGGGGTGCGCATAGCCAACATATAGAAGCCCTGAATTACCGCAACAATTTATGATCGGTCACTATCATACACCTGCGGATTTGCACAATAGGGCAGCGGTTGACCATTAAGACCGGCAAGTATATTTTCAACGGTCATAAACGCCATCTTTTGGCGGGTTTCCTTGCTTGCCGACGCAATGTGCGGAGTAATGACCAGATTCTTTAGCTTGAGGATCGGATGACCGGCCGGGATGGGTTCGGGATCAAAAACATCGATTCCCGCTGCACCGATTTGACCGCTTTGCAGCGCTTCGAAGAGAGCATCCGGATCGACGATCGCCCCGCGGGCGGTGTTAACCAGGACGGCTGTCGATTTCATCTGGCTCAAGCGATCCCGATTGAACAAATGGTGGACTTCCGGCGAATAGTACAAATGGATGGAAACAAAATCTGAACGAGTCAATAATTCACCCAGCGGGCTGTATTCGACATCCAGTTCTGCTTCGGCTTCAGGATCTCGATGATTGTCGAAGTAGATCACCTGCATCGAAAAACCACGGGCGCGGCGGGCCATCGCCTTGCCGATGCGGCCCAGGCCAATAATGCCGAGCGTTTTGCCATAGACATCCATGCCCGTAAGTACATCGGGCCCCCAGGGCTGCCATCGTCCGCCGCGCACCTCGTTATCAGCCTCGATCACCCGGCGGGCTGCAGCCATCATCAGCGCCCAGGCAAAATCTGCTGTGGTTTCAGTCAACACGCCGGGAGTATGACCGACAGGAATACCGTTTGTGGTCGCCGTCGTGATGTCGATGTTGTCATACCCTACCGCCATCTGGGCGATTACTTTGAGATCGGGCACCCCAGCCCCAATCACTTCCGCGTCGATAGGGTCGGAAAGCATGGTGATCAGCCCGTTGATTGCTGGCAGTTTTTCAAGCAGGGTTTGTTTCGACGGCGGTGTGGATTCTTGCCAAAATTCAACGTCAGCAGCTTCAGCCAATTTTGCTTCAGCTTCCGGATGAATCCTACGGGTGACAAAAACGCGCGGCTTATTAGTCATGACTATCCCCTAAGGCGGCAGACATGAGTTCCTGGATGCGGTTAATCATCCCGGCCGGATCGGTCAGATTCCCCTCCAACAGGAGCGCATTTTCATACAACTGCTCGATCACCAGCCTGGTGGTTGGTTTCCCTGCCCCGGCTTTCCCAAGCTGAATAAGCAGCGGATGCTGCAAATTGACTTCCAGGACTTTGGGTTTCTCATCCAGGGTCTGGTTTATCATTTTATAAACTCGCTGCAGTTCAGGCTTAAGCGCGCCATCGGCATCGACCAGCCGGGCAGGTGATTCAACCAGCCGTTTGGTTGACCGCACATCAGAAACTCGGTCTCCCAGCACGCTGCGAATACGGTTTAACAGTCGTTCGACTCGTTCCTGGTCCTCAGCATTTTCCTCTTGGTCCTCTTCCGGATCGGTAGATGGTGTTGGAGCTTCCACCTGGGCAACATTAACCAGTTCTTTTCCGTCGTATTTATCGAGCTTGAGCAAAACAAACGAATCCAATGGGTCAGCCATCAGAAAAACATCGATACCCTGAGCTTTATAGGCTTCGATATGCGGGCTGGATGCCATCAACCGGACATCATCCCCTAACAGATAATAGACCTTGTCCTGATGGGAGGGACTGGCAGTAACGTAATCTTCAAGTGAGACCCATCCATCAGGGGATTTTGATGTGGGGAAACGCATCAGCGGAGTGAGTGCTGCCTGGGCCTCCGGGTCGGTAGCAAATCCCTCCTTGATATAGCGGCTGTATACCTTCCAAAAATCAATATATTTATCAGGGTTGTCCTTGCCGAGGGATTTAAGCGAATCGATCAGTTTGTTGGTGATCACCCGTTTAAGCTGCGCGATCACCCGGTTCGATTGAATGGATTCGCGTGCTACATTCAAGGGCAAATCCTCAGAATCGACGACTCCGTCAACAAAACGCAGATAGGGCGGCAGCAGGTCTTTGGAATATTCAGAAATCAGGACTTTGCGCGCATATAATTTCAGGCCTTCATCTTTGCGGAGCGAGAAAATACTGCGTTCTGGCGAGGCTGGCACATACAACAATGCATACATTTGAACCGGCGCATCCACCGACAGGTGAACTTTGAGTAAGGGTTCCTGCATATCGAGCGAGAATTGCTGGTAAAAATTGTTGTAATCCTCATCCGATATGGTCGAGGGCTGTTTCCGCCAGATTGCGCTTTGCTCATTGACGGGTTCAGTGCTTTCGCCAAGATGGATGGGATAGGGAATGAAGTCGCTGTGCTTGCGAATAATCGATCGCAGCCGGTCCTCCTGGGCAAACTCTGCCGCATCCTCTTTCAGGTGCACGATCACCGTCGTTCCGCGCTCTGTTTTTTCGGATGGCTCGATCGAGAAAGTTTCCTCCCCATGAGCTACCCAGCGAGCCGAGGTCTCATCTGGCCGGTAGGAGCGCGAGATAACCTCGATCGACTCTGCAACCATGAAAGCGGAATAAAAACCCACCCCGAACTGCCCGATGATATCGCTGATGGTTTCAGCGTGGGTTTGCGCAGCCTCGATGAACGCTTTTGCACCGGAATGTGCGATTGTACCCAGGTTTTCAGACATTTCCTGTGCATTCATCCCGATTCCGGTGTCGCGGATGGTCAAAGTTTTGGCTTCAGGATCACAGGTGATCCAGATCCCAAGCTCAACCTCAGGATCGACCACTTCGCGGTTGGTGAGAAGTTCGAATTGGATGCGGGTGAGCGCATCAGACGCATTCGAGATCAACTCGCGCAAAAAGACCTCGCGCTCTGAATACAGCGAATGGATCAGGATATTTAATATTTCACGGGTTTCGGTCTTAAAGGGAATATTTTCCCATTGGTTGGTTGTTTTCGTTTTGCCCATTTTCTTCCCTCTTTATTAATAGAATTGCACCATAGATGATACCGTATTTGTATTAATATTTTGTCAGCGTTGGATTCATGAATCCAGGAAAAAAAGACTAATGGCGCATCGATGCTATTAGTCAGTTCGCAAGAAACCAGAAAGGCTGTCCAACAAGTCGGTGATGTCTCGTTCTGTTCTGTTAAAGGAACAGAAACACACTTCCAAACCTGGTGGACAATCTCGTGTAGATGAAATCGATTGGCGAAGCAGCTTTGGTGGTTTCTCTGCTTCGCCGGATTAATAAACGAGATCTTAATTCCCGGAGGAATAGCGTTCGCGGATGGCGGGCAGCAGGTACTCATCGAAGGAGCGTACCTGGTCATAATCCGGCTGCCATCCCCAATCCTCGCGTGCCGCCGAGTCATCCACGTCAGCCGGCCAGGAATCGACGATTCCCTGCCGGGCGGCATGCGGTTTGAAATGGATTGCTGCACCGGGAAAGGCTTTTTGCACAATATCGTGAAATTCCATGGCAGTGGGGCTAAAACTGGTCACATTGTAGGTGAGATGCTTCAGATTTTCGCTGGGAGCTGCTTCCAGCAGTAAAAGCGATTTAATGGCATCCGGCATGACCATGAATGGCAGGCGGGTGTCAGGACGGACAAAGCAATCATAGGGCAACCCCTGGGCTGCATGATGCAGCATTTCCGGGCCGTAATCGCTGGTTCCGCCGGTGGGAACCGTGATCGCGCTGATCAACCCCGGGAAACGGATGCAGCGGAAGTCTACGGTAGTCGAGCTTTTGTCGGCTGCAAGCTGTCGATAATGACGCGCATAATATCGGCCGAGGTGCTCGCAATAGAGTTTGTTGCAGCCGTACATCGTAATCGGCTCGAGCCAATTGTGTTCTTTGATTTTTCCGGCGGAGTTTTTGGTGGCGAGGTCTGGCAGCCCGTAGGCGGCAATCGAGCTTGGATACAAGAACTTGACCGCCCGTCCCTGCCATTGTGATTGCTCGACCGCCAGCCGCAGCAGGTTGAGGGTGCCCTCAACGTTAACCCGGTGGGCGGTCTCCGGGTTGTACTCAGCTTTGGTGGAGAGTATCGATGCCAGGTGATAAATTGTGCGAATTTCATACTCAGCGACAAGCCGGCCGAGCAGCATACCGTCAAGAATATCCCCCTGAATAAATTTCTCGACAAACGGCTTTAATGAATCATCCAGCGGTTGGACATCCAGAGCGATTACACCAAAATTACCTTGTCCACCAAGATAGTTAATCAGGCCATGGCCGATTTCACCATTGGCGCCTGTGATCAGGACTGCTTCTTTTCGCATGAGTTCCTCTTATGGAATAGGTTGGGGTTCGTAAATTGGGTGCTTTAATATGCAAATCGTTGCAGAAATCGACTTTATTTTACTGTGAATTTTTGCACATCATGGCAAAACATTCCACCCGATTTCGTGAAAAAACAGGGTCATGGTTTTTTTCCAGGACCCTGTTTTAATTTCTACTAAATCGGAATTATGCTGTGGCTTCCTGTTTGTGGAACCAGGTTTTCCATTCTTGGTTTTCCCACACCACCAGCAGGGGCGCGGCGGTGAAGATCGATGAATATGTACCGCTGAGGAGACCGACCAGCAGGATAATTGAAAATTCGCGCAGAGTGACACCACCAAATAGCGCCAGTGAAAGCAGCATGAATTCGACGGTCATGAGTTGAGTGTTGATTGAACGCTGCAAAGTTTGAACGATGGAGTGATTGACAAGTTTTTCGAAAGAAATTTTGCGCAGGAAACTGTTGTTTTCACGAATGCGGTCGAACACCACAATTTTGTCCTGTGTGGAGAACCCAATCACAGTGAGCAGGGCGGTCAGAAACATCGAATCCATTTGCCAGCCCCAAAATACGGATCCAATAGCTGTGACGCTGAAAACGATTGCAATGTCATGGATCATGGCTATGATCGCGCAAACGCCGTACCGGAACGCGTGTGGAACGCCGCGGAATGCATAGGTGATATACAGGATAACTGCCAGAGCTGCCACACCCACTGCCAGGGCTGCCCGATTGGTGACTTGTTGAGCGATCACAGGACCGACGCTGTCGAAGCGGTTAACCGTTAGCTCCTCAATGCCGAATTCGGTTTCCATCTGGTTGATCACGGCAACTTTGGTCTGGTCATCCATAAATGGACTGCGTATAACCAGGATATCTCGTTCACCTGAAGGTCCAACAGCGGTTTGCACCTGGACCTCCTTGAACCCCATATCATTGTATATCGCAATCACATCGCTGGTTTCAGGGAGATCGGTGGTTGGGAATTGCAGTTCTAGCAGCGTACCCCCGGTAAAGTCGATCGCCAGCGGAACCCCATTGAATGCAAGAATCAGCATTCCCGGGATGATCAGCAGCAGGGAAAAAACAAAATAATAGTACCGTTTGCCAATAATGTTGATCATGATGTGCTCCTCTAAAGCCCGAATAAGCCTGGGCGTTTTTCGGGTTCAGAAATCCTTTCAAACACCAAGTTGAGCATAGTTCGCGTCACGGTGAAGGCAGTGAAAAGACTTACGCCCACACCGAGCGCCAGGGTGACAGCAAAACCTTTGACGAAGCTGGCTCCAAATGTTGACCCAAACCAGAACAAAATCGCACTGGTAATCAACGCCGCGATGTTTGAATCGCGAATGGACGGCCAGGCGCGCCGCCAGGCCAGGTCGACTGCCTGGCGCATGGTGCGCCCGTTGCGTAATTCTTCCTTCAATCGTTCAAAAATTAGAATATTCGCATCCAGCGCAGCTCCTGTGCTTAGCAGGAAGCCGGCAATGCCAGGCAAGGTCAGGGTCACAGGTACCAATTTGATGATGGCAAAGGTGATCAGGGCATAGAAAATTATGGCCAGGTCCGCTATAATACCAGGTACGCGGTAGTAAATAGCCATGAAAAGCATCACGATGCTGAAGCCAATGATGCCGGCGAGCAAGCTTTTGTCCAGTGAGTCCTGCCCGAGCGTGGGTCCAATGACGCGGATTTGTTCGATCTCCAATGGGACTGGCAGGGAACCGTAACGCAATTGCACTGCCAGGGCATTGGCTGATTCGGAATTGAACGACCCTATGATCTCAGCCTGCCCATCGGGAATTACATTATTTACAGATGGGGATGAAATTACCGCCTTGTCTAAAACAATGCCCAATATTTTTCCGACATTGTTGGATGTCCACTCTTTGAGGATGTCTGCTGCCTCCCCATCGAACTCAATCGCGATCGAGTAATCATTCAATTCACCGCGCACTACACTGACGGACTTGAGGTCCGCGCCGGTCAGGATCGTATGATAGCGCGTGGATGGCGCAGTTTCAGCGGGCGGGGTTGCTTCAGCAGCCGGTGTGCTTTCGGAGGTCGGGGTTGTTTCCGGTTCAGGGGTCTTAAGCCCAAAATCGGTTTCTACCACAGTGCCTTCGGGGATGCGAAGGTCGCCAAAATCAACAAATTCAAGTTGACCGGTTTGTTTAATTTTGTCGATCACGTCTTCTGCTTCGGATGCGCCGGGATATTCGCCGACGATGATGCGTTCACCGGCTGTTTGATATACGACTTCATCCACCCCCAAAGCATTTGAGCGGTTCTCAAGAATACGGGCAGCATCCTGCAGGTTTTGCTGAGAGACTTCGATTTCAGGGGGTACGCTCAATATCACTTGCATACCACCACGAAGATCCAGACCGAGGACTGTGTCCAGGCTTCTTTCAAACGAGCCGATTTTTATTCCGGGATTTGAGGGGAAGTCGATCCAGATTGCGAGCGCCAGCAAAAGGAGGATTAGTGCCAAATTGAAATAACGACGATTCATACGATCAGGACCTCCGGTTCATACAAATGCCAGCCTGGAGCTGGCTTAACGTAGCGATTATACTCTTATTGAATATTTCAGGGTAGGGGTCGATTATTCAATTAGGGTACATGTTCCCACAATTCCAATTGCTTGACTTAAATGGGGCACCCTCGGTATAATTTGACGGCTTTTCTAAACAAATGAAATTGTGCCAGGTATCTGGCGAAAGTGACAGGAGTATTATGGTTCCACACCCAAAGCGAAAACTTTCCAAAGGTAGCCGCAATCGACGGCGCTCACAAGATGCCTTAACCCCCGCCAGCCTCGTCCAATGCAGCCAGTGCGGTGAAATGCGGCTTTCTCATACTGTTTGTCCAAAGTGCGGTTATTATCAAGGCCGCGAAATTATTGCTATGGGCAAAGAAGAAAAGAAAAAGTAACGGTTTCTTGATTTTTGAGATTATAAAACCCCCGAAGCAATTCGGGGGTTTTCGTGTTGATTTTACTGGTTTTTCCACCCATTAGGAGTGACCAATGGGTGATCCTTGCACAAGCCTTACTTACTCCTCATTCTCCAGATCGATACGTTCCTCTTCCGGTTCCTGCGGCGGATAGAAGTAGTTTTTGAAGTGATACAACATGCGCACGGGCAGCATCCCTTGAATGGTGATGTACTGATCCTTCGGCGTCATCGATTCTACCTTACCCTGCTCGTGGAACAGCGAAATTAACTGCCCTTCACGATATGGAATGTGTACCGTCACGGCATTGTAGTTCTCGAACAGCTGGCTTTCGATGAGTTGCAGCAGTTCGCCGGTGCCCTGACCGGTAAGTGCTGAGATCGGGACGGTCGGTGTGGCGTGCGTGAGCGAATGACTAATCGAGGCGGGGTCAGCAAGTCGGTCGATTTTATTGAGCGCTGTGATGACCGGAATATCTCCGCTGCCAATATCGACCAGCGTTTCCTGCACCGATTGCCACTGCTCCAGTGCGTTGGGGTGGGTGACATCCAGTACATGAAGAAGCAAGTCCGCTTCATTGATTTCCTCGAGCGTAGCCCGGAAGGCAGCCACAAGTTGCGTCGGCAGCTTTTGGATAAACCCGACGGTATCGGTGAACAGGGCGGTGTGACCGGCAGGCAGTTCCACTCGGCGGGTGGTTGGGTCGAGCGTGGCGAAAAGCTGGTTCGCCACATATACATCCGCGTTGGATAACTGATTGAGCAGGGTGGATTTACCAGCGTTGGTATACCCTACCAGCGCGACTGTGGGAACATTCGAGCGGCGTCGTTGTTCGCGGTAGCGGTGACGATGCGCACGCACCTTTTCCAACTCTTCTTTGAGGTGGGTAATCCTTTTATGGATTTCCCGGCGGTCGACTTCCAGCTGTGTTTCGCCAGGACCGCGCAATCCGACCCCGCCGGTTGACCCGGTTCGACCTCCGCCTCCGCCTGCCTGGCGTGCCAGGTGCGTCCAGGCACGGGTCAGGCGCGGCAAACGGTATTCATAGTATGCCAGCTCAACCTGCAGGATGCCTTCGCGAGTGTCAGCATGGCGGGCGAAGATGTCCAAAATCAAGGCGGTGCGATCCAGGATGCGGACATTCTCGCCAAATTTCTCTTCCAGTTCGCGTTGATGCCGCGGGGAGAGTTCGGAATCAAAGATCACCAGATCGGCAAGCGTTTCTTCGACCAGGATTTTCAGTTCTTCAACCTTACCCGAACCAATATAGGTCTCAGAGTTAGGTTTATCCAATTTTTGAGTCGTTTCTCCAACGATTTCAAGTCCGGCAGTATCGGCCAGCAAAGATAGTTCCGCCAGTGAATCATCCAATGGAAGGATTGACGGCTCGCTGCGCAGTTCGACGCCTACCAAAAAAGCGCGTTCACGGGGCGGCGAAGTAGATTCGGTTGATTTTTTTGCCATGAGGTTTTTCCATGCGGTATACACCGCAATTACTCTGATACGGATAAAGAGGGGACTGTTTTGCGCCCGATCGACAATAAAGCGTTATTTGATTGTTTCAGCCCTGACCATGACCCACCTCTGTAATGTTCGTCCTACCACCTCAAGACTATCAGCGGAAACTTTGTCGAGGGTATCCTGAGTGGTATGGTAATAAGGATAATCGAAATCGATGATATCTACTGCACGAATTTCACGGTTTAAAAAGGGAGTATGGTCATCGAGGATGGAATGTTTATATTTAGGTATAAAAAATTCTTCATAACCCAATTCGGCAGCCGACGCCCATATTTGTTGGGTTAACTCCAGATCTGAATTTCGTTCCATGTAGATATTTAAATCAGCATCCGCCACCATGTCCACAACCACGACAGCTTCAGGTTTCCCCGAACGGATATCCAGATCCGCGGCCATGGCACTCGAGCCCAGGATCCAATCCCAGCCGGGCAATCCGCCCTGATCTTCAGCATCGAAGAAAACCAGCCAAACTTCCTGGTTTAAATCAGCGGGCAGGCAGCGCGCTAATTCGAGCAAAATCGCCGTCCCGGATGCAGCATCATTTGCGCCGGGGACTGCCATCGATTGCTTGCCAACCTCAGCATCGTGATCTGCGGCCATGCGGGAATCATAATGGGCGCCCAGAATGATCCAGGGTCCTTCTCCCCGTTTGGCAATCACGTTCCGGATAGGATGCCCGCCCCAACTCGTTTCCTGAACCTCCACATCCCACCCGGCTTCACTCAACTCGCCGATAAAATATTGCACAACATCCTCATGCGCCTGGCTGCCTGGCGTGCGCGGACCGAGTTCGATTTGATAAACAATATCCTGATAGGCACGCTGCTTGTCGAAATCACCTGGCCGGGTCTGCGCAGGTTCGGAATTAATGAGGGTCAGTCCGATAATCAGACCGGTGCCAAGCGCTATGACCAGTGCGATAAGCCAAAAAGATTGTTTTTTCATAAGCTTTTGAAAATTCTACCATGAAGATGAACAAATTAACCTGGCATAAACCTTGCACCTATTTCAATCATCTTGTATACTGCCTTTAGAAATCAGGGACTGCCATGTTTCAATTACAGCATCCGCATCTTCGACCGGTAACAACTGCCCACCTGGCGCAGACGATGACTCTTTTAAATCAGACGGTAGATGAACTTTACGAGCAGATTCAAAAAGAATTGGCCAATCCTGCGCTTGAGCTGGTGGAGGAGCGGCGCTGCCCAACCTGCCATCGCGTTTTACCATCGACCGGATCATGCCCGGTTTGCAGTCATCCCGTCTCAATGGATGCTGAAGAACCCGTAGTTTTTGTATCTCCACGCGAAGATTTTTACCCGTCGGGAACAGGGAATGCGGAAAACATACCGGATGAGCCGCTCTCACCTATGGTTGAGGATCTGCCAACCTACGTGTTGCGCCAAATTGTTATGGATTTGGCGCCTGACGATCGGAAAATCGCGGCCTATCTCCTTACCCATTTGGATGATGATGGTTTCCTCACCATCCCTCTGGTCGATGTCGCCCGCTATTATCACGTTCTTCCTTCGCAGGTGGAGCAGGTACAAAAAATAATTCAGCGCGCTGACCCGCTGGGTGTTGGATCATACAATCCACAGGAAGCCTTGCTGGTCCAGCTGGATGTTCTAAGTGAAACCCAAAATGTACCAGGTCTGGCAGAGGCAATCGTGCGTGAAGGCATGGATCAATTAAGCCGCCATCAATACCCCGAACTGGCAAGAGCGCTCAAGACTACCCCCGCCAAAGTTCAAGAGGCTGTAAAATTTATTTCCGAAAATTTGAATCCGTTTCCAGGACGGGCGCATTGGGGGGATGTCCGCCAACCTTCAGCCAGCGGCGGGGATACCTATTATTATCCCGACATCATTATCAGTCATTTGAATGACAGCCCGGATAACCAGTTGGTTGTAGAAATCATCCTGCCCATCCACGGGACACTACAAATCAACCAGCTTTTCCGGCAGGCAACCCGGCAGGCGACTGAAGAAGCTAAAGAGGGCATGAAATCTGATCTGGATCGGGCGGCATTATTTGTCAAATGCTTGCAGCAGCGCAACCACACGATGCAAAGGTTAATGCACCGGGTGGTGGTTCTCCAACGCGAATATATTTTATATGGAGATCGATATATAAAACCGCTCACACGCGCACTGATCTCAACCGAATTGGATGTACACGAGAGCACAATATCGCGCGCAGTTTCAAATAAAACAGTACAATTACCAAACAAACGCATCATTCCATTGGCTTCCTTTTTTGACCGGAGTTTGAATGTGCGCACCGCGCTGCGGGAGTTGATTGAGGATGAAAGTAAACCGTTAAGCGATTCTCAATTGGCCGTTAAGCTGTCAGCGCAGGGATATGATGTTGCGCGCCGCACCGTTGCCAAATACCGGGCCATGGAAGGAATATTACCGGCGCATCTCCGCCGGGCAACCCTGACGACCTAACCCATTACATGAAAGATAAATTTTCTTCTCCTTTCCAGGCTTTGTGGGGTAAATCTACACCAAAAATCGACACAGGGCATCTGGCTCAGATGTTCTTGGATTTATTTCCAGAACCTGCTTTGCTGGTTGATGCAAACCAGGGGAAAATCCTGCATGCCAACAGCCCGTTCCTGGTGTTAACCGCATTTTCTCTGGCAGAAGTTATCAGTACACCGCTCGCCGACCTTTTCGAATTGATCGATCCGGCAATTTTCTCAGATAACGACGAGCACCAAATAGTCCTAAAACCGCGCAATCGCCCGGCTTTACCGGTTGTCATACGGAATAATCAGGTCGAACCGGTCAACCAGTGGGTGGTCGTGAGAGTTACCCTATTGGCAAAACATCAGCAATCTTCACCACAATGGCAGGAAATGATCTTGAATATGATCAAATCGCTGCCAGGGATGATCCGGGCTCAGAATATTGATTCCACGCTTGATAAAATTACAGAAATTCCCCGATCCCTCTTTGAGACCAACCTGGTATGTGTTTACAAGGCCAGGAGCGACCTGCCTGAATTGCGAAAAGTAAAAACCCAGGAAAAAATTGCCTTCTTCCCTGAGACAGTCCCTGCTTCCGACCTGATCCGGTTGTCTTCTTCCATAGAATGGATTCCCGGAAAACGGGTGAACACTGAACTTCATCGTGCGGGAAGGATTGGCGGATTGTCCTACGTTGCTTCCGTACCACTGGGTGAATCCCAGTCTGCAGACGGCTTGCTGGTGGTTGGTGGAATAGATTCACAACCACCCGATATGCTCCTCGCTATTTTGGAACTCCTTGGCACATTCATCAGCCTTAGTTACGAACACGCGATCCGTGAAGAAAACCTGGCACTCGAAAAGAATGAAAGCGGCCGGGTCATCACCGCGCGTGAGATGATGTATGAATATATCGAGGAAGGCGTTCTGGTATTGGATTCTGACCTGACGATCACTGCGATTAATCCAGCAGCGGAATTATTGCTGGGATATACCGATCAGGAAATATCCGGACAATCTGCGGAAAATATTCTCATCAGCCCTGACCGTCTTTTGGCTGTATTGGCCAGCGCTACAGAAGGTGTATCGACACCTAATTTGGAAAGCATCACGCTTCATCACCGCGATGGGCAGACCTTTTCCGCGGATGTAAAAGTTCTCTCGTATCCAAACGAAGACAAATCAAGCGGCGTGGTTGTGATTATCAAAGACATCAGTGAGCATGAGCAAATCCGTACGCAGACACGTCAGTTGGAACAACGCGCGTTACTGGGTGAGTTCATGGGGGTATTTGCGCATGAGGTTCTCAATCCTATCAATAGTATTTCCATGGGGGCGCAGGTTCTGGCTCGCCGGTTTGGCCCAGATGATCCCAATTCTGAGGTTCTAACGCGAATCGAAAATGACTGCCAACGGCTGCATCATCAAATGGAGGCGCTTAAAAGCTACGCTAAACCTTACGAGCCGTTCCAGGAGCCAGTGGATCTTGGCGGGCTGCTGGTTCGTATTATCGAAAGATGGCGACCGCGTATGTCGCGGGTGAACGTCTCACCGATTTACCAGGTCCCAGAGAAGTTACCCAAGGTTATTGGTGATTGGCGGGCGCTCGAACAGGTGTTTACAAATTTGGTATCGAATGCCACGGACGCGATGAGTCAGAATGGGGGTATACTTTCTGTCAAGGTAGATGTTTCGTCCGACACAGCCAACCGCCGCCAGGTAGAAATTGCAGTTTCGGATAACGGCCCGGGTATCCCCGACGAAATCAGGGGGAGAATTTTCGAACCGTTTGTTACTACAAAATCAACGGGTACAGGTCTGGGATTAGCCATCACCAAGCGAATCGTTACCGCGCATCGCGGAGTGATCACGGTGAACTCCTTTCCTGGCGGGACCGTATTCACCGTATTCCTACCAGCAAGCGAGGATGAAGCTTAATGTCGATAACAGTGCTGATCGTTGATGATGAAGAGAACGCCCGGCAAAATATTTCTGAATATTTAACCCCACTCGGTTACGAGGTTCTGGGTGCCGCTACCCTGGCAGAAGCCCGGGAGTTTTTAAAACGCGGTGACGGGGACGTGGTGCTGTTGGATGTTTCCCTTCCCGATGGCTACGGCCCAAGCCTGCTTTACGAGACCGAAAACATCCCCATGCGTCCCCCCATCATAATCATCACTGCTCACGGCGATATTGACATGGCGGTCGATGCAATGAAAAATGGGGCGCACGATTTCCTGACCAAACCTATCCAGCTGTCCCAGCTCGAAGCATCCATCCAACGCGCCTTTGAAGGCGTCCGAATGCGCCGTGAACTGGCGCACTTTCGCGAGAGCCAAAAAAGCAATCTCAATTTTGTCAGAGGCAATAATCCCGATGTGTTGAATATGCTGGAGGTCGCCCAGAAAGCTGCCCAGGCTCAGGTTTCGGTGTTGATCACCGGTGAGACCGGAGTTGGTAAAGACATTCTAGCGCAATACATTCATATCAGCGGACCGCGGGCAAATAAACCCTATATCGCGATCAATTGCGCTGCCATTCAAAGCACGGTCCTCGAATCTGAACTGTTCGGCTATGAGGCGGGGGCTTTCACCAGCGCTGAAAAACGAAAACATGGATTGATGGAAGTGGCGGATGGGGGAATTTTGTTCCTGGATGAAATATCATCCATGCCACTGGATATTCAGGCCAAGCTGCTGCGGGCAATCGAGGAAAATGCTTTTCGCCGTGTAGGTGGTACCACCCTGATCAAGGTTGATGTTCAGCTGCTGGCTGCCAGTAACCGCAATCTAAAAGAGATGATCGCTAAAGAGGAGTTTCGCCAGGATTTATACTACCGCTTGAAAGTGGTAGATTTGCACCTGCCTGCGTTGCGCGATCGTAAAGAAGACATTCCAGAACTGGTTGGCTATTTCGTACGGGAACGCAACGGAAAAATGGGGCACAATGTGGAGAATGTTTCACCGCGCGCCATGGAAGCCCTCAAAAAATATGATTGGCCAGGCAATATTCGCGAGTTAAGCCATGCGATCGAGCACGCCATCTTGTTCAGTGATGGCAAAACGATCGATCTCCCTGATTTACCGGCTGATATCGCAAACCAAAAATAAACCGCGCGGCAATTGGCATACAACTTGCATCATTTCCATCTGACAGAGAATAGGAGGATGGGAATGATGCTTTTAGATCTTACTCGAAACGAATTCTTCATGATAATGGCATGTGCAGCCTTGATCATCGGCGTAATCCTGCTCATTATCGGCGTAATTATCCTGGTCACACGTGTATTAGGCGGCGATGTGAAGAAAATTGCTGTCCAGACAGCTAAACTTGCTCAAAAAGGTATTGCTGAGGAAGTTGCCGGTCTGGTTGGCAATGCTACCACCCTGGTCGATTCCTTGAACGGCTTGGTTAAATCGGCTGCTGGTGTGGGGGTTTTCTTAATCCTTATTGGATTGTTAATGCTGGCAGCCGCTTATGGCCTGGCATTGCAGATCCACTAACGGGTCGTTTTCACGGTCACGCTACACACGAGAACAGGAGCAAAAATGCAACCTGCAAAGATATTGGTTGAACTGCGGCGAGTCCTTTCTCCAACGGATGCCCCCTTTGTATTGGCAGCGCTGTCCGAGGACGAGCTAGTCTGGAAATCTCTGCAGCAGTCGGAATTTCTAGAATCAGTGTTGTCGGAAGAAAGCTGCATCGCATCGTCGTGGAGCCCGGCAAACCTCGCATTGCGGCCGCTTGGCAGCCGTGTCAGCTTTACCGAGTTGACTGCCGAGCATATACCGGGTATTGAAGTAACCCTCCGCAAACAAGCTCTGGAACTGCTGGAAAATACCCTTCGCTCGGGAGAGCCGGTTGATTCATTATCCCAGGCCGGATTGTTGGCCCTGGCTCTGCGTGAACGCCGGCGAAAGACCAACGCCTGGAATGGTTTCCTGGGGGAATTGCTGGCAACTCCGGCTAAAAACCAGAACGGTCTTGTCGAGACGTGGAAGACCCCGCTGGCCTGCCTGTACGGCATCATCCCTGACCAATGGGATTTTCTGGAATCGCTGCTTCCGCAAGAATCGATGCATCCCTCCATCGATTGGATTTCGCATATCATTTTAAGCGATCCAATCGACCCGGAAGCTCAGACCCGACTATTCCATGATTTGATGAGTCAACTGGTGGTTGAGTATCAGGTCGAATGGCTTCGTTACCTGATCGGTTTAGGTCGGTTTGCATTGGCAGCTGGTATTGCTGACGAATTGCTAATCACAGGCAAAGAATTCTTAAATGGGTTGGAAGCTGATTTCAGCCCCGACCATGCCGAATGGGTGGCGGTTTCGCGCAAAGTCCTGGAGTACCAGTTAGCTGCGACTCTATATCAGGTATCCGGCCGGCCTCTGCAGGCAGGGATTTACCTCGATAAAACCCGCAGCTTGCTGCAGCATTGGCTGGTAGGTTCGAGCCTGCAAATGGCGAACGTCATCGACCCTGAAGGGAAACTGAATGAGGCGGTCTATGAAGAGTGCGCTGATCTGCTGGTGAAATTACCCGTTTCTGAGCAATTAAAAAACGAAGCATTATTCCTGGGTGGCAACGCGGTCTTAAACAAGCAACTTTTGGGATTGTCTGAGAGCAGCGACTCTCCATTAGCCCGCTTGATCAACCTCGGTGCAAAATCTGTTTCTCTGGACTCCCGTGACTCACAAATCCAAAACCAGAAAATCATCCGCGATTGGCTGTCCCGGTTGGATCATGATCCAAACGTGATAAAGGGACAGTTCGTATTCGATTGGAATCCAAAGGCTGTACTCAATTCTCTCCAGTTACAAGGACTTGAATCCGAAGCGGTTGAGTTGGGTGAGCGTTTCCTTGATGTTCGCGTTGAAGACAAAAACCTGCTGGACTGGCTCGCCGATGCTTACCATAATTTGGGAGACGATGAAAAAGCCATCGACTATCGCGTGCGTTTGATCCTTTCGGAACCCGAGGAATTGAACCACCTGCGTAAACTGGCTTCTTTGTACGAAGACCGGCAGGAGTGGACCGCGGCGATGGAAGAGCGGCGGAATATCATATTGTTGTCCCAAAACCCAACCTTGGATGATCAACTTGCTTTGGCCTCTTGTGCCATCGATGCGCAGGACTACCCGTTGGCGTTCGAGACTTGCGAGAAAATCCTGGCAGACAATCCCGACCATGGAATGGCTTATACGCTATTAGGCAAAGCCAATCTGGCGAAAGGGGATGTCGAAAGTGCCATCGATCACTTGTCGAAAGCGGTGGTTCTTATTCCAGAAATTCACATACCCTGGTTCGAACTGGCTGAAGCGTATCAGCGCAAAGGGGACACACCAAAAGTATTGGAAACCTTGCGCGAAGCAGTTCTGACATCCCCGGATTCTTCTGAACTGCACTATGCGCTCGGTAAAGCCTACCTTGACAGCAGCCAAATATCCGATGCTCTGCCGTTTTTGCGCCAATCAGCCCGGCTGGCGCCAGAATCAGTCGAAATTGCCCAGGCGTTGGCTGAAGCCTTGATCACCCTGGGTTACAAAGGGGAAGCTCTGGAAGTAGTCGAGAAGGCCCGCATCCGCTGGCGCGTCAATCCGGGTCTGGCTTATTTGCACGGGAAAATGCTGATTAAAGATGGAAAGCTTGACGAAGGGTTGGAGACTCTCGAAATTGCCCTGCAATCAGAGAACCCCAAAGCAGCATGGTATGTTTTATCTGCGCAAACTCTGATTGCCAACACCGAGGACTACCTCACCGGTGGTGAATATAGCGTCGATCCAGCCCGGTTAAGCCGCGCGTTACTAGCTCTGGAGAAAGCGGTAACTTTGGATCCTCAATCATTCCAGGCGCGTTTATTGACGGCTGAAGCGCTGCTGCTCAAAGGGGAAAATGAGCAAGCCTTCAATGTTTACCGGAGTTTGATTGAATTCCCCGAGGCAGTTCATGACGAGTGGTATTGGCGCATGCAGGCAGGATTCGGCCGCTCTGCACTAAACCTGAAGCAAACTGAAACCGCTCTGACATCGCTGCAAAACGCGGTTACCGCAAATCCCACATCAATCGGTTTGCTGCACTACCTGACCGAGGTTTACTGTGCTGTTGATCTGCTTGACTCCGCGGCTGAAACTGCTGAACAAGCCTTAGCTTTGAGTCCAGACCGGACAGAAAACCTTGCGTGGTACGCGGGGATTATGGCAAGGGTAAACCGGGCCGATAAAGCCATCGATGCGCTGAGAACTGCGCTGGAGCTCAAACCAGAATCCGTTGATTTGACTCTCAAGTTAGCCGAGATCCAACTGATCAACGGTGATCAAGAATCGGCACGGGCTGAACTGGTGGCAGCCGTGGAAAATCCTGTGGTCAATCCATCGCAACTGAAGCATGCCGCCCATATGTATCTCGAAATCGAGGAAAACCTGAAAGCATTGGCGGCGTTAGAAAAGGCTTCTGAAATCAGCGGCGAACCTGACGCGAATTTGCTTTTTGAACAGGCGGTCCTGTACAAAACCGCTGGCGAAGTTGACCAATCATTGGAAACTATCACCCGGGCTATATCGAGCCAACCGGATCAAGCGAATTATTACATCGTCCAGGCGGATTTGCTGGAAAAGTTAAACAGGTCGCAGGCAGCCTTGGAAGCGCTGGAGCATGCCCTGCAATTGCGTGAATCCGAGGTCGCAAGTGAGGGGTCAGAACCCAACGGAGTTTCACCTACAAATGGACCCTTCTCCATTGCATCATCGCCGGTTGATATTCACTTCCTGATCACCCAGCTCCAACACAAAATGGGCAATCTGTCGGAGGCGCTCGATCATGCCGAAAAAGCGCTTGAACTTAAACCAGACAGCAGCGAAATCAGGTTTATCGGCGCAGAGATGGCCGCCAAGCTGCTGCTGAATGATCGGGCGTTAAAGCTCATGTCGGTCAATGACATTGAAATGGATAGACCAGATGTGGAAAATGCTGTGACGGAAGTCGATCCATGGATGGCCGGTTTGTTCAGTTTGCAGGCTGAATTTGCTCTCGATGCCAGTGATAACCAGGCAGCCAGCCGGTTTATAAATGAAGGTTTGCAGTTCGACCTGAAGCATACCCGTTTAGGTGCGTCCAGAGCCATCCTTCTGGCCCGAACCGGTGAGTGGATCGAAGCTGAAAAGTTGTTCGCTCAATTATGGTCCGATGTGGAGTCGGTTTTGAAAGTCAAAACGATCCGGTCGGTGAGTGACGAACGACGGACATCAGTACCAGACGGAACCTTACTGGCGGTTGCTGAAGCAGCGGTCGAACTGTACCGCTGGTCCGAGGCCAGCCAATTGCTGGCGCAAGTGGTAAGGCAGCAGCCTTCGCAGCCATTAGCCTTGCTGCGGCAGGTAAAGACCATGGTACGGGCGGCTGAGTGGTATTTCACTGGCTCCAGATTGGGATCGGTCATCCACTTGCCGGACGAGTATGTTACCAGCGAAGATGCTTACACCAATTTTGATCAAGCAATCACTGAACTCAAGAAGTTTACCCCATCACCAGAAATTGACCGATGGAAGATCCGCGGCGACGCGGTGTTCCACCCTTCAACCATTTCGATCCGTGGGTTCACCGCACAATCGCTTTCGGCAGATGATGCAGCCAGCCTGGTGATGGCCTTGAACCGCATCGGCAATGTTGACGGAGCGCGTCAAGTTGGCGGGCAGTATCTCAATCATCCGATGGTGTGCGTTCAATTATCCCTGGTGGATGATGAAAACAATCAAGACGACAATCAGACTGCGGCTGCCCGGGCTGTGTCATTTATGCCCAATAGCCCCATTTGCCATGCTGCCCTGGCCGCCGCTTCAGAAAAAAATGGAGATGTCGGCCGTGCGCTTGAAGCAATCGAAACGGCTTTAATTTTCTGGCAAAAGGAATCGGGTTGGCAATATTGGGCTGCACAATTGGCGCTGAAATCCAATGAAAACGAAGCGGCGCGCTTGCACCTGGAAAAAACTCATGCCTTGATGCCTGCCAACCTTGATGTTGCGCTGCAGCTCGGGTCGGTGTATCAATTTCTGCAGGATGGAACAAACGCTGTGAATATCCTGCATAAAGCGGTGCAAATTGCTCCAACAAATCCAGCAGCATGGCTTGAATTTGCGCGTGCCTTAAACCTCAACAAGCAGCCGAATGATGCCCTGAAGGCTGCTGCACAAGCAGCACAGTATGGCGAGAGCGAAGGTTACCAGGCTCTGGTTCTCAGCGGAGAAATCTTGTTGGCTGCCGGAGAAGACAAAAAGGCGATGGAATACGCCCGGCAGGCTGAAAAGAAGGTTCCGATGCAGCCGGAAACACGCTTACTCACCTGCAAAATACTGACGGCTCGCGGTAAAGATAAAGAGGCATTGAATGAGATTAATCGTGCCATCGAAGACCTGCCTGGCATGCTTGACCTCGAGTTGGAACGCGGCCGGTTGGTGAACAAGGTCCATGGTCCAGCTGCCTCGCTCCAGGTCTTACAGCCGCTGGCCGAGCATTATCCTGAAAACGATCAGGTTATCGGTCTCTTTGCATCTGTCCTGGCTGAATCTGGCCGGATGGAGGATGCGGAAAAAGCCGCCCTCCAAACATTGCGTATCAACCCAAAGAAGGCAGAAATCCATTTGCTGCTTGGGCGAATCTTCACTAACTCCGGTCAGCTCGATAAGGCTGTTCATCACCTGAGCGAATCTGTGAAATTGTCGCCCAACCTCACCGATGCCTACCTGGATCTCGGTACGGTCTATACCATCCGGCGCGACTTTCCTCAGGCGTTGGATGCCTACCAGCAGGCAATGACCACCGATCCCGAAGATTTCCGATCGTATTATCAGGCAGGTCTGATCCTGCGCGACAGCAAGGATTATCTGGCTTCAGAAAACATGCTCCGCCGTGCCGCAACCCTAGCCCCCCAGGATGTAAATATCCGCCGTCAGCTTGGCGCGATTGTTGCATTGAACCTGGTACATAACTGTCAGGAGGCTTCTTCATGCCTGTAAATCACACGCCACCCATCAACAATCCCCAGATCACTCGCACACTCTCGCGGGCCACGCTGATACTGGTGCTGAACACCGCTCTGGAGACAAACGAACTGCGTTTTGCCCGCCAGTTGAGCCTGACCTGGCTATCGAATTTCCCTGGTGATCTTCAGGTGAACCGGATTCTGGCCAAAGTATTTACCGCGGAAGGAAAAATCGGCCAGGCGATTCAAATATTGGAAAAAATTTGCCGAATGGATCCGGAGGACATTCAAGCTCAGAAAGCCTTAGCTCAAGCATACGGGACAGCCAATAAAAAAGATTATGAACGGGTGCTGGTGGATGTTTTCGTGCTGGGTCAAAGAGTTGACTCTTCGATTGCCATGCCGGGTTGGAGTACCATCCTGCGCAACGCGCGGCGCGCGCTGGTTGAGGGTAATCTGGAAGCCGCCGAGACCATGGTCTACCAGGTGCTGGCGCTCACACAGGACCAGCTTTTAGCTGCGATTACCCACATCGAGGTTATTCGCCGCAACCACGACCAGGCAAATCTGCTTAAGTTTTCCGAGCTGTATCACACTCAATGGCCTGACACAGTGATCTTCAAACTGGGTCTCGCTGAAATAAAAATGGAAGTGGGGGATGAATCTGGTGCGGTTACTCTGCTGCACCAGGCCGTCGCAGCAGATGCTGCGGGGCAGGTCAGCTGGCGGTGGTGGGGTGAAAGCCACCCTTATAAACCCCTTTGGCCGGAAAGGCTTGAAATCGGTTTGGATGTTGGCATCCCGGCCAGTGTTGCGGTGAAATTGGGGTGGAATCGACTGCCGGCAGCTCCACAGCCAACCGTTCCAGTGCTCGGTTCAGACGCAGAGGCATTCCTGCAGACCGCGCAAGCCGCTTACAGCCGGGAAATCGAGGCTGAAAAAGCGAAAGCTGTACCCGATTTCACCGTCGATAACTCTAAACCGAAAGCCCAAAAATCCGTCTGGCTGCTCGAGACTGAAAAAGAATTCGAGCGTCTGGCGAAACGCATGAAAACTCCAGAAACTGCCAAGTCTGACGGTCGTTTCCCGATTTATGTAGTTTTTTCCTCGCGAACCGGGTTGCGAAATCAGTATGGCGACCAATCTCTGGCGGTGATCGACAAAGAGATGACGCGCCTTGCCGACGTGATCAAAAAACGTGCCGGATGGGGCTCGATGGTTTTCTACCCGGATGACATTGAAGCAACTGGCAAGCTGGGGATCAAAACCACCGGTCAGATCGATCCATGGAAGCTGAAGCTGGCAATCACAGATTTGGATGATGCGCTGGCGAAAAAAGGCGGCCGGATTGGCGCTTTGCTCATCGTGGGCGGTCCCGAGGTGGTACCTTTCCACCGCCTGCCTAATCCTACGGATGATATGGACGAGGAAGTCCTTTCTGACAATCCTTATGCCTCTATTGACTCTAATTATTTCATTCCTGAATGGCCGGTTGGTCGAATATTGGGCGAGGAAGGTGCTGATGCCGGATTACTGCTGCAACAGCTGCGGCTGGCAATCAAAAACCACAGTCAGGCTGCCAAGAGCACTAAAACCATGCGCCGCTACGGACCATGGATGGATTGGGTGCGTTGGTTCATCCCCACTGTCCGCTCAAACGGCAAAAAAGGATCCTTCGGATATTCAGCTTCCGTATGGCGCCGGTCATCTCTGGCTGCCTTCCGCCCCATTGGCGAAGGCAAATCGCTGCAAGTCTCCCCTCCGGCAAATAGCGGCAGTTTCGCCCAAACCAAAATTACAAATTCGCCGTTGAGTTACTATAATTTGCATGGATTGGCCGAAACCGCAGAATGGTACGGTCAGGCTGATCCACTTGAACGCGGAGAAGGTCCTGAATACCCCGTTGCACTCAGTCTGGTAGACCTGCCCAAAAATGGTCATTCCCCAAAAATCGTTTTCACGGAAGCTTGTTACGGGGGGTACGTCGTGCAAAAATCTGAAGCAACCTCGCTGGCGATGCGCTTTCTAGCGATTGGCGCGACCTCAGTGGTTGGATCGACCTGCATTTCTTACGGTTCGGTAACCACTCCTCTGGTAGGCGCGGATTTGCTCGGGTTTTATTTCTGGACTGCGTTGAAGGATGGGTACTCAGTTGGCGACGCTCTATTGCAGGCTAAAGTATCCATGGTGCGCGAAATGACCAACCGCCAGGGTTACCTGGATGGTGAGGACCAGAAAACGCTTATATCCTTCGTCCTGTATGGGGATCCTTTAACCTTCATGGAAGGTGTCCAGGCTAATGCGAAACGAGCTGCCCGCTACCAGACGCAATCAGCGGTGAAAGTCATTTCAGATCACAACGAGGTCGTTGGCGAGATTAAGGTTGTAAATGAAAACTGGTTGAAATATGCCAAGCAAGCGGTTTCTCCCTACCTGCCAGGCTTAGACCGCGCTGATATTTCCATCAGCCAGCAGCAATTCACATCAGAAGTGAAAACGCATCGCGGTGGTATCGCGTTTCTCGGGCGCAAGCAGGTTCAAAAACAGTTTGCAGACCGCACAATTGTCATTTTCAAACGCCAGGTAAAAATGGGTGAGCATAATCACATTCATTATGCCCGGGTTACCATGAATAATGAGGGCAAGTTGATGAAGATGGCTTTCTCCCGCTAAACAGCGGATATTATCCCTCCTGTCTCTGTGTGTGCAGAGAGCCGCCGAAAGGCGGCTCATCTGTTTAATTCATCGGGTCTTCATCTATTTTCCGGGGTGGTGCATAAAAAAGGAACTATAAATTCCCTTTCATTCGTTTCCTGGATAGTGTTTTGGATCCTACTATTCCGACAACTATTTTACTATGGCGGAAAAATCAAATCATGTTTGCCGCTCTTTGGCAGCGGGGCACCTCAAGTTTAAATGCATATCCTAATCGGCCGTATTTACAGGGTCATACGGAATATTACAATCAGCCTCTAAAAATTCGAGTTATTGATTCTTGTTCACCCGTGGCTTATAATTATTTCTTATACTTCGGTAACCAGGAGCAATCATGAATGACAATCTTACCGGCGCGATGATTCGCCAGACGTTTATAGATTATTTTATCGAACAGGGCCACACATTCGTCGCATCCTCCTCGCTTGTCCCAGGTGGAGACGCGACGCTGCTGTTCACCAACGCCGGTATGGTCCAATTCAAAGATGTTTTCCTAGGAACCGATTTACGTCCGTACACCCGGGCGGTCAATTCACAAAAATGTCTGCGGGTGGCTGGGAAGCACAATGACCTGGACGAAGTTGGACGCGACAATTCCCATCACACTTTTTTCGAAATGCTGGGTAACTGGTCTTTCGGTGATTATTATAAAAAAGAAGCGATCACCTGGGCCTGGGACCTTTTGACACAGGTTTGGGGGATCGAGAAAAGCCTGCTTTGGGCAACGTATTTCGAGGACGAAAAGGGAGAAATCCCCACGGACGAGGAAGCCAGGGAAAACTGGCTGAAGCAGCCTGGAATGATCTCAGCGCATGTAATTTCCTCAGGGCGCGAGGATAACTTCTGGGAAATGGCTGAAACCGGCCCCTGCGGTCCATGCAGCGAAATCCATATCGATATGGGCCCCTCCTATTGCGATAAAGCCGACGTCCCCGGGCATGTCTGCCGGGTCAATGGCGATTGTAAGCGCTATCTTGAAATTTGGAATCTGGTCTTTATCCAGTACAACCGCTTATCGCCCACTCAGCTTGTTCCGCTGCCAGCCAAGCATGTGGATACCGGCATGGGGCTCGACCGGATTGTGGCGGTATTGCAGAAAGTTCCTTCGAATTACCGCACCGACCTATTCTGGCCGCTGATGGAAAAAATTCGGGAACTGACCGGACACACTTTGGAACAGCTTGAAGAAAATCTTACCCCTTACCGGGTTATTGCTGACCATGCCCGCGCGGCTACTTTCCTGATTGCTGATGGGGTAATTCCAGGCAATACCGGTCGCAATTATGTTTGCCGCATGATCAT
>JAJZTR010000178.1 GCA_021848775.1 Chloroflexota bacterium | reverse complement strand
GTTGAAATTGCCGGGATGACCGACGATGATTTTACGATCACGATGGACCGCAATTTGCTGTTCATTCAAGGCACACGCAACTTACAAATAGAGGAACGCCAGGCGATTCACCAAATGGAGATCCCTTTTGGTGAGTTCACCGTCGAAATCGTGTTCCCCATGGAATTGGATCTTGACCAGGTTACCGCAAATTACAACAACGGCTTTCTGATGGTATCCCTGCCGAAAGCAACCCCAAAAAACATCGAACTGAATCGAGATTAACGAGAAGACATGCCAGCCTCCAGGTGGAACATCGACCTAAACCACATGCTCTATGAAACTGAAAGCGATGAAACGAGCTTCGAAGACCATTATTACTTGGACAATTCTTCGGAGTATGACGGATTAGTGGAAGAATCAACCGGACCCGCCCCTGAATTTGTGGAAGAGTCATCGGTCAAACTTCCCGAAAACCTGCCGATTCTGCCCTTACGTGGGCTTGTTGTTTATCCGCAAACAGGCGTCCCATTGACGATCGGTCAACCCCGCTCCATCCGTCTGGTGGACGATGTGGTGGTCGGTGATCGGATGATCGGGTTGATCGCATCCAAAGATCCGGAGCTTGAGAACCCCGGTCCGGAAAATTTATACCAGGTCGGCACAGCTGCCATGATCCACCGCCTGTTTCGCGCTCCAGACGGCACCATAAGGCTGCTCGTTCAGGGAATTTCCCGTTTCCGGGTGACCGAATATACTACGTTAGAGCCGTACCTGCAGGCGAACGTTGTCCCTCATCCCGAATCTGAAGAAACCAGCTTGGAAGTGGACGCTCTGGCACGGAACGTTCGTGACCAGTTTTCTCATATCGCTGAAATGATCCCTTCCATGCCGCGCGAGTTGGTGGCTTCCATCGAGGCCTTGACAGATCCCCTGGCAACGGTGTATTCCATTGCAAATCTGCAGCGGATGGAGATTGAAGATGCCCAGGGGATCCTTGAAGAGGATTCGGTCAGCACAAAACTACACAAACTGGTCACCCTGCTGACCAGGGAAAGTGAGGTGTTGGAACTCAGTCAAAAAATTCAGAAGGAAGCTCGATCCGAGATTGATAAGGTGCAGCGTGAGTACTTCCTGCGGGAGCAATTGAAGGCAATTCAGCGGGAATTGGGTGAGGTGGATGAACAGGCAGCTGACGTTGAGGAATTTCGCAAGAAAATCGAATCGGTTGCCATGCCAGAAGAAGCAAGCAAAATTGCCAATCGCGAATTGGAGCGATTGTCCCACCTTCCCACAGCCGCGGCCGAATACGGTGTTATACGCACCTATTTGGATTGGCTGGTTTCGATCCCCTGGTCAACCACCACACAGGATGACCTGACTATTTCCCATGCTCGGGAGGTGCTCGACAAAGACCATTACGGGCTGCAGGATATTAAAGAGCGCATCCTGGAATATTTGGCCATCCGAAAATTGCGCCAGGAACGCCGCGAAGAATTCACCACCGCCAGCGATGACAAAATCCGAAGAGAACGTGAAGGCGTTATTCTGTGTTTCGTAGGTCCTCCTGGGGTTGGCAAGACCTCCCTTGGAATGTCGATCAGCCGGGCGATGGGGCGAAAATTTATTCGCATTTCCCTCGGAGGGGTGCGGGATGAAGCCGAAATACGCGGTCACCGGCGCACGTATATCGGGGCTATGCCGGGGAGAATTATGCAAGGTCTGCGGCGCATTGAAACCCGCAATCCGATATTCATGCTGGATGAAATCGACAAGCTAAGCTTCGATTTTCGCGGTGACCCTGCATCAGCTTTACTTGAAGTGCTCGACCCTGAACAGAACGTCGAGTTCCGCGACAATTACATCGAAGTCGCGTTCGATCTGTCGCAGGTTATGTTTATTACTACTGCCAACCAGCTTGATACCATCCCAGGCCCCTTGCTGGACCGCATGGAAATCATCCAGCTTTCTGGTTATACAGAAAATGAGAAACTGCAAATTGCCCGGCAGTATCTTATTCCACGGCAGCTGCGCGAAAACAGCCTGCGCGAGGATGAAATCCAATTCAATGAGCAGGCAATTTCAACCGTGATCCGCAGTTACACCCGCGAGTCCGGAGTCCGCAGCCTTGAACGCGAAATTGGCGGAATATGCCGTAAAATCGCCACCCGGATTACTGAAGGGAAAACCGAAAAGGTTCTGGTTGATTCCGATTTGGTACGTGAATTGTTAGGCCGCCCCAAATATTTTTCCACTGAAGAAATTCAACGCCGCACCGAAGTACCAGGCGTCGCCACCGGGCTGGCCTGGACACCTGTGGGCGGCGACATCCTCTTCATCGAAGCCACCAAAATGCCCGGCAGCAAAGGATTTATTACCACCGGTTCAGTTGGCAAGGTCATGCAGGAATCTGCGCAGGCAGCCCTCTCGTATGTCCGATCGCGCACAAAGTTATTGGGTATCGAAGACAAAATATTCGAACAGTCTGACATCCACCTTCACATTCCAGCTGGAGCACAGCCTAAAGATGGACCTTCGGCAGGTGTGACGATGGCTACTGCGCTCGTATCCCTTGTCACAGGAAAATTGGTGCGCTCGGATGTTGGAATGACAGGTGAAATTACCCTTAGGGGGCAGGTATTACCCGTTGGTGGTATAAAGGAAAAAATCCTGGCAGCCCACCGCGCAGGATTAAAGACCATTATTTTACCTAAAGAAAATGAACCGGATCTGGAAGAACTGCCAGACGAAGTCCACAAATCGATCAAATTTATTTTAGCCGACACCATGGACGAGGTGCTGAACGAAGCATTGGAACCCCTTCCTCGTGCGGCTGAGATTCCAGCGGCGGAAGCTGCACAATCAAGCGAATAATCCTATGACACATGTAGCTCTTGTGGAAGATGACGCGTCAATGCGGTCATTGCTCAAAATCTTTTTGGAGATGGAGCAATTCGAAACAACCATCATTGACGATTTTGAAGCAGAAACAATCGTCGCCATTCTTCAAGCCAACACCCCTGAATTTTTATTTATGGATGTCCATCTACAAGGGGTAAATGGGCTTGACCTGTTATCGGTTATCCGAAAACAGCCCGGACTGAAAGAAATTAAAGTTCTGATGACGTCCGGCGAAGATTGTCAAGATGCATGCTTCGAGGCTGGCGCGAACGGTTTCCTGCTAAAACCTTATATGCCCACCGATCTTCTCAAGTGGCTGCGGTCGTAAGACGAGTTTGCTGCCAACCATAAATTAGGAGAAACCCATGGGAAAAAATATATCCCAGGCCGCGAATCAATGGTACACCATTGATTTACATCTACACACACCCGCCTCTAGCGATCATCAACAACCAGAGTCAACATTCCTGGATATTTTGGAAAGGGCCGAGGTTCGAAATCTGCATATCATAGCGATAACCGACCACAATACAGTGTCAGGTTATCGAAAAATGAGCGAGGAGGTCCAGCAGTTGGAATTGTTGGAAAAACTTGGCCGTTTATTGCCAGATGAACAATTCAAATTGGAGCACTACCGCCGTTTGCTTAATAAAATACTGGTGTTGCCAGGGTTTGAATTTACGGCAACTTTCGGTTTTCATATCCTGTGCATTTTCCCGCCGGAAAAACCCGTCCGTGAACTCGAACACTTGTTATTGAACCTCAACATCCCACCAGAACATATCGACGAGGGTTCACAGACCGTTGGTGCCACCTCAGATGTGCTCACTGTTTATCGCGTCGTGAATGAAAACGGCGGTCTGGTCATCGCTGCCCATGCCAACTCAAGCAACGGCGTTGCCATGCGTGGTTTCAATTTTGGTGGTCAAACCAAGATTGCCTATACGCAAGATAATAACCTGCACGCTCTCGAGGTAACCGATCTCGAACTAAAAGGGCCGCGCACAACTGCCGCCTTTTTTAGCGGCACCAAACCTGAATATCCGCGGCGAATGCATTGTATCCAGGGCTCGGATGCTCACCGCGTCACGGTCGATCCGATACGCAAAAAGAATTTAAGCATTGGCGAGCGAGCAACGGATGTTCTGCTGGAAGAACGATCTTTTGTGGCATTAAAAAATGTTTTTCTGGGGAATGACTTTTCAAGAACACGCCCGCACCGCCATACTGAAGAACCAGCCTATGACTTTATCCAAACTGCCGTAGAGGAAGGATCGAACATTATTCAAGAGTTCCATGAGAGCGTTACAGTCCGCGGCGGGAAGCTTTATGAAGTGCTGGCGGATGTTTGCGCCTTTGCCAATACCAACGGCGGTACGCTTTACCTGGGGCTGAGTGCTGACCCCAAGAAATCCCCTGCTGGAATTCCAGAACCAGAACAAGCCATTCGTCAGGTTGAAAAAGAAATCAACAACCGCATCAGCCCCCCGCTACACTGCCAGATGGATATTCATGATTACCGCGGGAAAAAGTTAGTCCGTATTCTGGTTCCTCGCGGTGAAGAACCACCCTACGCGGTCGATGACAATAAAATATACGTTCGGGATGAGGCAGAGACTGGATTGGCCGTTCGCGACGAGATCGTCAGTCTGGTGCTGAGAAGTAAACGAGAGACAGTCGCTGAATCCAAAGTCCCCACTGCAACTGAAGAAATGGTCGAGCTATCCGCAGTCCCAGAACCAGAAATTGACAGCGCTGTCCAGGCGCCCCGCACCGGGGTCGAGGTTGTCGCGCCGGTGGAACGCCAGGGCAAGCAATATTTCACCATGCGCGATTTGCGGAATGGGAATGTCGTCAACAATGTGACCCGGGCATCTGCCCGCAAGCTCTGGCATTATGCTATTGAACGCTATAACGAACTTGCGCCCGGTATCGAATCCACCAAGATTGCGTGGCAAGGCGACCTGGGTATGCTCAGTAAATATAAACAAGGCAACACCCAACGCTATGATTTGATTCAACGAACATCGCAAGGGTTTCGTTTTTACTTCGGCGTCACCGACGACGGTATCCACGGAGATTGGAAACGTCTCACCGGGAGCGATGAAGGTTGAGTGAGATCCGATTTGGCCTTTTGATCATATCCGACCGCTCCGCCCGTGGTGAGCGTGAAGATTTGTCCGGTCCCGCCCTGAGATCTCGACTCGAGACAGCTGACCACCATGTCGCGGTAATGGATATCGTGCCGGATGAAATCGCTAAAATCAGCGATATCCTCATCCGATGGAGTGATATCGAACAACTGGATGTAATTTTGACATGCGGCGGAACAGGGTTTGCCCCGCGGGATGTCACCCCTGAGGCTACCCGGGCGGTAATCGACAGGCCGGCGCCGGGTATCGCGGAAGCTGCCAGAGCCTTCAGCCTTAAGATCACACCTCATGCAATGCTATCACGCAATTCTGCTGGAATTCGCAGAAAAACACTCATCATTAACCTTCCGGGCAGCCCTAAA
>JAJZTR010000177.1 GCA_021848775.1 Chloroflexota bacterium | reverse complement strand
GGTCAAACCCCGCCTGAATATCCACCCTATGAGGAATGCAATCGCTTGAATTTCGAGGAAACCAAAGACAAGTCCGTTAAAATGCTCATTCATGACGCTGAGAATGTACTCGAGGCATTCCCCCTCGTTTTGCAGCGCTTCAGCGAAGAAGGATTGCGGTCCGCCGGGAGCCATCCGCGCGAGAAGGAGGGCACCCTGTTGTCCTATATCCTCGGCAATGGTTATGTCCACCCGGTTTATCACATCACAGAAGCATACCTAAAGCTGGGTGACCTGGAAACAGCCAATCGCTTGCAGGACATGATGGTCAGCGACATGCTCGGCTTGGATGACAGCCCGCGTTCACAAGGTGCGATCCTTTATGATCGTGCCTGTTTTTACGCGTTGTCTGGACGCCCAGCCCAGGCGTTGGAATTTTTGCGGCCGGCCCTGGCTTTCCGGCCTGATTTGAAAGCCTGGGCGAAGGAAGATAGCGACCTGGCCAGCATCCGCGAGGAACCTGAGTTTTTTGCCCTGACCAACGAGTAAGCCGGGCGGAGCGTATTACGGGTCGAGGAAAATAACCGTAGAAGAAAGCCACACTGTGCCCGGTATGCGGGTGGTGCTCTCCTGTCGAACTGTCATCCGTACCCGCGTCCGCCCATCCACGGTGTAAGGGACGATGACCTGGAAAGGCATATGGCTGCTGCCCTCAGAAGGGGGTGAAACCTGCGTCTCACCGGAACCGACCACTACGCCTTTCTCATTAATCAGTTCCACGATGAGCGGGCTGTCAGCAACAGGGCGCGCGGTTCCTTCCACCACCAGGACCCCGCCGTTGGTGAGCGTGCCCTCACGCGGTGAGGTGACCAGGTATGGTTCGAGCTCGATGTCATTAGCCGTCTCATCACTGTCGCCATATTGGATCAAAATGAGGTCCACGGATATCAACTGAATCTTCTGTCCAAACTGGTCAATGACATAGATCTCAAGCCGGGCTAACTCAGCCGCGCTGTTAATCTGGAACGGGATATTCGGTGAAATGTTAAATCGCTTTGAGTCGTAAGTGCCGAAATCCAGAATCTGGCTTACGATGATCCTGCCATCCTCACCGAACAAATTGACATAAACCCGGCGGTCATCGCCTGGACTGATCAATGCATCCAGCTCGATTGGTGAAGATACTTTTGAATAAGGTCCAGGATGGGTAATTTTCATGGCCGCAGCGCGCGGTTTGGCGGTTGCGGCTGCCCGCGGAAGCAAGAAAGATCCTGTGGTCGGTGTTGATACCAGAACCGGCCCTGTTGTTGGGGCGATTGCCACCGGATTTGCTGTTGGCGCCGGTGTTTCGATTACTGGCGTGCGCTCGCCGGTCTGAGGTTCTACTACCCCGGTAGTAGCTTCGGGAGAAGGAGTTTCGGTTGCGGGCTGAGTCGTGGGAACGATTACAGTTACGCCGACACTCGGAACAAAGGAGGGCGGGGTATTGGTCGGCTGACCAGGCTGACAGGCTGAAATAAATAATAACATCAGGAGCGCCGCAGCGATCAGCCATCGTTTGCGCATCGGTGTCGAATAGGACATAAAGCGATTATATACTGGATAAACCGTCAATCGATGGATAACTTGTCTGATAGTATTCAAGTTATCTTTTCTGATAGGTGAAGCTAATCCGCCAGTTCCGGCAAGACCTCTTTGCGAAAAGTTTGCATCGCACGCTCGCGGGCTGCCTGGGTGTCAACCGGGAAGTACAGAATGCCATAATTGGCGCCAGCTTCCTGGAATGCCTTCAATAATGCCACCATATCTGCTGGCGTACCCGAGAGTTGGATTTCAGGGTCCGGTTGAGCACTAAAAGCAGCACGCATGCGCAGACAGACAGTGAATGGCCGGTGTCCAAGCAGTGTCTGAGCCTGTTTCATGGCATTGGCCAAATCCTGGGGTGTCCGCATATGCGGATGCCAGCCGTCTGCATAATAAATCGCGCGTTTTAGCGCTGCGGGCGAGTCCCCCGCTACCCAAATCGGCGGACCGCCGGATTGGAGGGGTTGCGGTTCGAATGCGACCTTGTTGAAGTTATAGTATTTCCCCTGGAAAGACACGATTTTATTTCCCCGCCACAGGGTGCGTAAAACTTTCAGCGCTTCATCCATGCGGCGGCCGCGGTCGCGAAAGGTATAGCCCAGGTTTTCATATTCCCCTTGCGACCAGCCAATTCCGGCTGCAAGAATAACCCTCCCGCCGGATAAAACATCCAGGGTTGCCAGTTGCTTGGCAACCTCCACCGGGTTGCGTTGAGGCAGCACTAATGCGGATATCCCCAGCCGAATGTGACGGGTGCTGCCCGCCAGAAAACTCAGCGTGGTAACGGTTTCATAGATCTGCCCGAAGCGCTCGGCATCTTCCTGGGGCAGGGCCAGGTGGTCCGTCACCCACACCGAATCATACCCGAGGCCTTCGGCAGCCAGCGCCGTATCGATGATGGACAAACGGGTGGCGCCAGGTCCAAAATTAGGGAGGACAATTCCAAATTTCATCCCAAACCTCAAAGGAAAGGAAAAGGGCACGGGGTAAATCGCCCCCGTGCCCTGCTAAAAAGGCCTATAAACCGTAAATATCGCTGTATTTCTTGCGCAGGTATCCCACATAGGGCTGCGGATCGATCTTGGAGCCCGTGATGCGCTGCACCAGTTCCTGCGGATCAAATTTAGAGCCGTGGCGGTGCACATTTTCGCGCAGCCAATCCAGCAGCGCTGAAAATTGACCCTGTTCAATCTGGCTGTCCAGATCCGGAATTTCTTGATTGATCTTCTCCCAAAGCTGAACAGATACCAGATTCCCGAGTGCGTACGTTGGGAAGTATCCAATCATACCGCCAGACCAGTGAACATCCTGCAGAACACCCTCGCTGTCCTTTTGCGGAGTGACCCCCAGATACTCTCGCATTCGGTTGTTCCATGCTTCAGGAAGATCAGCCACCTTCAATGTACCTTCCATCAATTCAATTTCAAGTTCGAGGCGCAGCATGACGTGCAGGTTATAAGTAGCCTCATCGGCTTCAACCCGGATGAAGGAAGGTTCGACCTTGTTCACCGCTTTGTAGAATTTTTCCATCGGCACATTGCCCAACTGAGTGGGGAAGGTGGATTGCAATTTCGGGTAGAAGAATTTCCAGAATGCTCGCGAACGTCCTACCAGGTTTTCCCACATGCGCGACTGTGATTCGTGAATCGCCATGGATGCACCATTCGCCAGAATTGTCCGCGACAGGCTGGTGTCCAACCCCTGCTGGTACATGGCGTGACCGCCTTCGTGCATGGTGCTGAACAGAGCCGATGTGACCATATTTTCGATCACCCGGGTGGTAATCCGTACATCGCCAATTCCAAAACTCGTGGTGAACGGATGCGCTGACCGGTCCTGCCGCCCGCCTTCCCAGTTGTAGCCAAAGCGGGTAATTACATCCACACCAAAATCCCACTGCTTCTGGTCCTCGTATTTCAAATGCAGGAAATCATCTTCGACCTGGGGGCGGGAAGCGATTTCTTTTACAAGTTCCACCTGCTGCGGGCGAAGGCGGGCAAAGATACCTTTGACCTCAGCCGTCTTGAGGCCCGGCTCAAAATCGTCCAGAAGCGGGTCATAGACATGATCATAAGGTTTAAAATAATCGGCATATTCACGGCGAAGTTCGACAATCCGTTCCAGGTGCGGGCGGAAGATTGAAAAATCCGATTTTGCACGAGCCTGTACCCATTTCTCCTGCGCAAGGGCAGTCACCCGTGCATATTCTGCTACTTTTTCGGCTGGAACCCGGGTGGCTTTGTCATATTCGATTTTTGCCCGGCGGATAAACCGCGCATCATTTGAATCCGGGTCAAGTGTCTCTGCGTATTTCTTTAATTCTTCCAGCGCCTCGCCTACCTCTGGCGTGGTGGATTTTATATGTGCTAACTTGGAAAGCGTTGCCAGCTGTTCACTGCGTTCAACCGCTCCATTAGGCGGCATATAGGTTTGTTGATCCCAGCCAAGCAACGAGGAAGCCATATACAAATCCCAGATTTCTCCCATCTCAGCCTTGAAAGCAGCCAATTTTTCTTTCATGAAAACATCTCCTCAAGTTTGGAATTATCAGTTGGTTATGTTTTTTTAAACACAAAAGGGCGGTGCGTAGACCGCCCTTTGAAGCCTTGAATTACAGGGCATGTCACGACGACACCCTGTAATTGTACTTGATCTTTAGGCGACTTTCCAGCGGAGCGGTTTCCCGTCCAATGCGGCTAGCACTTCATTGGCAATGTCGTCCGCTGCCCGGAATTGGGCTTCGGCAGTTTGCGCGCCGATGTGCGGCGAACAGACAACCCGCGGGTGGCTGACAAGAGCAGTTTGACCCGGGGGCTCGCTGGCGAACACATCCAAACCGGCGGCGGCAACTTTACCAGACTCGAGCGCTGCCAACAAAGCCTCCTCATCGATCACTCCGCCTCGGGCTGCACAGATGATACGCACCCCGTCTTTCATCTTTGCAAAGGTTTCAGCGTTGAGCATGTTCCTGGTGTCAGCTGTTAATGGCAGGTGCATGGTGATAATATCGGATTGCGCGAGCAGTTCATCAAAGGAGACCGGTTTCCCCCCACGCTTTACGATTTCTTCAGCGGGAATAAGCGGGTCGTAACCCAGGATTTCCATATCGAATGCGGCTGCTCGTTTGGCAGTGGCTTCCCCGATTCGGCCAAATCCAATGACGCCCAGCTTCTTATGCCATAGTTCAGTACCTTCCATTTCTTTCTTGAGCCATTTTGCGGATTTCATTCCAGCATCCCCGCGCGGAATATCACGAACGACAGCCAGCATGAGCGCCATGGCAAGTTCAGCGACTGCAAGGGTTGTGGCAGTTGGTGAGTTCACCACAGTTACGCCGTGCGCTTTAGCAGCTGCAAGATCGATATTATCCACACCCACGCCGGCCCGTCCCACGACCTTCAACTTTTTACCTGCATCAAAAACCGCAGATGTAACTTTAGTCCGGCCGCGCACGATCAGGGCATCGTATTCCCCAACGACTTGCAAGAGTTCATCGGCGGTGATGGTTGGACGGTTATCCACCTGCGCGCTCCCGCGCAAAATCGCCTGTCCATTCTCTTCAAGCCCATCCGTCAGCAAGATTTTCCACATGCTCATTATGAGTTCTCCTTGATTCAATCGTAGGTCCAGGAATATTTTAAAACGTTAAAAATATTTTACATCTAATCACTAATCGATTGTAGATAATCCCGAAGAAAATCATAACAACCCACTGACAATTGACCCCATAGAATACGACATGAATATTCCATTGGGGGATCATTGGTTAACAGGATCGTCTAATTCTCACAATAACCCTATATAATAAAAGGTGAAGCGTGACTCTTTGCGTAAAATTAACCCGGAAACTACGACGCAAGCACGCAGTCACCCCGGTTGGCTCTGGTAGTTATGTTAAAA
>JAJZTR010000016.1 GCA_021848775.1 Chloroflexota bacterium | reverse complement strand
CGGCTGGCAGAATGAAACCCAAGCCGCCCAGAATGAGACCGGGCCATCTTGCTCGAAGAAACCCAATATGGATGGCCATTTCGGTGGAGTTTGGACCAGGGATTAAGTTGGTCGCCCCCAATAAATCCAGAAATTCGCCATCGGTCAGCCATTTCCGGCGGACAACCACTTCGTCGTGCATAATGCCGACATGCGCTGCCGGCCCGCCGAAAGCTGTAAAGCCAAGTTTTAAAAATAATAAAAAGACTTCTTTCAGGCGGTGACCTTGGGTATCAGGCATGGCTTAGGTGAGTGGAAGTTACCGGGTCATTTTCAGGTTGCTTACTATGGTGCGGTCGTGATTTTACCGCTCGCGGCATCGATCCACCAGGATTTTGAATTCCAATCCTTGACCAGTATTTTTCCGGAGGTATCCCATTCAAGCGGGCGAATATAATCCTTTCCTTCATAGAGAGAAACAAGCCGCATGTCCGCGATCTGCAGGGTGAATAAATAAAAAGTGGGCAAAGGATCATCGCAAATATTGCCGGTCGCCGCGGCTAGAATTAAAGCATCCCCTTCCGGCGACCACACGATTTTCCCGCCCTGGGCATTGACCTGGGATTGAACTCCTTGCAGCAAGGGTATCACCTGTTCTTCTTCAGCTGGCAGTTCCTGAATCACCAATTGTAAAGGAGACTCCGCCGTAGTGTACGCCAGCAGCGCATCGTCGGGAGAAAACGCCTGTCCTCTTCCGAGCGGCAGGTCGATTGCATCCACTTCTCCGGTCTCGGTATCCAACCGTTTCCAGGCTTGTTCGACCGGGAAAAATTCCCCACAGCCGTCGATAACCTCCTGGTCGACATAGTAAAAATAGCGGCTGTCCGATGACCAGTGCTTGGGAGTGGGAAACGAATACCCCAAACCTTCTCCCTTATAATCCACCGGTGACCATACTACACTCTTGTCTTTGTTGAATACCTGCAGTGAGATCTGGTATCCATCGGATAAAAGCTCAATCTCGGGCAGTGCAGTCCATTGACCATCCGGCGAGTCAACGGACTGGTCGGCAAAGGTACCTTCAGCCGGGGCCGGCGTAATCAAGGGCGGTGTCGGGGTAAATTGTGGGACCAGGGTTTTGATGGGCTCTGGTGTGGGAGAATTAATGGGTGGGGGGCTCGACTCGATGATTACAGCAGAAGGGACTACCACAGATGTGCTCTGAATCAGGGGTTGCTCACTGGATTGGCAGCCTGCCAAAACAGCGCTCATGATTAAAATGCTGCACCAACGGTAGCCTCTGCTCAGGTATACACTGATATGCAACAAACCCTCCATGAAACCCTATTCGCAAAACTGGGAGAGCCTTTATCGAACCAGTGAGACTGAAATGGACAGTCCGCTCCCCAGATCCCGTCCCTTAATTATACTGGCTTTAGAACTGAATGATCGTTGGCAGGCACATTGACACATCTCTTTCGAAAGGATGGAATAGCATATCCGTTCGACCTTAGTGCCCGCCCGGTCAAACCCGATTATCGCAATTTGCTTCGGAAAACTTTAATAATTCCAGCTTTTTCCGGAGTAGTATCACCGGGGGGTTAGCTAAGGGAGTATATTGCCAGCCGAAAGGTAAATCTCGTACCACTCTTCACGCGTCAGCCAGATATCGGCGGCCTGGCAGCAATCCTTAAGGCGTTCGACATTCATCGTTCCGATAATCGGCTGCATATTGGCAGGGTGGCGTAAAATCCAGGCAAGCGCGATTGTGGTGTTGGAAACGCTGTAGTGGTTGGCAATTTCATCGATTTTCTTATTCAATTCCGGGAATTTCTTGGATCCCAGGAATACCCCTTCAAAAAAGCCAAATAGAAAGGGTGACCAGGGTTGTATGGTGATGTCATGTAGGCGGCAGTAATCCAGCACACTGCCATCACGATCAACCGCGGATGAATTTTCCATGTTCACATTGATCCCATTCGAGATCATGGTGGCATTGGTGATGCTTAATTGCAGTTGGTTGGCAACGATGGGTTGGTGCAGATACCTGCGCAGCAATTCAATCTGCATCGGTTTTTGGTTCGAAACCCCGAAGTATCTGACCTTTCCCGATTCCTGCAACAAATCGAAAGCCTCAGCAACTTCACCGGGCTCCACAAGGGCGTCCGGGCGGTGTAGGAGCAAGATATCCAGATAATCCGTTTTCAAGCGGCTCAAAATGCCGTCAACCGATTTTAGAATATGCTCTTTTGAAAAGTCGAACATGTTTTTTCGAATGCCGCACTTGGATTGCAGGATGATCTGCTCTCTGACCGATTCGTTCATGTGGATAGCCTGCGCAAAAATTTCTTCACAAGCTCCATCGCCGTATATATCGGCATGGTCAAAAAAATTGGCCTTTAAATCGAGAGCGGTCTGAATAAATTTTTCAGCCGCTTTGACGCTTAAACTATTGATCCGCATGCAGCCCACAGCAACCACCGGGACTTCCAATTTAATGGGTCCTAAATAGATTTTTCGCATTTTCCTCATCCTTAAATCGCAAATGATGACCGGTTTACACCATGCAGCCCCTATCATTTCAAACCTGGAATGGACTTGACCCTGTTCCATCATAACACCTTTCGTTTATCGCAGACCTGTGGTTACGCTTTGCAAGGCCGGACAAAGAATCGATCGAAACCACATAACTTTCGCCCAAGCCATGGTACAAGAATCCACCTCTGCTGGTACACTTATACTCATAGGGAATTGTTTTATGACCACTTTCACCGCCACCGCGCTGGCTCATCCGAATATCGCGTTTATCAAATACTGGGGAAACCGTGATGATAATCTGCGCCTGCCGCAGAATGGTTCGGTTTCGATGAACCTGGCGGGATTGCATACCCATACCCGGGTGAGTTTTGATCCGGCTTTTACTTCAGATTCGTTCACCCTCAACCACCTGGTGCAGACCGGTGCAAGCCTGGCGCGGGTTTCAGCCTTTCTGAACCTGGTGCGGGAGAAAGCTGCGAAACCCTGGTATGCGCAGGTTGAATCTGCCAACAACTTCCCCACCGGCGCAGGGATTGCCTCATCGGCAGCGGCTTTTGCCGCACTGGCACTGGCAGCCTCATCGGCATTAGGGCTCGAACTTTCCGAGGCACAGCTTTCAGCACTGGCACGCAAGGGGTCGGGTTCAGCATGCCGTTCCATTCCGTCGGGATATGTTGAATGGCTGCCAGGCTCCAGCGATGAAGATTCTTACGCCGTAACCCTAGCCCCGCCGTCCCATTGGGATCTGGTGGATTGCATCGCGGTTATGAAGGATACGCATAAAGTTACCGGCTCAAGCGAAGGACATCAGATTGCGAATACCAGCCCCTTGCAGGCAGCACGAGTCAGTGGAGCTCCCGACAGATTGCAGCGATGCCGCCAGGCCCTGCTCGCACGTGATTTTGACGCGCTGGCCGCGGTGGTCGAGTTGGACTCCAATTTGATGCATGCCGTGATGATGACATCCAACCCGGCTCTCTTTTACTGGGAGCCTGCCTCCGTCGAGATCATGAAGGCCGTACCCGGGTGGCGCAGGGAAGGCCTCGCCGCCTGCTACACGCTTGATGCCGGCCCAAATGTACACGTTTTGTGTGCCGTAACGGATGCTCCAATGGTAAAGTCTCGTCTGGAGCAAATCCCGAGCGTAATCCAGGTATTAACGGCTACGGCTGGCGGGGGTGCGCACCTCACGTTTGAAGATTAAAGCAGCCTGAGGATGTGCGCCAGCGGTTCACCAAAGCCTGTTAAAGGCGATATAATCATAAAATTGATCCAAACTGGACGGGTAACCTTTCCAACGGACCTGTCCGGGCACATCAAACAATAAAATAAGCTGCTCAAGCAGTGAACCCACTGCATTAAGAGGTGTATGTGAACTGGACTAACCTATTATTGTTCATCCTGTTTTTTGGCATCATGCTGTTCCTTCACGAATTGGGACATTACCTGGTAGCCAAATTATTCAAGATTAATGTCGAGGAGTTTGGCTTTGGCTTCCCGCCGCGCATGGTTAAGTTATTCAAGTTCCGCGAAACCGAGTTCACCCTGAACTGGATCCCATTCGGCGCGTTCGTCCGCCTCTCCGGCGAGAATGACCCCAATGTGCCGGGCGGATTTGGCAGTGCAAAACCCCTGGCCAGAATCGCTGTCCTGCTGGGCGGACCGGTGATGAATTTGATCTTCGGGGTATTCCTATTCTCACTGATTTTCAACCAGGTAGGTGTCCCTGATTATTCCAAGGTGCTTGTTTCATCGGTATCACAGAACTCCCCTGCCGACGCCGCGGGGATACAAATCGGCGATATCATCACCGAAGTCAATTCGACCGCGATCACCAGCACCGAGATCCTGGTTGAAATCATTCAAGAAAACAAGGGCAATGAAATTGAACTTGTCCTTCAACGTGAAGACGAAACCATCGTCACCTCGGCGGTGCCGCGGGTAAATCCTCCCCCCAACGAAGGCTCATTGGGTATTGCCATGACAAATCCATTGGTCGAGACCAGTTGGATCAATACCATACCGCTTTCATTCCAGGCCACATACCAGCAAGCCAGCGATATTTTTTCTATGCCCGGGCGGTTGATTCGAAACGAGATCCCAAAAGAACAGGCCCGCGTCGTAGGTCCGGTGGGCATTTATTCCATGTTCTCAGAAGCGCGCGAGCGGGATGAGGAAAATGCCGGTTCGTCAGATCCTTACAGCGCGACCTTTACGATGCAGCTGATGGCAGTCATCACCATTGCTTTGGGGTTGACAAATCTTTTCCCCATCCCGGCAGTTGATGGAGGACGGATCGTGTTTATCCTGCCGGAACTCTTTTTTGGTAAACGTATTCCCGCGAAGTATGAAAATCTTGTACACACATTAGGGTTTATCTTGCTGATCATATTAATGTTCTACATAACAGCCCAGGATATCCTTAATCCGATCCAGATTCCGTGATCGGAGACCCCATGGACGACACCATTCAACCCATTGTTTCATTCGAGAAGGTCATTACAGCTCTGCTGGATAATTCGCATCCCTTCCCGCCCGTGCATTTGCACAGGTTTTCTGACATATCGATACGCGATTTGCAATTGTTGAAAGAATCCTGGACGCAAATCCAAGCTAACCGGCGGGTCGCGTTGCTGGAAGATCTGGAGACTCTGGCTGAATCTGACACCCTGGTTTCATTCGATGATCTGGGCAAGTTTGCATTAACCGATCCTGAACCAGGGGTTCGTGAAGTCGCCTTGCGCTTGCTGTGGGAATGTGAAGATACATCCCTGGTCCCCGTGTTAATCAAGATGGTGGAAGCCGACCCCGATGTGAAAGTGCGCAGTGCCGCAGCCACCGCCCTGGGACAGTTTATCTACGTTGGCGAGCTGGAAGAAATACCGGAAAACCTGCTTCACCGTATTGAGGAAAAGCTCCTCCAGTTGACCATGGATACTGGTGAACCCAAACTCCTCCGGCGGCGGGCATTGGAAGCGATGGGGTTTTCAAGCCGGCCTGAAATTAATAACTTGATCCGCGCAGCATACAACAAAGATGATCCGGAATGGCTGGTTACTGCCCTGTTTGCCATGGGCCGCTCGGCAAACTCCACCTGGATTCCTTCGGTCATGGACATGCTGGATTCTGAAAATCAGGAAGTTTTATTCGAGGCAGTCCGCGCAGCCGGAGAACTGGAAGCCAAAGTCGCCCGGAAACGATTGCTGAGGATTGTAAAAACACAGCCTGAGGGGTCAGAAATTCGGATGGCAGGTATCTGGGCGTTATCCAAAATCGGCGGTGAAAAGGTGCGGGATACACTCGAGGCCATGCTCGAATCTTCTGAAGATGATGATGAAATCGATTTGCTCGAAGACGCTCTGGAAAATCTTCAGTTCACTGAAGGATTCAATCAATTCGGTCTATTGGATTACGAACCTGAGAGTGAAGAGGAACTAGCCCTCCAGGAAAAATATGATGAAATGGATGAAGACTTCGAGGATGATGACCTCGAGGATGATGATACCGACGATGATCTGGACTTAGGTGAAGACGAGGAAGATTCTGATTCCTAGCCTTCCTCAGGGATGACATTAACTTTGCGCCGCATTTCACTTTCCCTCGTTTTGATCGTAAGCCTGTTCAGCCTTGGTTTTCGGTCTCATCAGCAGACCAATGTTGAATATGTCGATATCAGCCAGGAATGGGATTTTGGCGAAGAGATCCGCTTCCAGGGCGCCATACAGTCTCCGGCGCGAATCACCGACAGCGTGCTGTTTATACGTCCTTTCGGCGCGGACACACGTTTGATCGATTTCGAAACGGGACCGGGCGGTCTCATCAACCAGACATACAGTCTTTCCGATTCGGTATTGGGAGCTTTTACACCTGTCGAGTACTGGTATCAGGTCAAGCTGGATACTGGTGAAGAAAGCAGCAGTCCGGTGTATTCTTTTCTTTATGAAGACAACCGCTTTAACTGGCAGCGAATGGAAACGGATACGTTTAAACTCGCCTGGGCATCAGGGGATTTGGGATTTGGTCAGACCTTGATGAACGCAGCTGAGGACAGCCTGACCACCGCCCAATCGATCCTTCCAGTAGATTCTGTTTCGCCGTTGCGAATTTATGCTTATCCTTCGGCTTCAGAATTGCAATCAGCGATTAAGTTAGCCTCGCTGCCATGGGCAGCAGGTCATGCCAATCCAGATATCAGCGTAATATTAATATCCATCGCCCCGGGGCCGGATGCCCGTGCGGAAATGGAACGCCAGCTTCCGCATGAAATCATGCACATCCTTGAATACCAGGTCACTGGCACTTCGTATAATCGGGTTCCAAAGTGGTTATTGGAAGGGTTAGCCTCGTTTGCCGAGTTATATCCGAATCCAGACTATCAACGCGTATTGCAAAATGCCGTGGAAACTGAAAGTCTGGTCCCCATGGTGGTCTACTGCGATTCATTTCCCCGGGATCTTTCTGGTGCGATGCTCGCTTATGCTCAATCAAGCTCATTCGTTCGCTTTCTGCATCAAAACTATGGAAGTACGGGCATAACTTCACTTTTAACCCAATATAAGGATGGGTTTGGCTGTGAAGCAGGGGTTCAGGCAGCGCTGGGAACCAGCCTGACGGAAATCGAAGGACGCTGGCAAACGGAAACCCTGGGGCATGATACCAAACTGGCTGCCTGGAAAAAAATCCGCCCGTATATCCTGCTGGCGTTGATCATCCTGGTCCCGGTTGGTCTTTCTTTTCTTCCATCCCGTGTCAATAAGCAGAAAAATGGAAATAAAAGTAATGTCAGTCCGTGAAGAATTCCAGCTGCGAGCGACCATTCTAGGGCATGTGCAGGGAGTAGGTTTTCGCGCATATGTTCTGCAGCACGCAGCCAACCTCGGGTTGAAAGGCTGGGTGCGAAATACCTACAGGGGGGACGTTGAAGTCCTGGCTGAAGGTCCGCGCCCCGCCCTGGAAAAGCTGCTCGAATTATTAGAATCCGGTCCGCGGTCTTCACACATTATTGAAGTTAAACGACAGTGGGACAGCGCCTCCGGCCAGTTTGACCGTTTCGAAATACAACGAACCGTTTAACACGAACCACTCAGTTCTACTTAATACAATTAATCTATTTCGCCGGAAAGCATCCTGGCTTTTTGCCAGGCTGGAATATCGCTTTGTTCGGCAAGAATAGCCCGCATTTCAAAGATCTGATCGCGCAGCAAAGCAGCTTTCTCGAATTCGAGATCCTTGGCAGCCTGCTTCATTTCCTTTTCCATCTCGTTGATAATGCGCTTCAACTCGTTAGGCGGAATGGGTGTGAAATGAGGTTTTCCATCCGCTGAATAGCCAGCCCGGCTCTCCGCTACGGATGACGGTACACTCAGTCGATCGGTAAGGTCATGAATGGCTTTGAAGATGCTGACTGGTTCGATGCCGTGCTCAGTGTTATATGCCACTTGTTTAGCCCGACGGCGATTGGTCTCATCGATGGCGAACTTCATCGAATCGGTAATGCGGTCGGCATACATGATTACCTGCCCATGAACATGGCGGGCAGCACGGCCGATCGTCTGTATGAGAGCTGTACCCGAGCGCAGGAAACCTTCCTTGTCGGCATCCAGGATTGCCACCAATGAGACTTCCGGCAAATCCAGCCCCTCCCGTAACAGATTGATGCCGACCACCACATCGAAAACACCCATGCGCAAATCACGTAAAATGCCAACGCGTTCCAGCGTTTCGACTTCTGAATGCAGGTAATGGACCTTGACCCCCAATTCCATTAGATAATCCGCCAAATCTTCCGCCATGCGCTTGGTCAGGGTTGTCACCAACACCCGTTCGCCATTTTCCACCCGGGCGCGGATTTCTTTCACCAAATCATCCACCTGACCGCGGGTCGGACGGACATCAATTCCCGGATCGACCAGCCCGGTTGGGCGGATAATTTGCTCTACAACCTGTTCAGCCTTGCCAAGCTCGTAGGCAGCCGGAGTGGCTGATGTGTAAATGGTATATCCCATATGCTGTTCGAACTCGGCGAAGGTCAGCGGGCGGTTGTCCATAGCGGATGGGAGGCGGAACCCATATTCGACCAGCGTGCTCTTCCGAGACCGGTCGCCGTTGAACATGCCGCGCACCTGCGGCACGGTCATGTGCGATTCGTCCATGAAAAGCAGGTATTCACTCGGCAGATAGTCCATCAATGTCCATGGCGGCGAGCCAATCGGACGTTGGTCGAAATGGCGCGAGTAATTTTCAATCCCCGAACAATACCCCACCTCTTTGAGCATCTCGATATCATAGCGGCACCGCTGCTCCAGGCGCTGAGCTTCCAGGAATTTGTCTTCTGCCTTGAATCGGCTCAACTGGGTCTCGAGTTCAGCCTCAATATCGGCAATGGCCTGTTTCATTTTGTCTTCCATTGTGATGTAGTGTTTCGCAGGGAAGATTTGCACCTGTTCCGGATCGTCCAGGAATTCACCTGTTATTGGATTCAACAATTGAATACGCTCAAGCTCATCACCGAAGAAGGACAAGCGGTAGGCGGTGCGCTCCATATAAGCTGGAAAAATTTCAATGGTTTCGCCACGCACGCGGAAAGTACCTGGTTGCAGAACCATATCGTTACGGGAATATTGAATCTCCACCAGCTGCCGCAGCAAAGCATTGCGCCGGAAAACCTGCCCGCGCTGCAGGCTGATAACACCTTTGCCATAAGCTTCTGGATTTCCCAGACCGTAAATGCATGACACCGATGCGACAATGATCACATCTTTGCGCGACATGAGGGCCGTGGTGGCTGCCAGCCGCAGGCGGTCGATTTCTTCGTTGATCTCGGTTTCTTTTTCAATGTACAAATCGTGCCGCGGCACGTATGCTTCAGGCTGGTAATAGTCGTAATAACTTACAAAGTATTCGACGGCGTTATTGGGAAAAAATTCCTTGAACTCCGCATAAAGCTGAGCTGCCAAGGTCTTGTTATGCGCCATCACCAGCGCAGGCATCTGCAATTGCTGGATGATGTTCGCCATGGTAAAAGTCTTCCCGGTGCCGGTTGCCCCGAGCAAAACCTGGTGCTTCATGCCCTGCCTGAGGCCGTCAATCAATTGACGAATGGCTTCCGGCTGGTCACCGGTCGGATGGTATGGAGCGTTGAGTTGGAATTCCATCAAGCCCTCACTCGATTAACTTTCATCAATATCCCGCAAAACATGGATGAAAACTCTACAAGATATTTTGTATTCTATCACAAATCGTCAATTAATAAAACATATTTTCTAGATCATGGAAGATCTCTTATCGCTTTTATCAATGCCGAAAGCTGCTCGCGCCATTCCGGGTTGGATTCCTGGAACGCCATCCAATATGCATTTTTCCCCGGGCGGGAACCAAAGCCAACCGGGGGTAACATGCGAGTTGGGGATCCCTCGGGCAACGGTGGAAAACGCAGGACGATCTGGTCTCCTTCGTTCGAAACAGACGACAATCCAGCATCCTCAGCTAGAATCTTGATGCGAATCTGGTAGAAAAGGTTGATGAGTTGATCGGGCAATTGTCCAAAGCGGTCCTCGAACTCGCTGGCGAGCGCATCCAGCTCGCCTTCGTCTTCCACGTTCGAAATGCGCCGATATAACCCGAGACGTACATTCTGTTCTGGAATGTAAGCGGATGGGATGCCGGTCGGTATGGGTAAATCGACATTGACTGCCAAGGTGATTTCGCGAATGATTTCAGTGCGTGATGGCGCTGGCAGACCGCTGACCTGGCGAATCTGACGTACCGCCTGGGCTAACAGGCGGGTGTATAAATGAAATCCAACCGAAGCGATATACCCATGCTGCCGCGTTCCCAGCAAATCCCCGGCGCCGCGCATTTCCAGATCGCGCATGGCGATTGAATATCCGGCCCCAAGCTGGGTGTTTTCAGCGATAATTTCCAGCCGCTCCTGACCGTCAATGGAAGGCGGACGGCGGCGGTGACGGAAGAAATAGGCGTAAGCCCGCTGTGCGCCGCGCCCGACGCGTCCGCGCAGTTGATATAACTGTGCCAGACCGAAGGTATCTCCGCGATCAACGATCAAGGTGTTGGCATTCGGGATATCCAGCCCCGATTCGATGATCGACGTGCACAAAAGGACATCAATTTCCCCATTGGTGAACATATGCATGACCCGTGATAGTTCACCCTCATTCATCTGTCCGTGTCCAATGCCAATTCTGGCCTCCGGTACCAGATGATTCAAATGCGTTTTCATGGCATAAATCGTATGCACCCGGTTATGCACGAAGAATATCTGCCCTCCCCGTTCCAGCTCCCGGACAATTGCCTGGCGCACCAGCTTTTGCGAATAAGGCCCAATATGCGTGATAATCGGCAGGCGCTCAGCCGGCGGAGTGTTGATAACCGATATGTCCCGCACCCCGGTTAAGGCCATGTATAAAGTGCGTGGTATGGGTGTGGCGGTCAGGGTTAACACATCCACCTCAGTCCGCATCTTCTTCAGATGCTCCTTGTGGGTAACCCCAAAGCGCTGCTCTTCATCGATCACCAGCAGACCAAGATCCTTGAATGACACATCCTGGGAGATCAGGCGGTGGGTTCCGATAACGATATCGACTTCACCATTCGACAGGCGCGAGATTACCTGGTCTTGTTCTTTGGGCGTGCGAAAGCGGGAGAGCATTTCCACCTGAACAGGAAAGGTCGCCAGGCGCTGGCGGAAAGTGTCATAATGCTGTTGCGCCAAAACCGTGGTCGGCACCAGGACTGCCACCTGTTTGCCCGACATAACCGCTTTGAACGCTGCCCGCAGCGCCACCTCGGTTTTGCCATAGCCGACATCGCCGCATAACAACCGGTCCATTGGCTGAGGTTTTTCCATATCGGATTTAACTTCTTGAATGGCTACCAGTTGATCATCGGTCTCGATATAAGGAAAACTGGCCTCCAGATCCTGCTGCCAGGTTGAATCAGGTTCGAAGGGGAAACCAACAGCCACCTGTCTGCTGGCGTACAGTTCGAGCAGGTCTTGTGCCACCTCCAAAACCGCCGTGCGCACACGCTGCTTGGTCTGCGACCATTCACCGCTGCCGAGACGGGTGGGTGCCGGGGTTTCACCTCTCGCGCCAATATAGCGGCTGAGTCGGTCAGCCTGATGGACCGGGACAAACAGCTGGTCGCCCTCGGCATACTCCACGCACAGAAAGTCGCGCTCGACGCCTTCCAGGGTCCTTTCGACCAGACCGGTAAACCGGCCGATGCCGTAATCTACATGGACAACCCAGGTATCAGGTTTTAAGTCAGCATAATTGGCCTCAGGCGCTTCTGCAATCGGTCGAACACGCTGTCGGGGTTGAGGTCGTTCCCAACCGAATATCTCGCTGTCTGTGAAAAGGTAAAAATCGATACCTTCAGCGGTTTGTAATACCCAGCCTTCGCTAAGTGTTCCTTCGATAAAATCCGGACTTTTATGCGTGCACTCTGGATCGTGCTGTTTTTGCCACAATTCCCGTAACCGGCTGGCCTGACGTGAGACTACCGCGATTTCTCTTCCTTTTCGGCAGAGTCCGGTAAGCGTCTCAAGGAAAACCTCCAACCTGCCGCCAAAACGCTGGCCTTTTTGAAAATTATCCGCGATTTCAGAGGGTTCAACGGATAGTGAATAACCCAATTCGAGCGAGTTTTGGATACCCTGGGTGTCCTGCAGTTCAGACCAGGAAAGGTAAGGAATGGGGAACTCGGCAGAAAGGATCCCCTCTGCAATACTCTCATTTCGTAACCGGACCGACTGCTCTTCGATCTCATTCGCGATGCTGTGCAGGAGGTCCATATCATCGACCAAAACCAGCGCCTTTTGCGGCAAATAGTCGAGGATGCTGGCCTGCGCGGGGTGGATCAGAGGAAGGTGGTACTCTTCGATTTCCAAAATGGGAAGATCAAGCGCTTGAGCGTATCCTGGCAAAACTTCACGAGCCGGTGTGATGAGGAGTTTATCCAACCGGTGCAGGGTGCGCTGCGAACCAGGATCGAAATTGCGCATTGTATCGATCTCATCTCCGAAGAATTCAAACCGGATCGGGTGTGCTTCGGCTGGAGGCCAAATATCCAAAATACCTCCGCGATGCGAGAACTGACCTGGTTCAAGGACGATCTCTGCGGGGTTATACCCAATATCCACCCAGTTCCTTTTGAGCGTGTCGATTGTGATGGTTTGGCCAGTCTTAATGTTTTTGCTGTTCTTAATAAAATCACGCCGCGGCAGGGTCCGGGTCATGATCGCCCGCACCGGAGCAACAATCACGGGCGGACTGGTCAGATTTTCCACACCCATCAAATGATACCTTGCCAGAGCAGTAAGCGTCTGCAACCGGTCACGGCGGGTGACGGTTCCCCAGGCAGCCTGCTCATAAAATAATGGATTCGGTTCCGGAAAATAAAGCGGAGCCGAGCCCCCCATCCAGTAGGTCAATTCATCGATCAAGGTCAACGCCCGGTCGGTTCGATCCGTGATCAACAATATCGGCTGTGGAAGATCCTGATGCAGGGCAGCCAAAAACGGCAAGCGCGCTGACCGCATTAACCCCAGGCCAGGCAAAGGCTTGCTGCTTCGTAGATTATGGATCAGGCGTTGATAAGCAGACAGAGCACGAATTCGATCGATCAACAGGTCTACTCCCCCAGTTGAGAACCGTTGTAGCGATTCATCGCCGCATCCAGACCTTCCGTAATGAATAAACGGGCAGCTGATACAGCCTGGTCGATTAAAACAACCAGTTCCTTTTGTTCATCCGGAGAAAAATTTTTCAGCACATAGCCCGCCCCACCCCGGCTGCCAGACGGACGCCCGATGCCAAACCGCATGCGGGGAAAATCCTGAGTGCCGAGCCGGTCGATGATGGATTGAACGCCTTTTTGCCCGGCCGATCCCCCACCAGGACGTAATCGCAGTACGCCGAAAGGCAGGTCGATGTCATCATGGATGACCATGATGTTTTCAGCCGGCACCTTGTAGAACCGGCTCAAACCAGCCACCGACTCGCCGCTCAAGTTCATGTAGGTTTGCGGTTTTGCCAGGACCACTTTCGCGTCCCTCAGCACTCCAGCACCGCATAACGCCTTATTTTGAACCCGGGTGAGCGTCAAATCCAGCGATTCGGCGAGACGATCAATAATTTTGAACCCGATATTATGCCGGTTCTCTCGGTATTCTCGCCCGGGATTTCCCAGCCCGACCATGAGATACACCGTGGTCGTCTCATCGGATGAATTCAGGTTTTTTTTTCGGCGAAATAAGAACATAGGATAAGCTTTCCTGTTTAAATTAGGTCACTGTTATCGATCATAGCTTGAGCCAGCCTAACCCACTCCAATTCATTTCTCACTTGATTGACTATGCGCATCCTTTAACGCCTTTTTTTCTGGGGGAGTAAAACTCCTTATGGATCAGTGGGAATCCCATGATGTTATGTATTCCAATAAAATATTTTTTTTGCTAAATGCATAGCATTTAAGTCTATCACGATGCAATCAGGCACGCAAATGCTCCATTCCCCTTCCTTGTTTATCCGATGGTTTGAATTACCTTTTTCCGTTACTTGCCCTCGCATAGATTTTTGATGATTACAAACCGCTCAAAGAATTCAAAAAACCAAATAACATAAAGAAACTCGAATTAAGATTTAATACTTGACAATTCAGATCAATAATATATAATGTTGTTTGTGAATCGGACGTTGAACCCACACATGATGGGGATTGGTGGTTGTTCTAACCGATGGTTGTATTAACCGGTTCTATTGATATGAACCTCGGCATCACACCTGCATTATTTAAGACATTTTTTTTCGAGCGAACCGGATTTCATATATTTAGCGGTGCCCTATGGGAGAAGCAATGATAAACAAGGTTGGAACATTGTTGATCACATCGTTATTGTTGGCGGTCTTAGTCCTATCGGTCGTATCTGTGAATGCTTTCGCGGCCACAGGAGGAGTTACCGAGGCTGAGGTGCAGCAGGATTTAGTCAGCCTCCGCAAGGCAACTGTGCGCTACCTGGATGTGAATAATGCACTTGCAGATGGATTTGTGCCGGTATCCGAATGCATACTTAATTCGGATGGCTCAGCCGGCATGGGGATCCATTACATGCACATCGGCCGTGTGGTTGATCCATCAATAAACTTGCTGGAGCCCGAATTGCTCCTCTACGCTCCAACCCAGAACGGAGTCAGGTTGGTGGGCGTTGAATATTTCCAGGCGATTGGTCCCGCCAATTTTATCCCTCCTGATGCCCCACCTCCGCCAATGCTCTTCGGCCGGGAATTCGATGGACCTATGTTCGGTCATGAAGAAGTCATGCCATCCCATTACGATTTCCATGTCTGGTTATGGGTAGCCAACCCAAATGGGATTTTTGCGGATTTTAACCCGAATGTGAAATGTCCCTGAAATAAGTAGCTGTCCATTGGCTGCCCGGTGAACCGGGCAGTCATTTTTTAATTTATCACCCAGGTAATGCTTTATACTATACCAATTCGATACATTTTTCAGATAACCATATCTACCATTTCTATTGATAATAGCCGTGTGATATAATAGAGCCGACCATGGATGAAGCGCAGACTCCCGCCCCAATAGCTGAACCACAGCCCTCTTCTCTTCCCGAGAGCAAGTCGAAAATACAGATTCGCAGCATTTTAATTATTCTGGCTGTTGTCCTCCTGGTCGCGACCGTCGTTGGCGGCATCTTCCTGCTGGCCAGCGCACCTGAGGGAACGACCGCTAAAGTTCGAGATATTTTCATCATCGTCATGGCGCTTGAATCGCTGATTTTGGGTGTTGGTCTCATTGTGTTAATCCTGCAGCTCGCCACATTAATCAATTTGCTGCAGAATGAAATCAAGCCAATTCTTGATTCAACCACCGAGACAGTAAATAACCTGCGCGGCACGACCCAGTTTCTGTCAAACAACCTGGTCGAACCGGTCTTAAAACTCAACGAGTATTTAGCCGGAATGAAAAAGTTCTGGGATGTATTTCGTCCCGGAAAACACTGATCAATAATAATATCCAGTAACGGAGCCAATGGAAAGGAGAATTAAGACATGTCAGAGCGAGATGAATTTGGTGCTTTTTTAATCGGGTTTGTGGTAGGCGGTTTGACGGGTGCAATCACAGCTTTGCTGCTTGCCCCCCAGACCGGTGAGGAGACCCGAGGTGTGATCAAGGAACGCGCAATCGAATTACGTGATAAGGCCTCAACCAGCGTTGGTGAAGTTTATACTTCAGCTGAAACAGCTGCTGCTGAAGCCGTAAAACGCGCCGAGGCATTATTGGCCCAGGCTAAGGAAACTGCTGCCGAATTACAGAAAAAAGGTGCAGTGGTTATCGAGGAACAAAAAGCCAAACTCAGCCATATGCAATCGAAGAGTGACTCAGGCGCAGCCGCTGAATAATTACAGGTTATGACGAAGAACGACGGCCAGCCAATTGCTGGCCGTTTTGTATTTTTGAGCAGGGATCCATTTGTTGATCCCAGGAGTTCATCCCTGGGCAATGCCTTCTATAATATATAAATCTTACGAAGACCCATGATCAAAACGGCGCATAATTTCAGGTACAGCTGCCAAAACATCCCCTGCCAGCACACTGGCAGGATGCCCCACCAGATCGATAGCCGCCAGCCCGGCCTGGGCATGGATCCAGGCACCCACCTTTGCGGATGTGACTGCTGAAACCCCCTGGGCGCGTAATCCAACAATCAACCCTGCCAGGACATCGCCGGTACCGGCACGGGCAAGGGCAGCTGTCGCTACCGGAACGACATAAGCATTCCCCTCCGGGGAAGCGATGACGGTCATGGCACCCTTCAAAACCACCACGTGACCCCATTTGACGGCAAATTTGCGTGCTATTTCTATCCGGTCAGCCTGAATTTCACCGATTTCAAGCCCGGTTAAAACGCTCATCTCACCTGGATGCGGGGTTAAAATACTCTCCGCGGGTAATTTGTTGAACCAATCTGGAAGGTGCACCAGATGTTTTAACCCGTCTGCGTCAATCACGCAGGGAGGTAAGCCGATTATTTCATGCAGCTTGCGGCGGGCGCTGCCAAGAAATCCCAGTCCCTCTCGTTTTGATTCCGCCTGCGTACCTGCCAGAATTCGCTGGATGAAACGGGTCGTAGTCTGTTCCAATCCCAGCCCTGGCCCGATCAGGACAGCAGTTACCCGCTCCAAACTGGAAAGGAAAACATCAGCGGCTTCTTCAGCAATCATGCCCATCTCATGCGGTAAAAGCACCCAGGTGACCTCTGGCAGCAAGCCGGAGAGCACTGCGTGCAGCGGACCAGGCACCGCCATGCGTACCAGACCGGCTCCGATGCGATAAGCTGCCTCCCCTGCCAGAGCCGCTGCCCCTGTGAAATTCACTGAGCCAGCCACCACCATTGCCGTACCAAAGGTGCCTTTGTGAGCGTCCTTCGGGCGTACAGGAATATCTCTTTCAACGTCCTGGGCTGAAACAACAAAAGTCTTAATCGACTGAAAAACCTCTATATCGCTGGGCAGTCCAAGATCGACCACCTCCAGCCGCCCGACAAAATTATTGGCCGGAAACCGCAGCAGCCCAACCTTAACCGCCTCCATGCAGATCGTTACTTCGGCCGGTAAAACAACCGGCGCAGCTTCCCCGCTATCACAATCGACGCCAGACGGACAATCCACTGCCACAATATGAGGCGGGAGTATTATTTCCAGCAGCCGGGATAAGATGCCTTCCAACTCCGGTTTGAGCGGCAGTTGGAATCCGGTTCCCAGAATTCCATCGAGGAGAACATCCGAGGTGTGCATCCAGGTTTCCAGTTCGTTCCAGGAAGAATTCCCGTTCAAGGTTAAGAACTCACCCCCTGCAAGTTCTACGCGATTTATTAGAGAATCACCCTCTGGCCGCGGTCGTACCAAAATCGCGCGCGCACGCCAGCCAAGACTTGCTAATGCCTCCAGTGCCACCAGTGCGTCACCGCCGTTATTCCCGGTCCCGACCAGGGCTGTCACAGTATCGTGTGCGGACCGGTTAAATAATTCATGCACGATGCGGGCTACGCCGGTTCCGGCGCGTTCCATCATCTCAGCATAGCTGACACCTCGCGCATTCCCCTCCTTTTCGATCGCCCTCATCTCAGCAACGGTCACCAATCTCATTTTGGCTCCTGCATCCTCAACACGATTAACATCATTATAGCTATGGTTGAAAAAAGCATCATTCAGGAAGACCCCTGAACTTCGCCTTCCTCAGCGGTTACGGTATAATCGCAGCATGCGTAAATGGCTTTACATCGCTGTTTTCACTTCCGGCCTTACCGGTCTGGCGGTCGAGATGACCGCTTCGCGTCTGCTGGGGAATTATTTTGGAACAAGCAACCTCACCTGGGCAGCCATTATCGGGCTAATCCTGATTTATTTGACGGCGGGGTACTTTTTAGGGGGGTATTGGGCTGACCGGTCTCCATACCCTGCCACATTTTACAAAATTCTCGCCTGGGGCGCTTTCACCATCGGCTTGATACCCGTGGCATCCAGACCCATTCTCCGTGCAGCGGCAGATGCCTTCGATCAGCTGGAATTGGGTGTTTTGATTGGCTCCTTTGTCGTGGTGATGATCCTGTTCGTCATTCCGGTCACCTTGCTGGGCACTGCCTCTCCCTTCGCCATCCGTCTGGCCCTGAGCGATTCGCGTCAGGCCGGGAGCGTTTCCGGGCGGATTTACGCCATATCGACTCTTGGCTCGTTCGTCGGAACCTTCTTGCCAGTGTTGATCCTCATCCCGTTGATTGGCACTTACCGCACTTTCTTAGCCATTGCTGGAATACTTTTGATCGTAGCCCTGGCAGGCTTGTGGGCGAACTACGGGTGGAAAAAAGTACTGCCCCTGGTGTGGATGCCAATAATCCTTGCATTGCTGGCTGCATTTGGCGTGCAGGGGACAAGTAAGAACACCGCCGGCCTGGTTTACGAGAAGGATTCAGCCTATAACTATATCCAGGTATTGGAAGTTGGCGATACCCGACTCCTGCGGCTTAATGACGGTCAAGGGGTCCATTCTATCTATCATCCGACTGAGTATTATTACAACGGTCCCTGGGAGCAAGTGCTGGTGGCGCCTTTTTTTAACCCTGCACCGGTTAGCCCGGCCGAAATCCAGAGTCTGGTGATTGTTGGGCTGGCGGCGGGTACCACCGCCCGGCAAGCCGCACAGGTTTTTCCAAACGTTCAAATGGAAGGGATCGAAATCGACCCGGAAATTGTGGCGGTTGGACAGAAATATTTCGACATGAACATGCCCAACCTGCATGTCACCATCCAGGATGGGCGCTGGGCGCTCGAAAATAATCCCAATCGTTACCAGATAATCAGCGTGGATGCCTACCGTCCGCCCTATATCCCATGGCACCTCACGACCCAGGAATTCTTTGCAATTGTGCGCGACCACCTGACCGATGACGGAGTAATGGTGATCAATGTTGGCCGCAGCCCTCAGGACCGCCGCCTGGTGGAGATGCTCAGCAGCACCATTCTGACCGTTTTTCCCACGGTTCATGTCATGGATCTGCCTGATTCATTCAACTCCATTCTTTTTGCGAGTATGCAGCCCACAACCAGCCAAAACCTGATCGACAATTTTTCAGCGCTGGAGAAAACCCCTGAAACACCGCGGGTTTTGTTACAGGCAATGGCTTCCACTATCGCCCATCTGCAACCTACACCAACCAACGGCACGGTCTTTACGGATGATTGGGCGCCAATCGAATGGATTACCAACGATATGATTTTTGATTTCTTTATTTCCGGCAGTGCGGAGACCCTTCAATGAAAATCTTGATAAAATTTTTGCAGGTGCTGGTGGTAATTGCCATCCCGCTGGCATTGATCCTGACCGGCTTGCGTATTTTCTTCACCCCCCCATTTGCCATCGTGGAATACAATATGCCCGGATTCCCTGAAGATCCTTATGGATTCACAAAATCCGAGCGTATTCACTGGGCTAATCTGACCCTTAAATATTTAGACAATAACGAGGGCATCGAATATTTAGGCGACCTGCAATTTGCCGATGGCGCACCCGTGTTCAATGAACGCGAATTAAGCCATATGGTGGACGTTAAAGTCTTTTTCAAAGCCGCCATGCGCGGGTGGCTGGGCTTGCTGATCTTTCTGGCTGTAGCCGGCCTCGCAGCCTGGAGGACACACCGTTCTAAAAATTACTGGCAGGCTGTGTCAACCGGCGGTTGGCTGACCCTGGGGATCATTGGTTTGATCCTGGTGACAGTATTTCTCAATTTCCGAGCGTTGTTCACCGTTTTCCATCAGATGTTCTTTGAAGGTGACACCTGGTTGTTTTATTATTCAGACACCCTCATCCGGCTGTTCCCCATGCGCTTGTGGCAAGACCTGTTCATTGCCATCGGGTTGTTCACGATTGCTGGCGGCTTCTTTTTTGCGCTCAAAGGCCGGCGTTGGGCGGAAAGATAATAAGGATATAAAAACAGCGTGGATTGCTCCGCGCTGTTTTTTTACGGTCGAAAAAGATTTAACGAACAGCTACCGGGTTTTCTTTGTCATCGGACGGGTCAAAGATGTGGAAGTTATCCATATTAATGACCATTTGCACTTTTTCTCCAACGGTAAAGCGGGTCCGTGGATCCACACGTGCAGTCAGACTGTTTGGACCGCTAACCAGGTAGAGGAATATTTCATTACCCATCAGCTCCGTCACATCAACGGTGGTTTCAATAGGCTCGGCATGAATACCGGAGGGAACGAACGCCGGGTTGTGAATATCCTCCGGGCGGACTCCCATGATTACATCCCGGCCAGCGAAATGATCGTAAACTGGCTTTTTCGCATCCGGGATCTTCAACTTGGCGGTACCCGTATCCACGTATAAATTTCCATCGTCTCTACGGATATGGGATGGCATGAAATTCATCGAAGGTGAACCAATGAAACCAGCCACAAAGAGGTTGGCGGGTTTATCATACAAGTTTTGCGGCGTATCCAATTGCTGCAGGAATCCTTTGTTCATCACTGCGATACGGGTCGCCATGGTCATAGCCTCGACCTGGTCATGGGTAACGTAGATGAATGTGGTCTGCAGACCTTGATGGAGCTTGCTAATTTGAGCGCGCGTTTGTACGCGCAGTTTGGCATCCAGGTTGGAGAGCGGTTCATCGAACAGGAAAACCTTGGGTTCGCGAACGATAGCCCGTCCAACAGCCACACGCTGACGCTGGCCGCCGGAGAGTTCGCGGGGTTTGCGTTTGAGCAGCATTTCGATTCCGAGAATTTCAGCCGCTTCTTGTACCCGCCGCTGAATATCCGCTTTTGGAACTTTACGCAGCTTGAGACCGAATGCCATGTTATCGTACACTGTCATGTGCGGATACAAGGCATACGATTGGAACACCATGGCGATATCACGGTCCTTGGGGGGAACGTCATTAACCACGTTGTTTCCAATCAAAACCTTACCGTCAGTCACCTCTTCCAACCCTGCCAAACAACGCAATGCGGTTGTTTTACCGCAACCTGAAGGACCGACCAACACCAAAAATTCTTTGTCTTCGATCTCGATGTTTAGATCATTGATTGCAACAAAATCACCAAACTTTTTCCATACATGATCGTACGTTACGCTTGCCATCGTTTGCCAACCTCCCTCCGGAATGAGTATAGTGATTTCATTATATGCCAGCGTAGATGATTGTGCAATTGATATCCATCACTTATTTTGATCAAATTATGGCTTTACTTGGTAGAACACTAGTGCTATACTTTGTTTGTCAATCTCCCATATTCCGGAGGAACCCATGCCTGAGATCCCTGAAATCGCCTGCCGCGCCAGCGAATTGGACGCAGTCCTGCGCGGCAAGACAATCCAATCTGTTGAAATTCTTCAACCGAAATGTTTGAATAGTTCACCGGAAGATTTTGTCTCCAGTTTGACCGGAGCAAAAATTACCGGGGTAAATTACCACGGTAAATGGATTCAGATACAGACCGTGCAGGGATTGCTGCTCATCAACATGGGGATGGGAGGTGAGATTCTGTTTGTCGACCGGAATTCACTACCGGAAAAACACCGCGTGATATTCGATTTCAGCGACGATTCCTGCCTGTCCATCAACTTCTGGTGGTTCGGGTATGTCCATTATTCGCCGAGCCTGGAAATGCACGCACCGACAGCAAAATTAGGCCCGAATGTTCTCAGCGTTTCCCGGGAGGAGTTTCGCCAACTTGCCGCAGGGCAGCGGGTCGGTGTCAAGACCTTCCTGCTCGATCAATCCCGCATTGCCGGAATCGGTAATGCCTACATCCATGACATCCTATTCCTGGCAAAAATCCATCCACAACGCCGCCTGGACAGCCTTTCGCTCCATGAACTGGACAGGCTATACCAGGGCATTCAGGACGGTTTAAGGCCCAGTCTTGCAAAAGGTGGAGCCTTTTATGAGGTCAATATATTCGGGCAAAAAGGCGGGTTTAGCATGGACGACATCCTGGTTGGGTACCGGGAAGGCCAACCCTGCCCGACATGCAAGACTCCCATCGTTAAAATAAAAACCGGAAGCACCAGCAGCTTCATTTGCCCAACATGCCAAACACTGTAATGGTTTAAACTGCGCTATTTTCAGTGCATTTAAGGCGGAAATACCGTGGGGAATGCGCTTTGTGGTTGGTTTTGGAAAACGTCGGGAAATTGGATAAACTTTGACAGATTCAGTCAATATATATTGAAAATATGTGAAACTCCTGTATAATGGGGGCTTGCCTTTCTCTGAATTTCGGAAAGGCGCTCATTTTTGAAGAGGTAATTAATGGCTGTCACCCAGACTTCGATGGACTACGACTTAAAGAATGCCGTTCATCCCAACCGCCTGATCGGGCTTTGGCGGCTGATGACCGGCTACCACTGGAGATACCTTGGCGCAAATTTAAGCCTTGGCATTTCTGCTCTTGCTAAAACCAGCACCTATATGCTTTTGCGATATTTTGTCGATCATCATTTGATCGCCAATGATGCCGTTGTTTCACTTTGGGGGATCGCGTTGGGTTTTGTCGGGCTGGCGGTAATTGAGGGTTCATTCTCCTTTACAAGCGGGCGCCTGGCTGCCAAGTCCGCTGAAGGGATTGCCCGCCGCCTGCGCAACTACCTGTTCGATCATATTCAGCATCTCAGTTTTTCCTATCACTCGAAAACTGAAACTGGCGAGTTGATCCAGCGCTCCACTTCGGATACGGATGCCCTGCGCCGCTTTTATTCCGAGCAAGCAATTGGCATGGGAAGAATTTTGTTTTTATTCGTCATCAACTTTGTCGCGATTCTTCAACTCAACGTAAAACTGGGTTTAATTTCAGTGATCGTCGTTCCGTTTATCGTGGTTATTTCTTTGATATTCTTTCGGCGCATTTCCAAACTTTACGAGTCCTACCAATCCCAGGATGCCGTCGTATCGACTACGCTGCAGGAGAATTTATCTGGAATCCGCGTTGTAAAAGCTTTTGCCCGTCAAGATTACGAGATCAAGAAATTTGACCGTGAAAATTGGGAAAAATTCGTTCGAGGCAGACGCCTTTTACAGATGCACTCGTTCTTCTGGCCTGTCTCTGACACGATTTGTAACATTCAAATTATTGGCGGATATCTGGTAGGCGCCTTGATGGCAATCAACGGCGAAATTTCAGTCGGTACCTACCTGGCGTATGCCGGTTTGATTGTGTGGATCATTTTCCCCATGCGCAACCTGGGCCGGTTGATCGTACAAGCCTCCACCGGCATGGTTTCCTATAATCGTGTCATGGCCATCATCAAAGAGGATCGGGAACCGCTGGCCCAGGGGGATTACGTTCCGGAAAAGGGTTTGCAGGGAAAAATTGAATTCAATCATGTCAATTTTGCCTACGAAGAAGGCAGCCAGGCTTTGGAAGATATAACCTTTACCTGCCAGCCGGGACAGGTGGTAGCCTTGCTCGGGTCAACAGGTTCGGGGAAAACCACGCTGGTTAATTTATTACCCCGCTTTTTTGAATATACCTCGGGCAGCATTCTCCTCGATGGAATCGAGCTAAACCGCTACCCGCGGCGCTTTTTACGCCAGCACATCGGCATCGTCGAGCAAGAGCCGTTCTTGTTCTCGCGTTCGATTCGCGAAAACATCACTTACGGCGTCGGGCGTGAGGTGCCGCAGGAAGAAATCGAAGCCTCGGCCCGAGCCGCAGCCATCCACGATGTGATCCTGTCTTTCGAAAAAGGATACTCCACCCTGGTTGGAGAAAAAGGCGTGACCCTCTCTGGCGGCCAAAAACAACGGGTTGCCATTGCGCGCACATTGTTGAAAAATCCGCGGATTTTGATAATGGATGATTCAACCTCGTCTGTGGACACCGAAACTGAAGCCGGAATCCGTGAGGCATTGCAGAACTTGATGAAAGACCGCACAACCTTTATTATCGCCCACCGCATCCAATCGATTATGGATGCTGACTACATTCTGGTGATGGACAAAGGCCGCATTGTTCAATCGGGCACTCACGAAGCGTTGGTGGACCACAGCGGGATTTATCAACAAATATTCAACATCCAGACCCGCATCGATGACGAGCTGGAGAAGGAGATCGCCAGTGTCGGATGAGTATTTAGAAGAAGAGGAGTTCACGACCCAGTTTAACGGTAAAACTTTTCGCCGCATACTGGGACTCACCCGCCCGCACCTGCGCTGGGTGATTGGATTTCTGATCGCGATTGCTATTGTTTCGGGTCTCGATTCCCTCTTCACCTATATTAGCAAGTTGATCATTGACGACGGCATCATAGCGCAGAATAAATCAGAACTATACCGCCTGCTCACGATTTACGGCAGTTTAACGCTGGTCCAGGCAGCGGCTGTTTTTGGCTTTGTCTTCCTCGCCGGTGTGCTTGGCGAACGGGTGCGGTACGACTTGCGCCAAAAGATGTTCAACCATCTTCAGCAGCTCTCTCTATCGTACTTCAGCCGCACCCCGGTTGGTTGGATCATGTCGCGGGTCACCTCTGACACCGAAAGAGTTGCGGACCTGGTCACATGGGGGCTGTTGGATTCAACCTGGGCGATCATGAACATCGTCACCGCCATGGGCTTCATGCTGTACATCAACTGGCAAATGGCTTTGATCGTACTGGCAGCCCTGCCCATCTTATTCTGGATTGCCTACGAGTTCCGTAAACGCATCCTGGGCGAGTTTCGCAACGTGCGAAAGTTCAACTCAAAAATCACCGGGGCATTCAACGAAAACATCACCGGAGTGCGGGTGGTCAAAGCCTTGGGCCGCGAGGATGCCAACCTCAAGGATTTCAGCGTGCTGACCAACAACATGTACCGCACCAGTTACCGGGCAGCCTGGCTCAGTGCGTTGTTCCTGCCGAGTGTTCAAATTGTCTCATCGCTGGCCCTGGGTAGTATCGTTCTGTACGGCGGGTTGCAGGTGCAGGTTGGCACCATGACGGTCGGTGGAATCCAGGCGTTTGTCTCGTATGTCACCTTCATGATGTGGCCGATTCAGGATCTGGCGCGGGTGTTCGCTGAAATGCAGCATTCCATCGCCTCGGCGGAAAGAATTTTCTCGCTGGTTGACAGCGTCCCGGAAGTAAAAGACTCCCCGGAAGCTTACGATCCTGGCACCATGCAGGGCGATGTGGAGTTCGAGGATGTCACATTCTACTATTCAGACGGCGATGGAAAACATGTCCTGGAAGACTTCACGCTGAAAGTAAAACGCGGCGAAACCATCGCTCTGGTCGGTCCTACCGGCGGCGGCAAATCGACCATCGTCAATTTGATTTGCCGGTTTTACGAACCCAAGCACGGGCAGATCAAAATCGGCGGCAAGGACTACACTCAATATTCCCTCTACGCCATTCAATCCCGTATTGGAATGGTACTGCAAACGCCGCATCTTTTCTCGGGCTCGATCAGGGAAAACATCCGCTACGGCCGTTTGACCGCCACCGATGGCGAGATCGAAGAGGCTGCCCGGATGGCAGGGGCGCATGACTTTATCGTAAAGTTCTCCAAAGGCTACGAGGAAAATGTGGGCGAAGGCGGAAACCTGCTGTCGGTGGGGCAGAAACAGCTGATTTCGCTGGCGCGCGCGGTGTTGGCCAAACCTGAGATATTTATCATGGACGAAGCCACCTCGTCGGTTGACACGCTCACCGAAGCACTGATACAGCGCGGAATGGAAACCATGATGGCTGGGCGCACCAGCTTTGTCATCGCGCACCGCTTATCGACCATCAAGCGGGCTGACCGAATCCTGGTGATCGAGGAAGGCCGGATCGCTGAATCGGGAACCCACTCCGAGCTGCTGCGTAAACGCGGCAAATACTTCCAGCTTTACACCAAACAATTCCGGCACCAGATGGAACAAGCGCTGGATCCATTCAGCGACGAAGCGCTGCAGGCTGCGCAGTCATAAAACAAAAATCTCCCCGCAATTGCTTACAGCGGGGAGATTTTATTGGGAAATCTATTGATTACGAACCAAGATTCTGAATGGATGGTGACAACCAGAAGAGGTCGATTCCACCCGAGGAATTTTTGTTGGAAGCGCCGAGGATAAGGGAAAGGTTCTTGCCCTCGAACTGGCTGAGGTCGATATCGATTTTTGTGTACTTGCCATCCAACGATTCATTCCATTTGCCCAGGTTGGTCACGCTGCCATTATCGATGCGATAATCCAGGCTGAATGTCGTTTCACAGGCGGAATTGCTGTTCATGCAGCCTACGAAGGCAATGAAGTGATCACCCTTTTTGATGGTATATGCCGGGTAAAAAGCCTGCATCCAGTCATTCGGGCTGTCAAGGTGCATAACGATCGTTCGTTCATCTTCCTGTTTCTTACCTTCCAGCAGCGGATTCATGGAAACCGCGGCCCATTCTTCTTCCTGCTGGCTGACATTGGGGCAGGGCAAGGTGACCAAGCCGGCATTGCTTTTCCAGGTGGCGCTGCAGATCGAGGCAGTGAAGTCGTAAGGAAAGATGGCGCTGGGTACGGCATCGCTCTTGTAGGCAGAAACCTTGATGCTCACCCAAAAACCGGTTTTTCCGCCGCTCAGACCAAACAACTTATCGCTGCCATCACGCAGTACCCAGGTTCCTTTGTACGTACCGCCGGTGGATGGTGCAACCATATCTACTGAGATATCAACGGTTTCACCCGGACGGACACTTCCCTTTAGTGCTACGGATGCGGGAGCACCCATGGCACTTCCTTCACTGAAAACGACATCGTAGTCGGTGGTCCAGGTGCATGTGCCGCTGTTGACCAGCCGCCATGTTTTGGTAAATTTAGCGCCAGCAGCCAGCTCGGTATTATCGGGGATAGAAACATCCTTGACAAAGCCAGCCGAGTTGCACGGCAGCGGAATTGAGGTCTTGGTGGCTGTTGGTGCGGTGGTCGCGGTAGACACAACGACGGTATTTACCTGGGTTGGCTCGACCTGGGTCGGCGGCACTTGCGTGGCGGTGGGGGCTGTGGTCGGCAGCGGAGTTACCTGTGCCTGCTGGGTCGCCTGCGCGATCAAAGTTTCAAACGCCTGTTGCGTGAGGACCGCGGAAACGGTCTCCATTACCTGGGTTTGCTGCGCCGATACACTGTCTTCACCATTTTTCGGGATGAACGACCCGCAGGATGCAAGTATCAAAGCTGCAGCCAGAAGAAATAAAACGACCAAAAAGAAACGCTTACTCATGGGTTTCACCTGACACCTTTCAATTTAACCTTGCTGACAAATAATGACTGGTTTGTTCAACTACTTCTCTATGACGCAAAGAGCTAAAAAGATGTTCCCGAATTTAAGGACCTTTTTTGGCG
>JAJZTR010000176.1 GCA_021848775.1 Chloroflexota bacterium | reverse complement strand
GCAAACGGATGCAGTCAGAACTGCCCAAGGTACTTCACCCCCTGGCAGGGATTCCGATGATCGAACACTGCCTGCGCACAGTAGCCGCAGTCACAAGCGAACCACCGGTCGTGGTCATCGGGCACGGCGCTGACCAGGTGCGTCAGGTAGTCGGTGATAAAGCCCGATTCGTGCTGCAGCGCGAACAACTGGGGACTGCTCACGCCCTGCAGATGGCCGAAGCAGAGCTGGCCGGCCAGGATGGATTGGTTTTGGTGACCACCGGCGATATGCCCCTCTTCAAACCTGAAACTTTCAGCCAGCTGGTCGAACTTCAACGCGGCAATCCCGGTCCAATTTCCATGCTGAGCGTTGTTTTACCCGATCCGCACGGCTTCGGACGCGTGATACGGGCTGAGGACGGTTCAGTGCGCGCCATTGTTGAAGAAGCGCAGGCTTCCCCGGAGGTTTTGGCGATTCGCGAACTCAACACCAGCGTTTATTGTTTCGACAATGCCTGGTTGTGGAACGCGCTGCGCCAGATTAAGATATCGCCGAAGGGGGAATATTATCTGACGGATATCGTGGCGGTGGCGGTTGAGCAAGGTTTGACAGTACAAGCGCACACCGTCGAAGACCCGGAGGAGGCTCTGGGGATCAACACCCGCCAGCACCTGGCGGAAGCGGCTGCTGTACTGCGGTCGCGCATTAACGAGCGCTGGCTGCTGGCCGGGGTCACCATGACCGACCCTGACGCCGCCTACATCGATGCCGACGTCAAAATTGGACGGGAAACCGTGCTTCTTCCAGGAACCATCCTGGAAGGAAATACGACCATCGGAACAGGCTGCCAAATTGGGCCAGATGTTAAAATTGGCAATAGCCGCATTGGAAATAACTGCCGGATATCTTACACTGTCATTGAAGACAGCTTCCTTCCGGACGGAACAACGTTGGGGCCATTCGCGCACCGCCGCGGCAGCCAGGCTGATAACCCGGCTGACCAGCCCGAAAAGAGGAAAGAGTAGTTGAACGAAAGAGTTTTTTGGATCATCACCGCAGCCTTGTTGGGGCTGGACTTGTTGATCATCTCAGTACGAGTGAGCCTGGTTAATTCGCGTATTCCGCAATTATTATCCATTGGCGCTCAAAATGAAAAAAACAGCCTGGAACCTACCATGGCTATCATCGAAAAAATCAGCCTGCGGGTCTCACTGCGGTTCATTCTGATCGTTTTCCATTTGCTGCTGGCGGTCATGACCTACCTGCTATTGGCATTATATGTGCCAGATGTAACACTGGGTATTGCTTTGCTGGTGGTTCTGGCAGCCGGTCTGGTCATCATCGGACTTGAATTTGGTGTGGAAGGCAGCGTGCGCAAAAATGCCGAGCCGTGGCTGATCCGCATGACTCCCCTGGCACAGGGGATCGATGTACTATTTCGGCCATTCTCATCGTTCTACCTGATGCTCCTGGGGGATTCAACCTCTATCGAACGCGTCCCAGGATCCATGACCGAGGATGAATTGAAAACCTGGGTCGCTGTCGGCGAGACGACCGGCGGTCTGGAAAAAGGCGAGCGCCAGATGATCTACTCGATCTTCCATTTTGGCGACACGCTTTGCCGCGAAATCATGGTTCCGCGTATCGATATTCTCGCGCTGGAAGCCGATTCCAGTGTGTCAGACTCCATCCGGGCGTTGACCGTTTCCGGGCATTCCCGTGTGCCAGTCTACGATGACACCATCGATAATGTGGTGGGGCTGCTCTACGCCAAAGATTTGCTGCGCACCCAGCTGGACGAGACTCCGCCAGAAAGCATCCGGCCTTTCCTGCGCCCGGCCTATTTTGTGCCCGAAGCCAAAAAGGTGGACGAACTGCTGCGTGAAATGCAGGAGCGCCGCATCCACATGGCGATTGTGGTGGATGAGTACGGCGGGATGGCAGGTTTGGTGACCATGGAAGATATCGTCGAAGAAATCGTCGGCGAGATTCGCGATGAGTATGATCAGGGCGAAGCCTACCTTTTCCAGCGAATTTCAGATGACGAATACATTCTCAACGGCCGCATCGGGATGGATGATTTCAACGATTTGCTGGGCACCAACCTGGTAACAGACCTGGCAGACTCACTTGGCGGCTACATTTACGGAACCATCGGCCGGGTACCCACCGGCGGCGAATATATGCGGGTGGAAGATTGGGATTTAACGGTTGAACAGGTGAGCGGGCGGCGCATCACAAAAATTCACGCGCACCGCCGCCCACTGCAATTTATCAATGAGGATGCAATGGATGACATTAAGCCTTGATGAACGAAATAATCTGGTAAAAATTGCCATACAGGCCCGCAGCCGGGCGTATGCTCCATATTCAAATTACCAGGTCGGCGCTGCCGTGCTGACGAAATCCGGAAAGGTGTTCACCGGAGCCAACATCGAGAACGCGGCGTACCCGACCACCATGTGCGCAGAACGTGTTGCAATTTTTAAAGCAGTGTCGGAAGGTGAAACTGATTTCTCAGCAATCGCGGTGGTTACATCCAATGCGGGCATGTCCTGCGGCGGCTGCCGCCAGGTGATGGCCGAGTTTGGCCTGGATACGCTGGTGCTGGTCGCCGATGATCAGGGACGGATTGCACAGGAAGTTACCGTGCGCGATTTGCTGCCGGGTGCCTTCACACCCAAAGATTTACCGCGGGTTTAGCCAGGCAGGATGGCTGGGTGCCGGGTGGCAAAAGCTGACCTTGCGGTTTTTCAGCCGGACACGCGCCTTATACCCTGCACCGGGAATACCATGCGGATGGCGGTTCCTTTGCCCACCTCAGACTCGGCGGTTACGCGGCCTTGGCTTGCCTCCACCAGCGCTTTAACAATCGCCAGCCCCAGGCCGCTCTCATTGGCTTCGGCATGCCGCGATTTATCCCCCCGCTGGAAGCGGTCAAAGATCACCGGTAGTTCATCAGGGGGAATTCCGCTTCCGGTATCCCTCACGCTCAACTCGACGGTGCTGCCTAATTTCCGTGCACCCAGTGTGATCGTTCCTCCAGCTGAAGTGAAACGCAAGGCGTTGCTGATAAGGTTGTCCATAACCTGGTGCATTCGCACCTCATCCAGCATAAGCGCCGGCAGGTTCGCATCGGCTTGAACCCGCAAGACCACCCCCTGCTGGTCCGCATGGTGCAGGAAAAGTTCGGCGGTGCGGTCCAGCAGTTCTTTAACATCCACCTGCTGCGGATTCAAGCTCAATTCACCAGCATCCGCCTGCGACAGCATACGCAGGTCATTTACCATGTTCTGCAGGCGGCCGATCTCGTTATAGATCAAGTCCATGCGTTCCGGTGTCGGTGAGAGAACGCCATCGCGCATCGATTCGACATACCCCGAGATGACTGTCAGTGGCGTGCGCAGATCATGCGCGATATCGGCTGTCATTTGCCTGCGCAGTTGATTCACCCGCGCCACCTCGCGGCTCATCGAATTGAATGCCGTCCCCAGCTCACCAATTTCATCCTGGGAAGTGACCTCAACCTGCTGCTCCAGCTGACCTTTTGCAATATTTTGGGCCGCATCGGTTAGCGCCCGCAGAGGCCGGGTAAGATTGCGCGCCAGGACCAACCCGGCCAGCAGCGCCACGATCAGCGCGCCCGCCATGGATAAAGCCAGGGCCTGGTTGGTGCGCCGCAAAAATTGCGTTTCGGCGGCGTTATACCCCGGCAGGCTGGCGACCGTAAGCAGCACCCCCACCCGCTTGCCTCCCACCGTGATATCGCTGCCCGATCTCAATTCGCCTTTGGTCAGCTGCTGACCAATCTTATCAAAGGAACCCACCGGAATAATCACGCGACCGGCGGCATCCGCCAATCCGTAAAGACTGCGTCCCTCCATGGTCATGTGCTGGGGATTAGTTTGACCCAATCCACCCATTTCCATCCCCATGCCGCCCATGCCTCGTTCGAATTGTATCGCCTGCCAATCGCGCAGCAGGTTGTCCCAGGTTCCATACGTTTCATAATAATCAACCAGAAAGGCCTGCAGCCTTTCGCGCTGTTGATCCAGAACCAGTTGAGAAAGGCGGTTCGTGCTGGTGGCACGAATGAATATGGTCACCAGACCCGCAGTAACAAAGGCGACCAGCACAAATGCCAGCGCAATTTTCCAGTAGAGCGATTTGTTAACCATCGTTAGCTCAATTTTTGAAAGCGGTAACCGACCCCAAAAATGGTTTCGATGTGTTTAGGATTGGAAGGGTCAGGCTCGATTTTCATGCGCAAATTGCGTACATGGACGTTGAGCGTGCTGTCCAGGCCGGCGAAACCGCTGCTGGAAAGTAAATCCATGAGTTCGTTGCGGGTGAAAACCCGCCCGGGTGAACGCATTAAAATAGCCAGCATGTTAAATTCGATGAGGGTCAGCGTGACCGGCATACCGCGCACAGCAACCGCGTGGGCGCGTTCATCCAGCACCACATCCCCCACGCGCAGCAGTTCGAAGCGTTCAGCGCTGCCATCTGCCCGGCGCAAAACCGCACGGATGCGCGCCATGAGCTCGCGCATGCGGAAGGGCTTGGTCACGTAATCATCCGCGCCAAGGTCGAGACCCAGCACCGCATCGGTTTCTTCATCGCGGGCGGTGATGATGATGATCGGCGTACGGCGCTCCAGCCTGAACTGGCGCAGGAATTGATATCCATCCATTTTGGGCATCATGATATCCAGCAGAATCAAGTCAGGCTGCTCATGCCGGGCCATATACAAAGCATTTTGCCCATCCGGCGCGGTTACGACCCGGTATCCCTGCTCGGTCAGATATTCCTGCAAAAGCTGGCGGACGCTGGACTGATCGTCCACCACCATAATCGTTTCGGCCATACGCCTCCTGGTATTCAGAAATTTATTCTGAACCATCTATCGTAACAAGGTTAGCATAATTTTATTTAAATTCTGTTTAGAAAGCCGTTGGATTTGATTTACTCGATTATCCCATACCGTGGTTCCCTTCTGCGCGCTCTTTAAGCAATTTCACAGACAGTTTATCGCAAATCTGAGCCGGATTTAAATAAAATCTGAATAATCAACCTCACCATGTCAGGCTTGAAACGGGGGCATTTTAACCCGCAGGGGTATAATCCACGGTGGACCTGAAGAACTCGGGTGCCCATGAGGGAGGCCAGGCATGAGGTATCGCTGGAAAGTCCAGGGTATTTTTGGGGCTGTCTTCATGCTGCTGCTCGCCTCCTGCCAGCCCATCCAACTCACCGTTGTTCCTCAACCACCTACTGCCACACCTGGCAGCACCGACATACAGCCTGACGACGCGTTACCGATCCTTTCGAGCGCGGATGCCATCGCAGCCTGCGACCCTGAATTCCAGTCTAAAGCCCTGCGCCCTGACAGGATCCTGGATTGGGACACCCTGGGCGTGGATACCTGCTACGACCTGGTGTTCGACCTGACCTCCGGCAGCGAAACCTATCAAGGCAGCGCAGCCATCACCTTCACCAACCCGGGCAAGACCGCACTGAATGA
>JAJZTR010000175.1 GCA_021848775.1 Chloroflexota bacterium | reverse complement strand
CAGGGATTCAGGCGGTGTCAGCCAGACCGGCGCGCACAAGAATGCGCTCGACCAGATCGGCGTACTCCTGGGTAGCGCGCGAGCTGGACGCGATCTGATCGCCGCGCCGCGAACGCGGGGGGCGGTAGGTGAACACGTCCATATGGCTCGAGTGCGCATACGCCAGATCGGAAGACTTGTGGATGGCGGGCAGCAGCAAATCCGGGTAGCGCTTTTTCAATTCCACCAGTATTTCCTGCGCCTCGCTGCGCTGCTCCTCGGTCAGTGTGGGTAAATAGCCCAGAATCTCGATCGTCGGGCGGAAGTGCAGCCGCACCAGATCGATCGTTTTCTGCAGCTCGCGCAAGCCGGAGACCCCCAGGTAACTGGTCTCCACCGGGATCAACACCAGATCCGCCGCCACCAGCGCATTAACCAGCAAATCGCCGGTGGTGGGCGGCGTATCGATGACGATGAAGGCGAATTGATCCGCCACCGGCGCCAGCGCGCGGTTCAGCCGTGTTTCGTTGGCCATCAAGGTCGGGAGCAGGCGGGCGGCTTCCACCATGGAGGGCCGGCTGCTGGGAATGACAAACAGATTGGGGTGGTATTCCGCGCGCTGGATCAGGCGTTGAACGGACGGGGGAGGGGATTCCATCAGCAGCGACGCCAGTCCTGTGCGCGAATCCACCGCGGGCGTGCCAAACGCCGTCGCCAGCAGCGCGTGCCCCTGCGGATCCATGTCCACCAGCAGCACCCGTCCGGCCGCCCCTTCGTTATGGCTCAAGCGCAGCGCCAGGCCGGCCGCCAGGTTAACCGCGGTGGTTGTCTTGCCCACGCCGCCTTTTTCATTCGCAATTGTGATCGTGACTGCCATGCCAGCCTTCTCTAGAGCAAAGTGTAACCACGGTAACGAATCGGAACCACGCGCACAAAATCATTAAATGCATTAATTCGGAAGGAAAAAGAGGTATTCACTGCAATTAAGAACTTCCCATGGATAGTTTAGCATAAATAACGGTATAATTCAACTAATTGGGTTATTTAATCGACCAATTCCAGTTAATTACGCTAATTCTATTGTATTTTCCCTGATTTAGTGCAATAATGGGTGTCATCAGGAGGAGTCTGCATGGCTGGTTCATTACAGGATGAAGAGTGGCGGCTGGCGCATCTTGAACGCCTGGGGCTGAAGGAAGATCCATTCAAATTATCGGCTGATCCGCGTTATCTTTACCTCGGTCCAGAACATCTGGCTGTCTATCGTCAGGCGGTGGGGGTGGTTTCACGCCGCCGCGGGCTGGCGCTGATCACCGGGGAGATGGGCATGGGAAAGAGCTCGCTGGCGCGGCGGCTGTATGATGTGTACGCCAGCGAAAGCTCGGTGGAAACCGCCTACATCCACACCGCCGCCTTCCGCTCAGCCATGGATGCCGCCCGCCAGATTTCGCAGGCGCTGTCGCTGCCAGCCCAGCGCTCCTTTCAACGTCAGATGGAGACGCTGGAGGAGAAGATGGCTGCCACCTACACTTCCAACCGCAATGTCATCATTTTACTCGATGATGCCCAGTTGATGGATCCGGACGCGCTCGAAGTGATTCATCGACTTTACAATTTTGATTACGATGCCAAGGTCGTGCAGATCCTGGCCTTTGGCCAGCGCGAGATGAATTCGCTTTTCGAGACCAATCGCGCGGTCAACGCACGCGTTTTCGTGCGGTTGGCGCTGCCGCCGCTTACCCTTTCGAGCTCGCTGCAGATGGTGGTGTTCCGCTTGCAGGTGGCTGGACGGCAGGAGGCGTTCATCGACGATGACGCCTTTGAAATGCTCTATGACACCTCACAGGGGGTGCCGCGCGAGATCATCCGAATTTGCGCGCTGGCAACCGATTTTGTGCTGTACAACAACCTGAGCATGATCAACCTTGAAGTTGTCCGCGAGGTGACCAAACTATGAAAACTGGATCTTCCCAAACCAGCAACGCCTGGGTCCAGCTCTATGAAGCGCGGCGCCAGTTGACCGAGCCGCAGGCCCGCCCGGTTGGGCGTCCGCCGTCCATTGTTCCGCGGACCAAAGTGGGTCTCACCCTGACCAGGGGTGAAACCAGTGAATTAGAAGAATGGCAGGACCGCCTGACCACGCTGCTCGGCCGCAAGGTCTCCATCGGGGAGACGGTCGGTATTCTTTCACGCATCTGCACCGCGCGGCTGGAGCAGCTCCCGCCCGATTATCACGCCAACGATCTCAACGAACTGGTCGAGCGCATGGTGCGGGGTCGTTGATTTTTCTACCACAAATGATCCTTATTTTCGCTAGAAATAATTGCTTACACGAAATGGTCAAAATGCCCGGTCGACCAGCAGAAACCGCAAGTTTTTTCGGGGGAGGGCCGTCACAGCCTCACCTTAAGACCAACCCAGGAGGAAGCCGCATTCATGTCAAACCCTGATCCTGCCGTATTCCGCCCCGACCGCGAGCGATCGTTGACATTTCGCGGAAAGCAGATTCTCACAGCCGATCTCAAAGACGGCCGGGGCTATGTTTCAATGCGTTCCTTATGCGACGCCTTTGGGCTCGACTCGCGCGCCCAGCGCCGCCGCCTGCTGCGGCAGCAGAGTTACTTTGCACCCTACACCGCCAACATCCTGATCACCACCGCCGGCGGTCCGCAGCCTTCGCTGTGCCTGATGGCCTCGGCCATCCCCTTATTCCTGACGGGGGTGGAACTGGAAAGAATTCAAAACGAAGAGTCACGCAGTTTGCTGATGTCCTTCCTGGATGAAGCCCACACCGTTCTGGCTGAGCACTTTGGAATCAGCGAGCGTGGAGAAATCCAGTTTCTGCGCGAATCGATTTCGCGCATGGTGGCTGAACAGGAAATCTTCGAGGAGAGCCTCACAAAAAAAGTGGAGGCGGAGCTGGCTGAACTTCGCCGGGCGCAAGAGGACAAGGTGGACCAGATTCGCGCAGCCTTTGGCGGGCTGCGGCAGCAGGTCACCCGTTTGGAGGCAACCGCCGGTCCGAAGGCGCGCCTCACGCCCGAGCACATGGGTCAGCTCCGCCAGATGGTAGCCGCGCTGGGCGGTCTGTTGCAGGAAAAAGGGGTGGTAAAACCCTACCCAGGCATTTACATGGACATTACCCGCATGACCGGCGTCAGCCGCACCGAAGACATCCGGCAGGAAGACTTTGCCAAAGTGGTGGCCTTCCTCGAGGAACAGATTCAACGGTTGACGACAGGCAGTGGAAGCGCTGGTTCCGCCAAACCGGCAATGGAAAGCTCAGGGATCTGATTCCCTGGCGGATAGGTTGAATGGAACAGGTGGTTCAACCGCAAGCGACCGCAATTCGTAAGCCTGACTACCGCGAGGCCTGGGAAATGGTCTCGGGGCAATTGCGCTCTGAGATGAGCCGCGCCGATTATGAGACCTGGGTGCAGCCGCTCAAACCGCTGGGCTACGCGGAACGCGTTTTCCGATTGGGAGCTTTGAACGCCTTCAACCAGGAATGGGTCGAGAGCCGCCTGAAAAACCGCATTACCTCCATGCTGAACGGGATGTTGAACGAGCCGGTCACGCTGCGGGTGGTGGTAGCCAACGCGTTCCATGAGACCGCGAACCGGAAGACGGTAGAATCCGGCCCTGTTCCGCCGGCAGCTGTCAGCGGGGAAGTGGATGAGGACGAGCCGGCTGCGGAGGGGGAGGGGGAAGCGGAGGGGGAAGGGGAAAACGGCAAAGCCAGCCCGCGGAAGCTGATGCTGCGCCGGGCGTACGGCAGCCAGCGGGCACGCGTGATTCAGCCCGAGCGCGGCATGTTCCTGACCCTGTATTTCTTCCAGCAGTGGCTGCCGCTGATTGGTCACTCGGCCTTCACCGTGATTCTGGCGGCGCGTTCGATGTGCTACTGGAATCCCAAGACCGGCGAGCTGCGCAACAGCATCGAGACCGAAATGAGCGAGATCGCGCAGCGCGCATCCGTCAGCGTGCGCACGGTCAAGGATGTGCTCAACAATGATCTGGTAAAACGTCACTTCCTGCGCTACAACGTGCGGCGCGTGATGACCCCCAACGGGGTGCGCACCGCCGGCATCCAGCTGCAGGTGCGCATGGATGATCCGCTGACGCCCGCCGACCAGGCCGAAACCGGTCAGACGGAAAATGGCGTCTGGTACTCAGCCGAGTTCGAGGACGAGAGCGAAGCGTATTAGACCTGGCAGGTTTCTATTAATAAGCTGCTCTAGAAAACCCCTCTGCATGAGGGGTTATTTGTTCGCCGCTTTGCTCATGCATGACTGGCTTAACCAAAAATATGCGGCCGTTGGGTCAAGTACCAGGGAGACAGAAAAACACATCCCAGGGTCAGGTATGTCTGCGTCAAGATATCCGGCAGGGGTGGAAAATCTCGCCGGTCGAAATGAGGCAAGGTATTTTCGAAATTAATGCAGCTGGTTGACTCAGGTACACCATGAAATGACCCTGTCCTGTCATTAAAATATAATGCGTATAGATTTATATTGGGTTTCGCGGGTTTTCCCCAGGGGAGGGGACACTGGTAATTTTAATAACGGCGTCAAGCCCTGGTTTCCCAATCAAAATGAAGTAATCCGTCGATGCCTGCCCTGTCCGTAATCAGGTGTATGAATAAAAGGCGGGAGGGGGTAGACAGTCTATTCGCGCCGGGACTTTGACGAAAACAAACTAAGAGAGCAGGTAAAATGGTATAATAATCCATGGTTAGCAACAGGGGCGGATCGGGTTGTAATCCTGGTCGGTATTATTTACAATAGGTATTAATTCGTTTTTTATTACAGGTCGGATGAGGGGAGGGGGCCGGGGTATGCCTCGTCCCCTGTTAAAGGTATATCCGATCATGCGATCCACACGCCGAAAAATCATTTCCCGCATCATCATTCTTTACACCGTGGTCAGCGCGGTCTGGATTCTGGCATCCGATTCGATCCTGTTTGCGCTGGTCTCCGATTCGAATGTGGTGCGCTCGATTTCCATCTATAAGGGTTGGGTATTTATAGCAATCACCGCAGTGCTGCTCGCAGGGATTCTGTATCGGGAATTGAAAAACCTGGAGGCAGCGCAGAATCTCGGCCAGGAAAGCGAGCAGCGATTCCGCCTGCTGTATCAGGACGCGCCGGTGGGGTTTCATTCGCTGGACAGCAATGCCGTGATTTTGGAGGTGAACCGGTTGTGGTGCGAGACGCTGGGGTACAGCTCGGATCAAGTGATTGGCAAACCCTTTTCGCAGTTTATCGCGGCAGTCTCGCAGGATCTTTTTCGGACCACCTTTGATAAGATCAATAAAAGAGGCAAAACCAGTTTCGAGACCGAACTTGAGATGCTGCACGCCAATGGGTCGACGATCCTGACCTCTATCAGCGGTCGCGTGGTGCGAGACCCTGAAAGCGGCGTGCCCAACATCTACTGCACCCTGCAAAATGTGACCGAGCAGCGCTTGCTGGTCATGGAAACCCGGCAGCAGCGTGAGGAGTATCGCAAGATTATCGACACCGTGCCGGCGCATATC
>JAJZTR010000174.1 GCA_021848775.1 Chloroflexota bacterium | reverse complement strand
TCCCCGGCGACGAGCGGATAATCACGGTCGAAAATGCGGCGGAACTTCAACTTCGCCAGGAACACGTCGTCACGCTTGAATCGCGGCCGGCGAATATTGAGGGTCGCGGTGAAATCACAATTCGTCAACTGGTAATCAATACACTCCGTATGCGTCCTGATCGGATTATCGTAGGTGAGGTCCGCGATGATGCGGCATTGGACATGCTCCAGGCGATGAATACAGGTCACGATGGGTCTATGACCACCCTTCACTCGAACAGCCCCCGTGATGCTCTAGCGCGCCTCGAGACAATGGTCATGATGGCGGGTATGGACCTGCCTGTCAGGGCAATTCGCGAGCAAATCGCATCTGCCATTGATCTGGTAATTCATGAAGAACGCATGCGTGACGGTACTCGTAAGGTTGTCAACATAACAGAAATCGCGGGGATGGAAGGCGATGTTGTGACCATGACCGATATTTACGTTTTTGAGCAAACCGGCATTGAAAACGGAAAAATCATCGGCAAACTGCGGCCTACCGGTTTACGCCCACGGTTCTACGAGAAAATCGAAGCTGCTGGTATTCACTTGCCGCCCTCTTTGTGGGGTATGGGAGAACGACGACGCTAATGCAACATTCTCTCAATTTCAACCGTTTAACAGGAAGCAGGTGAGATTATGGATGTTAACCCAGCCGTTGTTTTAATTCTTGGCGGTGGGATTGCGTTGTTTTTGTTAATCATTGGGATCGCGGTTTCCTTAACCAGTGAAAAAAGCATGGTTGAGGAGCGATTAGGCAAATATGTTGAAGATCAACGTGAAGCCGACGCTATTGAAGCGAAGCGCGGTGGATTGGAAAATCCGTTTACCGACTGGTTAAATAAGCGGGTCGAAAAATCATCCTACGGCGATCGGCTTTCACAGAGATTAGGCCGGGCTGACCTGAAGTTGAAACCCGGGGAATATATTTTCGCTGTTGTGGCATCCATTGCGCTGGTCGCTTTAATCGGTTATGTCATTGGACGACAATCGATTCTTCTTGCGATTGTTGGGGGTCTGGCTGGTGCATACCTGCCAAATATGTATATTAACAGTCTGACAAACAAAAGACTGGTGAAGTTCAATGAACAGCTCGCCGATATGCTTAATTTAATGGTAAACGGTCTACGAGCTGGTTATTCCACCATGCAAGCCATGGAGGCCGTCAGTAAGGAGCTTCCCTCTCCTATCAGCGACGAGTTTCGCCGGGTCGTCCAGGAAATGCAACTGGGTATTACTATGGAGCGGGCCCTGGATAATTTGCTGTTGCGTATCCCATCAGATGACCTCGATCTGGTCATAACGGCAATCAATGTTCAACGTGAGGTTGGCGGTAACCTGGCTGAAATCCTGGATACCATTTCCTTTACCATCCGTGAACGCGTCCGTATCAAAGGCGAAATCCGGGTTCTGACGACCCAAGTGATGTATTCTGGACGTTTCCTGTCGATGATGCCGATTTTCGTCATTTTGATTTTGTATGTGCTTAATCGAGATTATTTAATGACCTACCTGGATCCAAATAGCGGTGTGTGCGGGTACATTGCCCTGGGCGTTTCTGCCATTTTGATCATTGCAGGTTATTTTGCAATGAAAAAACTTGGCGATATCGAAGTATAGCAGGATCGGGAGACTACTATGGACCTCCTACTAATTATTATTGTTATCATCCTCGTCGCGGCAATTGCGCTCACGATTATCGGGTTGCGTAATCCCGAGTCGGACAACGATCGTGCGCTGCAAGCCAGGTTGGAAGAGTTTAGCCAAACTGGAGAAATGCCAGACTTGCGCGAGCTGGAACTATCACAACCTTTTACTGAACGCATAATCTATCCGGTCGCTCGTAAACTTGGTGAACTTGCCACCCGCTTCACGCCACAAAATGCGATGAACTCTATTTCACGGAAATTAGAGCTGGCGGGGGTATCTGCCCGGATTGAACCATCCATGATTTTGGCTTCACAGCTCTTCATAGGGCTGCTCTTTGCTGGTATTGTCTTCCTTTTCACCAGCCTTGGAAATGCCAATTGGTCCGGGAGTCGGATATTTATCGTGAGTCTGGTGTTTGCTATCCTGGGCTTTTATTTCCCTCAACTCTGGCTATCCAGTAAAATTACCCGCCGGCAAAAAGAAGTGCGCAAAGCTATGCCAGATGCGCTCGATTTGCTGACAATTTGTGTTGAGGCTGGTCTGGGATTCGAAGCTGCCATGGCTAAAGTCAGTGAAAAATGGGCCTCAGAACTATCCATGGGATTTGCCCGTGCAATCCAGGAAATTCAATTAGGCAAAGTACGCCGGGAAGCTTTACGGGATATGGCAGAACGAATTGACATTCCTGAAATGACCAGTTTTGTGGCCGCGGTGATCCAAAGTGAACAGCTCGGTGTCAGCCTTTCGAAGGTTCTGCGAATCCAATCAGACCAGATGCGCGTAAAACGCCGTCAATTGGCTGAAGAAGAAGCCCACAAAGCTCCATTAAAAATGCTCATTCCTATGACTCTTTTGATATTCCCTTCACTGATCATCGTCTTGATGACCCCTGCCGCCCTAAAGTTGATGCAATCTGCGCTGGGTGGAATGTTCGGGATTGGTCAGTGATCTAAGCCGGCAAATAGTAAAAGACACAAACCACAACCAACCCCAGCCTGTTTGCATACTGAACAGGAGGTCAAGTGACGGTTGATACCCGAATTTCGAAGGTTCATCTGGTCCATCGGCTTTTTTGGCAGGCGATGGACTGGATCTACCCACCTCGTTGTGCTGCTTGCTCGACACCAGGTGTCCGCCTCTGCTCTGCATGCACGACGAGCATCAAAGTCATTGATCAACAACGAGTTTGCCCCATGTGCGGGATTCCGCAAACGACCACTGAACTCTGTCAGGAATGCGCAACGGTTTTCCCGGCTTTCACCGCCTTACGTTCATGGGGCTTATACGAAGGGGCTTTAAGAGAAGCCATCCACAAACTTAAATATCGGAATGACCTTGGCGTAAGTGAAGAATTAGCCAGGCCGCTTTCCGCGCTTCTTACCGGTTCCGGTTGGCATGTAGACCTGATTTCACCAGTGCCCCTCAGCCGAAAAAGATTGAAGACGCGCGGCTATAACCAGGCAGCTATGATCGCACGGTGGGTCAGTTTTACCAACCGCATTCCATTTTATCCCGGGGTAATGGTCAGGTCGAAAGATACAATCTCTCAGGTCGGCCTGTCCGGGGAAGAAAGGCGACTGAATGTTTTAGAAGCTTTTGAGGCTAACCCTGCGATCGCGACTGGAAAATCGATTCTGGTCATTGATGATGTGGCCACAACCGGCGCAACGATGCAGGCTTGCGCGCTGGCTCTACTTAAGAGTGGTGCTAGTCATGTATACGGATTAACTCTGGCCCGCGCAGGGCATATTCACATCAGTTAAGTTATACTAAATATAATGCTAGAAACGGTAATTTACCGCGAAAGTCAGCAGATCTTTATTTTCAACTGGAGGATACGATGGACCTGAAAATTGAAACGTTCGCCCGCAACTTAGAAATGAACGATCGTGTCAACGAATATATCGAAAAGAAAGTGGGCAAGTTAGGCCGCCACATTGGAAATGTGGATTCCACCAGGGTTGATCTGTCGTATGTAAAATCTGCACGCAGTGCCACGGATCGCTATGTAGCACAAATTACCATCCGTGGAAGAGGTTTTATCCTCCGCACCGAAGAGCGTGCGGATGACCTTTTTGCCGCCGTCGACACATCTGTCGATAAAATGCAGCGCCAGATCGAACGTTATAAAGGAAAACATCAACGCGGTCGAGGAGATGGTGTTCCCGCCTCACAGGTTGTCCCTGAACCCGTTGAACTGGAAACAAGTGAAGAAGCACAGTCGATCGTGCGCCGAAAGACTTTCACTTTAACCCCCATGGATGAACTTGAAGCGATTGAACAAATGAAGCTGCTGGGTCACGATGAATTCTTTGTATTTTACAATGCCACCACAGACGCGATTAATGTACTATATACCCGGCGCGACGGGACCTATGGGTTAATCGAACCGAAATTAGGATAACCGCCCAGAACCGATTTTTTCAAGCATTATCTGCTGCCATAGAAATTTCAAATCCTACATATTCAAAACCAGGTGAGAGATCTGACTCACCTGGTTTTTTTCTCTCTCTGACTCCACTCCTTGCCATGCCCGCCTGCCTGCGCTATAATCGGAACGTTTAAAACTCTCATAGGATAAGGTTGGTTGTTTATGATAGACGTGAATGATTTGCGCAAAGGTGTTACCTTCGAATATGATGACAGCCTGTATAAGGTTTTGGAATACAGCCATCACAAACCTGGTCGTGGTAACGCTACAATCCGCATTAAAGCCCGCAATTTGCGCAGCGGGGGCACCATTGAAAAAACCTTTCAGTCCGGCGAACGTGTTCAGGATGCCCGCCTGGATTATCACATGGCTCAATACCTTTACACAGACGGTGAAACTTACTATTTCATGGATCAGGAAAATTTTGAGCAGTACCCGCTTCGGGCTGATATCTTAGGCGAATATACTGGATTCTTGAAAGAAGAAATGGCAGTAAAACTTACCTTCTATGGTACTGAAGCATTGGATGTCGAACTCCCCACGACAGTAGACCTGAAGATTATCCAGGCTGATGTAGCGGTTCGCGGGGACACAGCGACAGGCGTTACGAAAAATGTCACCGTAGAAACCGGAGTCCAGGTTCAAGTACCGAACTTCGTCAACGAAGGGGATACAATTCGGGTCGACACCCGTACCGGGACTTATGTAACCCGAGTGCAATAGATAAAAGATTTACAAAACAGTCTGGGACGCAACATTCTGACCTGACAACAGGCAGCGTGTTAACATAATACGAAGGATTATCAAGGATGCGTACACCAGCCGGAGTTGAATGTCGTTACTTCTACGGGGATTATCACCGCGGCAAGAATCATGAAGAATGCCGCCTAATTGGGAATACGCCTCCGCCCGGAGATTGGAAACCCAATCTATGTAAAACATGCCCGGTGCCGGCAATCATCCGTGCAAATGCATGCGAGCATATGGTCCTGCATGGAGAAGTCAAAAGGAATTTTGGTATATTCAAAAAACAGGTGGTTGTAAGTGCCTATTGCACAAAATCGAATCAAAAAGTGGCTGAACCACAGGTAGGATGTGGTCAATGCCATCCGCTGCCGCCTGAAATAAGCAAATCATTATCATGACCCTCACACTTCTGATTGATTTAGACGATACACTATTAAATAACGATATCAACGCCTTTCAGAAGGTCTATTTCAAACGACTGTCGGAAGCAATCCTTCCATGGGCCTCTCCTGAAACCATGATGGCAGCGATGAAAGCAGCTATTAAGGGGATGTTGGAAAAGAAAACCCCTGCCCTTACCCTGGAAGAGCAATTCGATCTGGTATTCTATCCAACACTAGGCACATCGAAAAGCGAGTTGGCTGAGGCAATTCGCATCTTTTATGCTGAGACCTTCCCACAG
>JAJZTR010000173.1 GCA_021848775.1 Chloroflexota bacterium | reverse complement strand
ATCGACGACCACATCCCCATTCTTCAGAACGATCACCCACTGTCGGCTAATCGGGACCGCGGCAGGCATGGTCGTGTGAATCAGGCGGCAGTTGGGAGAAGGGAAGCGAAGGTAGTCTTGCGCAGCCGCTCCACCAGATCGGATTGAACTTCGCACCACACCGGGCGGATCGGGCAATCCTCACCGAACGGGCAGCCATCCTCCGCATGCGTGCATTCGTTAAGCGTCAACGGTCCATCGATGGCTTCGACGACCTCGAGGATAGAAATATTTTCCGGCGACCGCGCCAGCGAAACGCCACCGCGTGCACCGCGGGAGGTGTGGATCAATCCGGCGATGGATAGCTGCGAAATGATTTTGGCCAGGAATGAAGGCGGAATCTTTTGCTCTTCAGCGATTAGACTGGTAGCCGCCCGTTCATTCTGTTCCAATTTTGAGAGGAATATCATTGCCCTAAGTGCGTAATCGGCTTGTCTTGTAATTTGCATGGCGGCACATCCCCTTAATCTGATTTTTTTACCTTTTTAGTCTTGTTATTAATCTAGTGTATTGGAACGTGAATTATCCCACAAGTGACTAACCTCTTCCCTTGGCATGACATTTAGCGTCCTCACAGGAAAGCCCGGTCAACCTGCTCGACGTACGTCAGGCATCCAGTTATAATTTCAGCTATGACCGAATTCCGATATTTCCTTCCCATTCAGCTGCGTTACGGCGACCTCGATCCGCAGTGGCATATTAATAACGCCAGATTTTTAACGTACATGGAGCATACCCGGTTGTCTTATTTGATGCATCTGGGATTGTTCGAAGGGCATAATTTTCTCGAATTTCCACTGATCGTGGCAGATGTCCACATCGCATTTTTGGCACCAATCCAGCATGATGAAAAGATCCGCGTCGGGATGCAGATTTCCCGCCTGGGCAAAAAAAGCATGACCATGGAATTTATTATCGAAAACGAAGTTACCGGCGAGGCCAAGTCCCGCGCCGAATTCATCATGGTGACCTATGATTACCACCAGAGGAAGAGCGTGCCGATCTGGGATGAATGGCGTGAGAAGATCGCCTCCTTCGAAGGTATCCCGCCCGGCCCTCAAGTCGGTTAAACGTTCAGATATTCCCGCATTATCGAGGCAATATGACCCTTCCAACCGTTGATACCATGTACCTGCTCGATTTCCTGGCCGGGTTGCTGAATACGCCCAGCCCCACCGGTTATACCGATGAAGCCATCCGTTACACAGAAAACGCCCTGGCAAGTTTTCAGCAGCTCAAGCTGGAGCGCACGCGCAAGGGAGCGCTGCTGGTTACCTGGCCCGGCGGGCGCAGCGATCACCCCCGCGCGCTCACGGCGCATATTGATACCCTGGGTGCCATGGTCAAAGAAATCAAATCCAACGGACGGCTGCGTATGACCCAGCTGGGGGGCTATCCCTGGAATGCAGTGGAAGGCGAAGGCTGCACCGTGATTACGCTCGAGGGTAAGAAAATCCGTGGAAGCATTCTCATACAGGCCGCTTCCAGCCACGTGCACGGCGCGAAGACCTCGAGCATGGCGCGCGATGCTGAAATGCTCGAAATCCGGTTGGATGAGCGCACCGTCAGCGAGAAGGAAACGCGTGATCTGGGAATCAATGTGGGGGATTATGTAGCGTTCGATCCGCGGGTGGAAATCACCAACGGTTTTGTGCGCTCGCGCCACCTGGACGACAAGGCCTGTGTCGCCTGCCTGGCAGCCGCGGCCCAGTCGATGCATGCCGCAGGTCTTAAGCCGCTGCAGACCACCTATTTTCTGTTCAGCAATTTCGAGGAAGTCGGCCACGGCGCCTCCACCGGATTCCCAAACGATGTTGGCGAGCTGGTGGTGGTGGACATGGCAGCGGTAGGTGAAGGGCAAACCTCCGATGAATTCCATGCCACGGTGTGCGTCAAGGACTCAAGCGGGCCGTACCACCACGGGCTCAGCACGCAGCTGCGCCGGTTGGCAGAAGAAAACAACATTCCCCACAAAGTGGATATTTACCCCTATTACAGTTCAGACGGCAGCGCCTTGCTGCGCACCGGTGCAGACCTGAAGGTAGCACTGATCGGTCCGGGTGTCGATGCCTCGCACAACTATGAGCGCACCCACAGCGAGGCTTTAACCGCAACCACGCAGTGGATTCTAGCTTACCTGCTGAACGATTAGAGCTGCCTTTCGCCAGCGCCTATCGTTTTCCGTCCAAACAGCAAAGGCAGGCTTTGGAGCCATTCCTGCATGGTCGGAATTCGCGATTCCAGCGGCGACTTTCGCGCGGTGATGGTCGCCAGAATGCACAGGTAGCCGGCTGAATAGACCTCGTAAAACACGCGTATTTCAAAGGGAATGCCGCTGATGACAAACAGCACCAGCAGTCCAAGGCCGGGAAGCGCGCCAAGCACCGCTGCGGCCGGTTTTTGCCGCCACCGGCTGAACACCAGCCAAAGCATGCCAATCGCTGCCAAAACACTGACGATGCCAATGACTGGATAGTTAACCCACACATCGAGATGATCGAGCAAATGAACCTCAAAGGCTCCACCAGGATTGTCACGGTAGAGCATATTGATTGGAACCCGGACTGCCGCGAAGATCCCGATCTGGATCAGAATACTGGTCAAAATTTTGGATACCACTGGCCGCGGAAAATCCCATGCCAGCAGCACAGCCGGAACGATAAGCACGATCGCCGTTTCTTTATTGAGCAGCCCCAGCACAAAAACGAGGTGATAGCGAATTTTCATTCCTGAAACGATGCAATATAATCCCAGCGTGGTCAAAAACAGGTTAGGCAGGTCGTAAATGTAGCCAAACAGCAGCATGGGTGCCAGCGCAGCCAACCCGCCGATGGTTACCAGTTCCGGGAATAATTCCGGGGCTTGATAAACTTTCCGGACCAGCGCCCGCAGGGTGAAAGCAAATCCGAGAATGCCGGCAAGCTGCCAGCCCAGCGATATCAAGCCCTCCAATGCCCGTTCATGCGGAGCTTGATACTTTTCCAGCAGCGAGGTCAGAAAGCTGCTGGTTTCGACGGCAGTCACAGCTCTTTCCGAGGCAGATTCAGGCAGGAGTGCCGCTGTCCCGTTGGTCAACCAGGGGACAAGCACCCGGGTGACGAAGGGACGATGCGCTTCACCGGAAAGCATGCCGTCCAGACCAGCCCGCTCATTGGCATTGACACCGGAGTATGAAACAAAGAACCAGAATACCCCAAAGCTGCCTGCAACAATCAGAACAACCAGCAAAGATTGGATTGTGCGATTTTGTTTTTGGCTGCCATGGGGCCTTGCAGAATTCATCCTGTTTTATCCATGCGATTAAAAAAAGGGGTTATCAAGGCAAACATAAGTATATATGAGAACCTTCGAGAAGCCGGGCTCAGGATATAAAAACATTTCTCCTTAGTGCCTGGATCGTGCAAAGTAAATCCTCTGGCGCAGCTTTTTTAATCCCCCAAACAGGTGACTCGACAAGCTTTTAAACTCTGGTAGAATCGAAACTAGATGATTTATGTCTTATCTGACCGCCCCGGCGGCTGCAGGGAGCTTGCTCCCCGTAATAATGCTAATTCTTTAGAGTTTGTTTATTTGTAGGTAGAGGAGGATTTTGCCTTGTCCGGTATGGAACGTTTCACCCAACGAGCTCGAAGGGTGCTCAGTCTGGCTCATCAGGAAGCTGAACGGATGCGCCAGCCGACCATTAGCACCGAGCATCTGCTGTTGGGCCTGATCCAGGAGGAAGGCGGAATAGCAGGTCGTGTCCTGCGTGATTTAGGCCTGGAACCCGAACGGGTTCAGGAGATGGTGGAACGCCTGAGCGGCATCGGTCAAACCCGCGCTGCGAAGATCGACCTCTCACCCGGGGTCCAACAGGTGCTGGAATACGCCATCGAAGAAGCCCGTCGTATGGGGCATCACTATATAGGTACTGAACATATATTGCTTGGTCTGGTTCGATCCAACGAGGGCAAGGCGATGGAAGTCTTGCGCAAACTGGGCATCACCCCCGAGCAAATCCGCCGGCAAACCCGCCGCGTACTGCAGGAAAGCAGCAGCGCCCCACAAGGCGCCAGCCCCCGCAGCGCTGCTCCTGCCCAACAACAAAAAGAAACCAAGGGGCAAAAGACCACACTTGTGGATCAGCTTGCCACCGATCTGACAGCCATGGCCGAGGAAGATAAACTTGATCCGGTCATCGGCCGCCAAATGGAAATTGAACGGGTGATTCAAATTCTCGCCCGCCGCAATAAAAACAACCCGGTATTGATCGGCGAACCTGGCGTTGGCAAAACGGCCATCGTCGAAGGGTTAGCCCAGCGTATTGTGGAAGGAGACGTGCCAGCACCGCTGCTTGGCAAACAGGTTCTGCAGTTGGATGTTGGCTCGCTGGTCGCCGGAACCATGTACCGCGGTCAGTTCGAGGAACGCCTCAAACGGGTCATTGATGAACTCAAGGCCTCCGGGGCTATCCTCTTTATCGACGAAGTCCATATGCTGGTAGGCGCCGGTTCTGCCGGTTCCTCGGTGGATGCAGCTAACATCCTCAAACCCGCGCTCTCACGCGGTGAGCTGCAGGTGATTGGCGCGACCACGCTCGATGAGTATCGCAAACACATCGAAAGCGACGCGGCCCTCGAACGCCGCTTCCAACCCATCACCGTCGAAGAGCCGACTGTGGAAGAGACCATCCAGATTCTGCATGGTATTCGCAGTGCCTACGAAGAACACCACCGGCTGGTGATTTCCGATGAGGCGATCGAGGCGGCAGTCCGCTTGTCCGCCCGCTATGTTACCGAGCGATTCCTGCCAGACAAAGCCATCGATTTGATCGATGAGTCTTCGTCACGGGTTCGCATGTACAAAAGTCAGGCGGCTGCCAACGCAAAAAATGTGATAACCAAACTGCGCGAGGTGCGCGAGAATCATTCTCTGGCTCTGGAAGATGGGCGTTTTGATGATGCCCAGGAGCTTTTGGAGCAGGAAGCTCACCTCGAATCCGAGCTGGAAGAACTGCGTACCGGATGGGACCGTTCGACCAGCCCGATTGTCAGCGCAGACGATATTGCCGAACTGGTGTCAATGTGGACCGGCGTGCCGGTGATGCAAATGGCACAGGCCGAGTCGGAGCGCCTGCTGCACATGGAAGACGAATTGCGCGGGTACATCATCGGGCAAGAGGAGGCTGTCGAGACCATTTCCAAAGCCGTGCGGCGTGCCCGCTCCGGCCTGAAAGATCCGCGCCGTCCGATTGGTTCCTTTGTGTTCCTTGGCCCAACCGGTGTCGGCAAGACCGAGCTGACCAAGGCCCTTGCCCGTTTCCTGTTCGGCAGTGAAGATGCGCTCATTCAATTGGATATGTCGGAGTTCATGGAACGCCACAACGTCAGCCGGTTGGTCGGAGCGCCCCCTGGATATGTTGGTTACGAAGAAGCCGGGCAGCTTACCGAAGCCATCCGGCGGCGCCCATATTCGATTGTCGTATTCGACGAGATCGAAAAAGCACATCCCGAAGCTCACAACATGCT
>JAJZTR010000172.1 GCA_021848775.1 Chloroflexota bacterium | reverse complement strand
ACCTGCAGCCGGTGGATAATGATGCGGAAGATGCTGTTTTCATTGCCCCCGCCTACTCCTTTCTAATATCGAACCAGCCTGTGCGATACCAATTCTGGCTGGACATCGGCAGCCTGGGTTGGTGGGAGCGTTTATACCAGCCTCTCACCCACCCGCATGTGCTTTCAAGGCGCTGGGTGCCGGACCGTCCTTGGACGGATGCCGATGACTTTGCTACCAACCAGGAGACTCTCCAGCGGCTGGTCGGTGGTTTGATATCACGCTGCGGCGAACACATTTACCTTTGCGCTGCACGAATCAACGAGCGCGGGTCGGAAGAAAAAGGGCCTTTGTTGCAGGCGGTACAGTCGATTTTGCGGCGAACACGCGGTGGCGAGGTTAATCATGTTTAATCCCCGCCCCAAACAGCAGGAGGTACTTGCCTACACGGGCGGATTTATGGGTGTGTCGGCAGTGCCAGGCAGCGGTAAAACACACACGCTTTCCAGGTTGGCTGCTGACCTGATCGCGTCCAATGCCCTGGCAGACGACCAGGAAATTCTCGTCGTAACGCTGGTTAATTCAGCGGTGGATAATTTCAGCAGCCGGATCGCTGCGTTCATGAAGGAATACGGTCTGCTGCCCGAATTAGGCTATCGCATCCGCACCCTGCACGGCCTGGCACATGATATCGTGCGCGAACGGCCGGAATTAGCCGGGCTCTCAGACCGCTTCACCATCGTCGATGAACGGGAGACGAACGAAATCCTGGGAAATGCAGTGCGCGGATGGCTGCGTTCTCACCCTGATTTCTATGACACCTGGACCGACCCGGAGACAAATCTGGATGCAAACCCCCACCTTTACCAAAAGTGGGAGGAGGGGCTAATCAGTCTGGCTGGAAATTTTATCAGCCAGGCTAAAGATTTACAGGCCACCCCGCAAATCCTGACTGACTCACTAGACAAGGCAAAAATCCGCCACCCGCTGCTTGATTTCGGGTTGGACATCTATATCTCATACCAGCAAGCGCTGGCTTACCGCTCTGCGGTCGATTTCAGCGACTTGATTCGGCTGGCGCTCAAAGTCCTGCAAAGCGACCCGGAATTCCTGACCCGCCTGCGCCGCCGCTGGCCATACATCCTTGAGGACGAGGCCCAGGACAGTTCTCTGCTTCAGGAGGAAATCCTCTCGCTTCTGGCCGGTGATGGCGGGAACTGGGTGCGCGTGGGAGACCCTAACCAGGCTATTTACGAGACCTTCACCACAGCCAGCCCTGAGCATTTGCGGCGTTTTATGAACCGCAGTGATGTGATCGCGCGGGATTTGCCCGACTCTGGCCGTTCCCAACCCGGCATCATCCGGATGGCCAATGAATTGATCCGCTGGACCATCGAGAATCATCCTGTGGAAGATTTACGCTCGGCCCTTACCCCGCCTTTTATCCGCCCAACTTTGCCGGGTGACCCGCAGCCCAATCCTCCCGACGATCCAAAAGAGATCTTTTTGTGGGATGAAAAATTCACCCCTGAGCGCGAAGTTGAGGTGATCGTAAAATCGCTCAAGAAATGGCTGCCTCAGAACCAGGATAAAACTGTGGCAGTACTGGCACCGCGCAATGAACGCGGATTAAAAATGGTGGCTGCGCTTAGGAGCGCCGGCATCGAGCCGGTCGAATTGTTGCAGTCTTCGATCTCCACCCGCCAAACAGCCGGTATGATATCTAAAGTAATGCAAATGCTGGCAAAACCGGCTGACCAGCATCGGATTGCCGGCTTATTCAAAGCGGTGTATCAAGTTCAACTAGAGACTCCGGAAACACAAGAGATTTACCAGACTGCGCACGAACTTTTGTCGCGAAACAAAAGGCTGGAAGATTACCTCTGGCCGCGCAGCGGGGCAATCTGGTTGGAAGACTTAGCAGCGGACGGCATGGATGTGGAAGTTATCAACATACTGGAAAATTATCAACGACAGGTGCGCCGCTGGCACCAGGCTGTCCTGCTGCCAATTGACCAATTGATTCTGACGATATCCCAAGATTTATTCACCGAACCAGCCCGTCTGGCTTTGTCATATAAAATCGCGCTGATGTTGGAGCGGACAGCCCAAACCCATCCGGACTGGCGCCTGGCTCAATTTGTCGAAGAACTTGAGCTAATCGTACGCAACGAGCGGCGTCTGATTGGATTTTCCGAAGAAGATACCGGGTTTGATCCGGATCAATACAAAGGCCAGGTGGTTGTTGCTACAATCCATAAAGCTAAAGGCTTGGAGTGGGACCGTGTTTATTTGCTCTCAGTCAACAACTACGATTTCCCCTCCGCTCAAGAGTATGACCAGTATATTGGTGAAAAGTATTACCTGCGCGGGCGGCTAAATTTGCAAGCCGAAGCACTTTCAGCCCTGAAGGGCATCCTCTCCGGAGATCCGACGGCTTTGTATATACCCGAGGGAGAGGCCACCCTTCAAGCCCGGATCGAGTATTGTTCTGAGCGCCTCAGGCTTTTCTATGTTGGAATTACCCGCGCGCGGCGGTCGTTGGTGATCACCTGGAATACCGGCCGGTCGAACACCCAGGGGCGTGAAAACCAGGCTGCGCTGCCATTTGTCCACCTTGCGTCGTACTGGAAGGAAGCACAAAATGAAAATTCCCGCTAATTTTGCTTTCAGCCAGAATAACCTGCAGGATTTTGCTGATTGTCCACGGCGGTTCGAACTGCGCTATCTGCAAAAACTGGCATGGCCGGCAGTTCGGTCCGAGCCCTACGTGGAGGCAGAACGGCACATGCTATTGGGCGAACGTTTTCACCGGATGGTCGAACAACACCAATCAGGATTGTCCGTTGAGCAGATAGAAGCTCTGGCCAACGAACCTGAACTCATCGAATGGTGGCAGGCTTATCAAAATCAGTTTCCTGATAATTTACCTCCGCAGCGGTATGTGGAGCAAACCCTGGCCGCGCCTTTTGGCGGCTACCGGATCGTTGCCAAGTACGATCTGATCGCCATCCAACCCGGTGAGCGAGCGGTCATTGTGGACTGGAAAACCAATATAAGGAAACCGCACCGAACCTCCCTTCGCAACCGGCTGCAAACTCGACTATATCCATTTCTACTGGTCGAAGCCGGGCACACGCTAAACGGGAGAATTCCCTTCCTTCCTGAGCAAATCGAAATGGTTTATTGGTTTACAGCCGATCCTGGCAATCCGGAAATTTTCCCATACTCTGCACAGCAATATGACCTTGACCGCAGCTTCCTGCAAGGCATGATTGCTGAAATTGAGGCAGCCAGCCAGTCCCGTTTCGCCCTCACCACCGACCAACGCATGTGCCGTTTCTGTAATTACCGCTCGCTTTGCGACCGCGGAGAACAGGCCGCATCCATGGAGGAGGACCTGGAACAGGATGATAATGAAGCCCAAAGCGGGTTCGACCTCGATTTCGATCAAATAACAGAGATTGCATATTAAATTTGTCACAGGGAATGCCAACCAGTGAAAATCTCACCCCTCAGCCGCTGGATCGAGCCAGACACCACTCAGCCAATCCCCTCTGATTTCATAGAGGGTCTGCATGGAAGTGAACTGCTGGCCCGGGCGTTGATGAACCGCGGTATTGTCAGCCTGGATCAAGCGCGAGGCTTTCTCGACCCGGCTCACTACCAGCCAGCCAATCCTTACGACCTGCCAGACATGGACAAAGCCGTCAAGCGCCTGCAAACTGCTTTGAGGAATAGGGAATGCATCGGGGTTTGGGGCGATTTTGATGTTGACGGGCAAACCGCGACCAGCCTGCTGGTGGGTGTTCTGCGCGGATTGGGTGCCCAGGTGAAATATCACATTCCAATCCGGGCACAGGAATCGCATGGTGTCAATCTGCCGGTATTGATCCGGTTCCTCGAACAGGGCGTGGATATGGTGCTCACCTGTGATACCGGCATAAGCGCACACGAATCTGCCGACTTTACCCGCGAGCATGGAATCGATCTGATTATCACCGACCACCATACCCTGCCGGATCAGCTGCCAGACGCTTTTGCAGTTGTCAACCCGCAGCGGCTACCGGAAGACCACCCGCTGCGATCGCTGGCCGGGGTGGGGGTGGCGTATCAAGTAGCCTATGCTCTCTGTGAACAAGAAGGACAGGGACCGTTGGCTATGCAGCAGCTTGACCTGGTAGCGCTGGGTTGCGTTGCAGATGTTGCCTCATTGAAGGGGGATGTGCGTTACCTGGTTCAAATGGGGCTCAAACAATTGCGTGAACCGCAGCGCGTTGGACTGCGTGCATTGTATGAGCGCGCTGACCTGAATCCGGCCCAGCTAACCGAGCAGCATATCGGATTCATTATTGCTCCGCGGTTGAACGCCATCGGACGCTTGTCCGATGCCAACCCGGTAGTTGAGTTTTTAACCACCAGTGACTCGGCAGCTGCGAGCGTTTTTGCTGCACAGCTGGAGGGTTTTAACAGCGAGCGACGTTTCATGACCGAACAGGTATTTCAGGGTTCGCTCTCGCTCATCGAACGCGAACCATCCCTTTTATCCTCTCCGGTGCTCATCCTGGCTCATCCGGAATGGCCTGCCGGGGTTATCGGTATCGTCGCCAGCCGGCTTGTCGAACTATTCAATAGACCAGCCATTTTGCTAAGCTCGCCACCCGGTGAACCTGCCCGCGGCTCTGCGAGGTCGATCGAGGGCATCAATATTACAGCAGCAATTGCATCCGGGGCGGATTTACTGCTGGGGTATGGCGGACATCCCATGGCAGCCGGTATGGCACTCGATCCTGAGAATCTGCCGGAATTCCGCCAGCGGGTGGCTGCGTACGTCCGCCAGCAATCTACCAGTCTGGATCTCACACCCTCCATACCAATCGACGCTGAAATTAAGCTGCAAGACCTCACCCTTGACACGGTCGCTGAAATTGAAAGATTGGCACCTTTTGGAGCAGGCAATCCGCCGATTATTCTGGCAGCCCGCTTCGTTAAAGCCATTGACACAGCATCCATCGGTAAATCCGGCGAGCACCTGCAGATCGTCATCGAAGATGAGAGCGGCAACACCCGCCGGGTTTTATGGTGGCAGGGAGTGCGCGAGTGGATACCCGAAGGGCGTTTCGATTTAGCCTTTACCGCCCGCAGCAGTAATTATCGCGGCAGCGTCGAAGTCCAATTGGAATGGGTTGATGCCCGCGTTCTTGAGACTCCGGAAGATGAAAAGGTCGCTCAAAAAAGCCATTTGCAGATTTTGGACTTTCGTAACACTGCTGACCCGCTACATCAACTTGATTCGCTGCGCGCCGATGCAGAGTGCGTGGTCTGGCGTGAAGGCAAATCGGATGAAGCGCCCGAGGGATACCTGCGCAGCCACTTGATGCCCGCTGATACACTCGTGGTATGGAATCCGCCTCCAGGACGCGCTGAGTTGATCCAGGCGTTGACCAGGGTTAATCCAGCCACTGTGGCGTTATTCGCTGTTCCTGCCGGCAGGGATGATCCACAGACCTTCTTAACCTCCCTTAGCGGGTTGGTGCGGCACGCTTTGAGAAGCCGGGCTGGCGAAATTTCAATCAGCCAGCTTGCCGGCATCCTTA
>JAJZTR010000171.1 GCA_021848775.1 Chloroflexota bacterium | reverse complement strand
CCTGTCAATGCCGCCTTTTTTTGCCAGCTGGTCGCACAAAGCTGACGTACGGGTATCCTGCCAGACAATCGCATTGTAGTAGGGCTTTCCAGTATTACGGTTCCAGACAACCGTTGTTTCGCGCTGATTGGTGATTCCGACGGCTGCCAAATCTGACGGTGAATAACTGGACAATTTGAGGGCGTTATCCAACACCTCCTCAACGCGCCTGAGGATTTCGAGTGGATCATGTTCAACCCAGCCTGGACGCGGGTAGATTTGCCGATGTTCTTGCTGCGACTGTGCGATAATTTTGCCGGCTGCATCAAAAATAATACAGCGGGTGCTGGTGGTCCCCTGATCAATTGAAGCTACAAGTTTGACCATCGACAACTCCGATTGAAAATGCTTCCTCTTAATGGAGCCGGGTTATGAGTTCAGGAAACAGAATTAAAACTATGAAAAGCAGAAGGGTGCGAAATCTTTGGTTAAATTCTACTGGAAACATGCTTGAAGTGAATCATTAATGAAGTACCAATTCTGAAATCAACTATTGTCGGGCCAAAATTACCTTATACCCGTATAAAATATTCTTCACCAAAAGTGAATTCACTTTTTCGAAACTAATTATTGGCGTTTTGACAGTACCTTTTGGAAAATATTAAGGTTCAATAACTTTACACTCCTTGGATAATCGTATATATTAAAGTATCGGCCTGTCGCGGACAGACCACAACATTACTTCCTAAGGAGAAGAATAATGCAGATTAAAACCCGGAGTATGTACATGTTGATTGCTGTACTTCTGGTGGCCTCGTTCGTACTGGCAGCATGTCAGCCAGCGGCCACTCCAGTGCCAACAGAGGTGGTGGCTCCACCCACTGATGTTCCTGCCCCAACAGAAGTGCCCACCCCCGAACCAACACCTGAACCCGCTATTGGTTCACCAGAGCACCCGATTAAAGTGCTCTTTGTTCCATCTGTGGATGCCAATGTGATAGTTAGCGGCGGTCAGATGATGGCTGATGCACTCAATCAGGCTACTGGCATGACCTTTGAAGTAAGCGTGCCAACCTCCTATGCTGCTACCATTGAAGAAATGTGCGCGTCTCCTGCTGATACCATGGGCTTTATCCCTGCCCTTGGGTATGTATTCGCCAATGAACTGTGTGGTGTAGATGTAGCTTTCAAAGCTGTTCGCCGCGGTTGGGATGTTTATTGGGCTCAATTCCTGGTTGCCCGGGACAGCGATATCCAGACCATCGAAGATCTGGATGGCAAGAAATGGGGCTACACTGACGCCGGCTCGACTTCCGGATATATGTTCCCCCTGGCTATGTTGAAAGAAGCTGGCGTAGAGCCCAGTGAATCCATCGCCACCGGCGGTCACCCGCAGGCCGTAAAAGCGGTCTACAACGGTGAAGTTGATTTTGCTACTACTTTCTTCAGCCCATTTGCTGTGCCCGAAGGTGTTGACAAATGGGAAAGAGGCGATGCACCGGATATGCCGACTGAAGTAATCGAAAATTGCAAAATTAACGACGAGGGCAAGAACATCGTATGCGATGGTTACGTTCTTCTGGATGCCCGCAATAACATACGAGAGGAAGCGCCGGATGTGGTTCAGAAGGTTCGAATTATGACCCTTTCTCCCGACATCCCGAATGACACGCTTTCCTTCGGCCCCGATTTCCCCGCAGATACCCGCGCTACAATCGAAGCGGCTTTGGTTGCTTTCGCTGCCACCGATGCCTGGAAGGAATCGATTGGATCTGAGGATTTCTACGGGTGGTCTGGCCTGAGCCCTGCTCTCGATGCCGATTATGACTTCGTTCGTTCGATGGTTGAAGCCAACGGTATCACCTTTGAGGACCTCGGTCAGTAATTCGTACCAAAATAAAAATAACGGGCAGGATTACCTGCCCGTTATTTTTGCAAATTATACTTCCACGAAATTTCTACTATTTTGTTGTCAAGGTTGGTCCAATGTTAAAAGTCCAAAATTTAACCAAAATATATGATGGCGGCGTCCAGGCGTTAACGGACGTTTCATTTGAAGTTCCAAATGGGCAATTCTTAGCAGTGATCGGTTTAAGTGGTTCCGGTAAATCGACTTTATTGAGATGCATAAATCGACTTGTTGAACCAACCGATGGAAAAATATTTTGGAACGACGTGGATGTCACCGCTGCCTCTGAAGACGATATGCGGTTTATCCGTCGGAAAATTGGAATGGTTTTCCAGCATTTCAACCTCGTGTCCCGCTCAAGTGTGCTTACCAATGTTTTGGCAGGACGTTTGGGGTATGTCAACCCGTTCTGGAGTTTGATTAATAAGTTCCCAAAAAGCGACCTGGATAAAGCAATGCACGAGTTGGGACGTGTCGGTATTGCAGACAAGGCGAATAACCGGGCTGACGAGCTGAGCGGGGGTCAGCAGCAGCGGGTCGGGATTGCCCGGGCAATGATGCAAGACCCGGAGATGATCCTGGCCGATGAACCCGTAGCCAGCCTGGACCCTGTACTAGCGCACAGCATTATGACTTATCTCGAGCAAATAAACCAGGATGAGGGTGTAACAGTTTTATGCAGCCTGCACTTTCTGGATTTGGTTCACCGGTATGCGGATCGGGTCATAGCCCTAAATGAAGGAAAGTTGGTTTTCGATGGTCTTCCACAAGAAATAGACGACCAGAAATTCAAAGACATTTATGGCCGTGATGCTGAGCGGGTAGGGTAATCATCATGAAAAAAAATTCCAAACAAATCCTTCATTCGATCGGTGTTGGGCTGGCAGTGGTTGCTGTGATTGTAATTTATGCTTTCGGTTTTCAGGTGACAAAAGTAAATCTTGAAGAGACCCGCAACCCAAGAAGGCAGCAGCAATTAGCCCGAATTTTACGCGCCCTGGCAAAGCCTGATTTGTTAACTTATGAGAGGGCAGAAGTAATAATCACTGTACCTTATATGGTGCCGTGTCCGGCCGATGGATATACACCGCCGGAAGTCGATAAATCTGGGCCGTATTTGGTGGTGGAGCCTTCATGTGCCGATCCACGCGAGACTGTGACTGTAAGAGGATATAACTTCCAACCGAATACATCCGGACCAATAACATTCATTCCTTCATCCCAGGTGAATCTGGGGATTGGAGATTTCGAAACTGATGTAAACGGTGATTTCGCGGTTGAGGTTCGCATCCCTCCCAGACCGGATGAGAATCCGCAGACAATCCGGGCGATTACCCGGACAAATGTGGGTGCTCCGAAAATATCTCAATCTGCAATCGATACCTGGGATAAGATCGTAGAGACAGTCTTCCTTGCACTACTGGCTACCACATTGGGGACTTTATTGGCGGTGCCTTTATCCTTTATTGCTGCCAAGAACTTGATGAAAGACGTCAAAAGTCCGTTAATCTCGATTGCCCTCAACTTGATCTTGATTCCAATCGGAGTGTTTGCCGGAATCAAGGTTGCGCAATTGACCGGTCAATTTTCCAATATTCTATCTGCAAGCACCTGGGGAAATATTGCCGGACTGGTTATAACGCCAGCTATGGCTGTCCCGCTGGCCCGGTGGGCTCTTCCACAGGCTGAACTCTCGCGACCATCCACTAAAACACGCGTTTTGCGTATGATCGCACTGATACTTTCAGTCTTGTTAGGCGTTTTAACACTGCAGTTTTTCTCTTCGCTCACAATTCGTTTGGGAGATTTCCTGGCACCGCGCCTTGGGACATTCAAATTTATTGGAAATTTTATCGCCGATATGGGTGATATCCTTGGCATGTCCATTGTATTGATAACTGCGGCAATCGCTGCCGGTATTTTCTCGTCGCTTGGAGATCGTATAGGGAAACTGATAACCAAACACGTGAACAAGCCTGCCGCTAAAGGGATTAGCATGCTTCTTTCCATGACCGCCGGCGCAGTCCTGTCCATCCTCATTATGCAAACATTGAATTTGTTCTATCAATTCGACAACCTTGCGACCACCTTCTATTGGCCTGGAGTGGTTGGCGCGATCATTGGTCTGGCTATTTCAGCCCGCATGGCGCCAAAAGACGATTTGCCGGTTGGCATTGTTATCTATTACATTGCTCGTACGGTGTTTAACGCGCTGCGGTCAATAGAGGCTCTGGTGTGGGTTATTGTTTTCGTGGTCTGGGTCGGGATTGGTCCGTTTGCCGGAGTCCTCGCCTTGTCGCTCCACACGGTGGCAGCGCTGGCGAAGCTCTACTCGGAACAGGTGGAAAGCATTCTGCCCGGACCCATGGAAGCTGTTACAGCCACGGGTGCGAATCGATTGCAATCAATTGTTTATGCTGTGGTGCCACAAATCGTTCCCCCATACATCTCCTTCACGATGTACCGGTGGGATATTAATGTCCGCATGTCCACCATAATCGGCTTCGCTGGCGGCGGCGGCATTGGTTTTCTGTTGTATCAAAATATCAATTTGCTCAACTACCGGGCTGCAAGCCTGCAAATGCTGGCTATCGCGCTCGTTGTTGCGTCGATGGATTACCTGAGCTCCAGATTGCGCGAAAAGGCAATTTAAGATTTATAAATGTTTATAAAAATACTCAAGGGGAGGTTAAACTCTCACCCTTGAGTATTATTTTGTATTTACGACGATTAAACACTAAGGTGTATCTGAATGTCCGCTAATCACCAGCCATCTCCGCCTGCGGGAGCGAGAGAGGGCGTTTTAATGTCTGGGCGCTAATCTTTTGAAAATGATAGCCATAAATCGTCAAAGTGATGGCTGTTGCAAATTGGCGCGGGTGGTTGAATAAAGTCCAAAAAAAGAGATCCCAATATTGGCGGCGATTTGAGCTAATTAGACCAATTCGGAAAATGGAACGAAAGAAAGCCTGAATTTCGTTCTTACTCAGTTTGACAGAACTTTTAGGGGGATGGTAATTCGAAATGAAGGTTTTGATCCGTGCATAGAAAAGTTTTGGAGAGTAGATCGATTGAATGATGTGCCGGTATCCATTTTGCAGCAGGGTTGGATCAATCAGGGGGACAATATTGGAGCTGCCATCGGCGTTATCTCCGCTCATTTCACGAATCAGACGACCCTCACGGTCCATCCGTTGATGCAGTCTTGTCCCAAAGGGTGCCTGCAAAAGACCAACCATCGCAGTAACAATTCCTGACTGTTGAATGAAATCGATCTGTCGTTGGAAGATATTATGGGTGTCGCTATCAAAACCAACGATAAAGCCTCCCATAACCTGCAAGCCAGCATTTTGCATTCGCCGTACACTCTCCAACAGGCTCCTGTTCAAATTTTGTTTCTTGTTGCATTCAGTTAGAGAGGATTCCTCTGGGGTTTCAATCCCGACAAACACCGATATGAATCCGGCCTGCACGAGCAAATCCATCAGTTCCGGATCATCCGATAAGTTTATCGAAGCTTCAGTCACGAATTTAAATCCGTTTTTCCCCTTTCGCCATTCGATAATCGCTGGTAAGACTTCCTGTTTCAGCACCTTTTTATTGCCGATAAAATTATCATCGACCAGGAAGATATTTCTTCTCCAGCCCAGCTGATATAACCGATCGAATTCGGCAATTAATTGGGCTGCTGATTTT
>JAJZTR010000170.1 GCA_021848775.1 Chloroflexota bacterium | reverse complement strand
AGATTTAGCTTTTGAAAATACAATTATTGCATGAATGGAGCGATTGTCAATAAATGTCTAGACAAGCGGTGTTAAAAGAGTAAGCAATGTTGGGTTTCGGGGCTGAAGGTATATGTGTTCAACGGGCGTGATGCGTCGCCACTCAACCCAACCTACGGCTACAGCGCATGGATGCAACAGGTGAAAGGCGGCGCCCCTCGACCCAACCTCCACGTGGAAATATCTTGTTGAGTATCGGGGCTGAATGAGAGTGGATTCAACCGGCGTCAAGCGTCGCACCTCAATCCACCTACGGCTACGGCACATGGATGCAACGGGTGTAGGCGTCGCCTCTCAACCCAATCGACGCGTGAATTAGAGCGGAAAAAGTCGCCGGAAAGGTTTACTCGGGCACGCGGCCGATGGCGTAAAAGGTGGGGACGAAGAGGATGCGCTCGCCATGCGCCCAGGCTGCGGCGTCGATACGGCGCAGTTCGATCAATTTCTCTGTGCTGACCTCGCCTGCCAGGTCGGACTCGAGGGCTGCCCATTCCTGCTCCCAGCCGTCGTCCAGCGGTCTTTGATTCCACTCGCCGCCCATCACACCGCTTATCACCTGCTCGAGCCCGGTTTTGACAAACAGGCTTGCCAATTTGCGCCCGGTGAGCGGGTCGGCGCCTTGATTTTTAAGCGCCACACCTTGCAACCGTCCTAATTCGGACAGCTCGGGAGGGCGATCGATTCGGCTGCCGTAATCAGGCTCGGCCAGGGCGATGATGAAGCCTCCCGGCCGGGTGACGCGGCGCATTTCAGCCAGGGCAAGGGCTGAGTCCACCCAAAGGAGGAAAAAATGGCTGATGCAGACATCGAAGGAAGCAGATGGATACGGCAGGGCCAAAGCATTGGCGCAGGAAAGAGATGCCCGTGGAACTACGCGGCGTGCGATTCGCAGGTTGGAAATATCCCAATCGACCCCATGCAAATCCCCGGCGGGGCAGTCCGCAAGTATTGCACCCGTGCCGCAGCCAGATTCGAGTACGCGTGAGGCAGCAGTCAGCCCGGCTTTCTGGTAGAGGTATTTGCGGGTCTGGGCGGTCCAGCCGGCTTGCTGGGTGTAGCGGGCGTGCCAGTCGATGGTTTGATCTACACCGGAGCGACTTCGCGGGATTTTTGCCATATTTGCTCCCACGGATCATTCAGCAGGTTACCGAGCACGATATTGACACCCTGGCGGGGCAGGACATCGCCGTCCGGTTCGACATAAAGCCAGGAACGGCCTGAACCGATGATGTTTTTGCCGGTTTCCTGCAGTTCGAGCGCCACAGGATTCAACAGGGAATATGGAACCGGGAGGTCCCAGGTGAGTTCGATCTGGTGGTGGGCAGCCAGTTCGCGCGCGGTTTCCAGTTCATTTTTCAAAGCCTGGGACTCTGAGCTCAAACTGAGCGAAGGAATTTTTAAAGAGGCCAGGCGCTCGAGCAGTGAAGGTATCCGGGCGGCGTTATGGCTGGTAACGGTCAGGTGGACGGTGACATAAAGGTCCTCCGACAAAACATCACGCAGGGCTTCCCAGGATTGTTCTTCTGCGGGATCGAGCACCAGCATCAAGTGATCCAACCCTGCCTGCAGGATTTGATGGAGGTACTCCGTTTCAGACAGGCGCAACCCGTCGGTGAGCAGTCCGGCAACCATCCCCAGCTGTTCAGCGTAAGAAATTAAATCCACCAGGTCGGGGCGCAGGGTTGGTTCACCACCGGTAAAAACCACATGAGGTATGCCCGAGTCCCAGGCCTTTGCCAGGATTGTTTTCCATTCCTCGGTAGTCAGGTTGCGGCGTACACGCTCAACCGGGGCGCTGCATACTTGGTCCTGGTCAGGAGTTTCGTAAGTTAATGCGCAATCCAGTCGAACCGGGGCGGAGAGTGGATGGGTGTGCGGGTCCTCGCGGTCAAAATGCAGGTAGGTCGCGGGGTCAAGATCTGGCGTTTCAACCAGGGTAACAATGCGTTCCGAGAGGACAGCAAAATCGACCAGAGCATCCGCAGGCGAGACGCGGTACCGTTTGGCAATCAGCCTGGCCGCCTCCTCCGGCGGAGTTTGTTTAAGCAAGTGATAGGCGTATTCAACCGCGCTTTGGTTGAGGTGCACAACGGTTGAGGCATTGACAATTAAGATTCCTGCACCTCCCTCATCGATGCGTAAATGGAGGCGAAACGGGCGGGGAGCATCGGGTGGAGATTGGTAATGATAGATGCCCGGGGGTAAAGGTCCCTGCTGCGGGAAAAAGCGGTCAAAATAACTACGGATGGTTTTCATTCTTCATTCCTCCTGAACCAGCCCGGGCGGGAAGCCATTAGGGGAGACGCCATTTTGGTGAATCAGCGGGCAGCCGCCGCCGCACTCCGCCAACAGAGCGCAGGTATCGCATTTTTCCGGCAGGTTGCGGCGTTCGCGCAGGCTGACGGACAGGTCGTGATGCCAGATACTCTCCCAGGGATCGGTCAGAATATTTCCCAGGGAGGTGTAATAGGACTGGCAGGGCAGGACACTGCCATCTGGCTCGATGCACATGTTGTACAGAGCTGCCGAACAGCCTTTGACGCCGAGTTCCATTTGAACCGGATCGAAATTGCAGTACTGGGTTGGGGTGTACCAGATCAGCCGCTGACCGGCGCGATCGGTCTTCTCACGAGCGATCTCCAGCAGCGGCGGGAGGGCAGCTTCCGATAGACCGGTGCCTACAGTTGTGCCGCGGCCGGAATAGATGAGCGCGTTCAATCCGACCGTCGGGACTGCCAAATCAGCCAGAAAATCAAGGGTCTCCGCCAGGTATGGTGAATTTTCCTGCAGCAGCGTGGTGTTGGTCATGACAAATAATCGCGTGCCGAGCACATTGCGCAATCCGGCCACCGTGTCCTGCCATGCACCACGCGGGCTGACCATGTGGTCATGAATGTTCGGGTCGTGCGATTCCAGGGTGATCTGCACATGATCGAGGCCGCTGTCCACCAATTCCTGCACAAACGAGGGGTCTTTGAGTTTTCGTCCATTGGTGTTGATGCCAGTGATTTGCCCCAGGTGTTCAGCATGCGCGATCAATTCGGCCAGATCAGGGCGCAAAGTCGGCTCACCGCCGGTGAAAACAATGTGCGGAATGCCAATCTGCCAAAGGTGATCGAGCGTTCGTTTCCAAGCGTTGGTATCCATCTCCGGGAAGGTGCGCGGGCGGGCATTGTAACAATGCGGGCAATTGTTGTTGCACCGGTAAGTTAGCGCCAGGTCCATGCGGTATGGCGCAGACGGCGTTTGAGAAAAGGGTGCCAACACTTCCAGTTCGAGTTCATGAACCGGACAGGCACCATCGGGAGCGATCAGTTCAGCGAATTGTGGAAGAAATTGCGCATAGTCAAGAAGGGCTTGATCGTGCGGAACTTTGTAATAGCGGGTTATCTGGTGCACCGCATCCGTTTGCGACTGTTTTTCGAGCGTCAGATAAGCCATTAAAGCCGCGGTCGGATTCAAATGGTAGACGCGGTTGGCATTTACCAGAAGCAGACCGTGACCATCCTGTTCGAGACGCAGGTGAATTCTAGCCTTCCCGCCACGATCTTCCCTGAGGTAATGATACACACCCGAAACAGGCATACTGACTGGATGTTTTCCACTACCATTGGGGAAAAGGCGGGTGAGAATCCGAGGAATGCGAGAGGCCATGACCGTCACTTTTACCGTCCGCCGCCGGCACAGGCGCAGGCACAGCCGGCGCAGGCACAGGCACACGCACAAGAACGCCCTCCACCGCCGCCAGAACGTCCGGAACTGGTGTAGGTGGTCTTCGGCACCGGATTGGTACGGTTGGTGATCGAATCGGTGAAGGAATTCAAATTGCCGACCACATCCGATGAGAAACTTTCCACGCCATTAACCATCGACGCGGCAAAATCAGAACCGGGCAGCTTGGGCATGGTGATTGATCCGCCGGGGGCGGATCCAAGGGATGGCATGGCTGGCTTGGCCAAACCACCACCACCGCTCGCAGTTGTGGTGCCCATCCCGGGATCAAAGCGCCACCACCAGGTGGGCACAAAAATCGGCTGCGGGCCAAAGGTCTGCTGGGTGCGGCCTTCCCACTGCTTATCGAGCATGGTCCAGTCCATGACCTGTTCGTAGGTTTCGGATTTCACTTCCGGCGTATCGGCAGCAGTGACCTGCTGCCAGGCTTTTTCCATGATCGCGGTGTAATACTCGATCGATTCCTTGCGGCTAAAGCCTTTCATTTTTTCGGAGACCGATTTGACAAGGCCAACACTCACATTCTGCAAGGCAGTTTTTCGTTCTGCTTTGTTTTCAGTTTCGAAGGCTTTACAGAAATCGATCTCATAAGGGTGCAAATTCTCCGGCATGGGTTTGGTGATTTCAAGTTTAAGCGGTTCGCGCGTGACGACTCTCCCCGCCTCTTTCTTGAGCACGCTGAACAAGATCATGCTCAAGACTTTATCGAGGGGTTGTTCCATAAGAATGGCCGCCTCAACTGCCGTGAGACCGCGTTTAATGCCATGTCCCTCGACGGCGATTTTGGGCGGCAGGTATTGCATTTTGCGTTTTTCAGCTGATTTCGCTACAATAATACCCATTCCGACGATTGCCGCCAGGATGCCGCTGAAACACAGGCAGGGGAAGATCGAGTCCCAGGAAATTGTTCGCGCGTTGGGGACATCGGTGGCTACGACCACTTCCTCGGGTACAAACGCCATTGGAAAACTGGCGCCAAACTTGTATTCAGTCTCTGCATCCGCTTCGGTTGAGGTCCAGGTATAAACCACCCGGTCTTCGGCGTTATAACTGGCAGCCGGTTCGTCGGCACCCGGCCAGTTATTTGAAGGAGTGTAATAACGCGGCTGCTCAGGCTCGACGCCCGGCGGAAGAATAATATTGAATGTGTACTGCGTGTTGCCGCTGACTAAACTGGAATCGAACCAGCTGGGCGTAAATTCCAGACTGGCATACGGCTCAGCTTCTTCCTCGCTGGATGCTCCCAAGGTATTGTGGATCTGACCGACATGGACGTACAACGTCCCGGTCTGACCAGGTTTAATCTCGTTCGCCCCGAGGTGGATTTCAACTCCCGGATGCACAAACTCAGAATCAGCGATCCTGGTGACTGGATTCCCGTCGATATTGGCCGTGATGCTGCTCAATACATATTCATAATTAGGCATCCCAATGTCGACGATATCGATTGGGTCCGCATTGGTCCGGTTTGCGAAAGTAATCGCATAATCCAGGCTCATCACGCCATTTTCATCGATCGCTACCGTGACTTCCTGGGCAGGAACCTCAAAAGAATAACTTTGCGCTGTGACTGATGCCGGGATTACCAGGAACACCAGCAAAATGAGCAGCACGAGACCTCCCCGAATCCTGTGCATTTAGCACCTCCCCGTGAGAAAAGTTAACCTACCACTTAGGTTCTTCGGTCAGTTGATAGGTCGTGTTACACCATGGGCATGTGACCACCGGAGCACCGGCTACCAGCTTGATATCTTCGGGTTTGAGGGTGCCGCCGCATGCTTCACATTTGATGGTATCCATGTTGACATTGCCGGGCAGATCGATG
>JAJZTR010000015.1 GCA_021848775.1 Chloroflexota bacterium | reverse complement strand
CTGCGGTAGGATTGATCCTGGTGCGCACACCTTTGATCAGTCTGTACGAAAGCGGTCAATTTACCCGTGAGTCAACGCAGATGGTTAGTTGGGCGCTGTTGTGGTATTCGTTTGGTCTGGTTGGGCATTCCTTGCTCGAGGTGGTTGTCCGGGCATTCTACGCCATGCACGACACGCGCACCCCGGTCAGTGTGACACTGGTCGCCATGCTGCTCAATATCGGTTTCAGTCTGACCTTCCCCGCGTGGTTCGCGCAGATGGGATGGCTGCCGTTAGGCGGTCTGGCGCTGGCGAACTCGCTGGCGACGACCCTGGAATGCGCCGTGCTGATCATGATATTACAGCGCCGCCTGAAGGGTCTGGAAGGCCGCGTAATCTGGGACGCTGCCTTAAAAGCAGCCGCCGCGTCTGTGGTGATGGGATTGGGAATATGGGGTTGGCTGGTTGTTTCCGCACAGATGGTAACCTGGCTGGTGGTGCTGCTGGGAGTCGCCATCGGCGGGCTGATTTACATATTGATTATCGCCCTCCTGAAAGTGCCAGAACTCGCCCAGGGGATGGCGGCATTGCAGCGCCGGTTACCAGCCGCATTCAGACGCTGAAATCTTGGATGGTTTTAAATTTAAGGATTGAATATGACTGAATCACAGGGAAAGACATTCTGGGAACTGACCAAGTACAAATATCTGCCGATTTCCCCACAAAATTCAGGGGTTCCGCAGCCCCCCTTAGTCCTACCGGTTGATCCCGCGGCAAAATTGATCGCACTGCCAAGACCGGCTGACATGGAGAAAACGTCCTATGACTTATGGCAGGCGATAAATCAGCGGAAAACTCTGCGGAATTACGCCGAGGCTTCACTCTCTCTGGAGGAATTCTCGCTGCTGCTGTGGGCAACCCAGGGAGTGCACCGAATCAGCTCCCGTCCGGTCACATTGCGCACAGTGCCTTCGGCCGGTGCCCGCCATGCCTTCGAGACATTTATCCTGGTTAATCAGGTGGAGGGACTTGTCCCAGGGCTGTACCGCTTTGCAGCCATCGATCATGCACTGCAAACGGTTGACCTCAGCGATGACATCAATGCCCGCATCACCACTGCCTGCGAGGATCAAACTCAGGTGTCCCGTTCAGCCGTTACCTTTATCTGGGCGGCTGTTATCGAGCGCATGACCTGGCGCTATCCAGAACGCGGTTACCGCTATATTCTCCTGGATGCCGGTCATGTCTGCCAGAATTTGTATCTGGCAGCCGAAGCGCTGCAATGCGGGGCTTGCGCCATTGCCGCCTTCGATGATGACCTGCTCAACCAGGAGCTTGGGTTGGATGGAACATCCCAGTTTGCGGTATACGCCGCCTCGCTGGGCCGGCGAAAAATAACCGCATAGGAGTGCTACCGGTCAAAGGGCTAGCGCTGGTAGAGGGAGTAGTAAAAAAAATTGGGTGTGCTTCGGCGCACCCAATAGCTAAATTAATTTTTTTTTGTATGGCCGGTTAACCCTAACGATCTCAATCAATTGGATAATTTACCTGCATGTTGGACTTTTTTACTTAATCTCGCGCAGAATCTTTAAGGCTTCTTCGTAAGACGCCCGATTGGGTGGGTCAAGGAAAATGATTTCCTCCACCATAGTGGCTGCGCGGGCGGTTAAACCAGCGTCGGCATAGGCACTTGCCAGGTAATCCAGCTGCTCTATGGTCTCTTTCACCTTATGCCCGTGGCGGTATACTTCAATCAATTTCAAGCGCAGATCCAACTGGTTGGGGTGTTCTTGTATTTGCCCGACCAAAAACTCCGCCGCGGCCGCCGGCTGGTTCCTGCTTTCCAAGAGTTGAACATATTGATCCACCTCAGCCAATGCGGCCCCGCCCTGGTTCAATCGATAGCTTAAATCGATGATGCGGGCCCGGGTGGCAGGATCTTCAGGTTGTAAAGTCCGCATTTGTGTCAAATTATTGAGGGCGGAACGCCAGTCCAGCCGCTGCATATCGATATCCGTCAGTTGCTGCAATATCTTGAACGCCCAGCGCCGGCTGTGAGACGATTCCGGAGCCAGCTTCATCGCCGACTTGTATATTTCATGGGCAGTTTCCAGATCTGCCAGCTGATAATTGGCTCTGGCCGCCTCCAATTTTTGTTGAATGGCATCATCCACGCGGCCTTCAGCCACCAGCAGATCGATAAGTTGATTGCGGATTTCTAAATCCATAGGGGCGATTTTTAACACCCGCTGTAATAAAGAAATCGCCTGGGCCCGTTCCCCGCGTAATGTATATAAACGGGCTACCAGAAGATACTTTTTCAATGCTTCGGTCTGCTGACCGTCCTGCAACAGCATATCGCCAACCTGGACATGTAAAGGTAGATAGGTCGGTGACTTGGCAATTGCCCGGAATGCTTCTTCGTGGGCTGTCCGTAAATTTCCCTTCGCGGAAAGCGAACGGATGGTCGAGAGAGCTTCGATGACATTAACACTGCGAACTTCCAACAACATCTCTGCCAGGGGTGCCGGGGGATCACCAGGTTTGGCTGCTGGAATCTGCAGGCGGGCTTTTTGCAGCAATGGCAACCAATCGGATCGCATCAGGTGGGAGAAAACTGTGTCACACAGTGAGTGCAGCGCTTCCTCATCCGTCGACCGCGATTGACCTTCGATAATCGGGTCATAAAGCTGCCGCAGATCAGCCCGATATGTTTCGGATACAGTTTCGGCATCTGCCAGGCGCAGCGCTTGCAGGCAGGCAACTGCTGCCGAATTGAATTCATTCAGGTGGTAGTGGATGCGCCCCATCACCAAATAGGCTGCCATCGCATATTCCGGACCGCGCACAGCGGCGTTGAGGGCCTGAATGGCATGTCTCTCGTCCTGGTCACTCTGTAAAAATCCAATGTCGAATTCGAGCGCCGGGCTGGTGAATCCTGCCATTTGCGCTCTTTCCAATTCTTCGGCAGCCTGGTCATTCTGCCCATGGGTCTGTGCTTCAATGGCTTGCCCGATATGCATCAATACTTGTTTGCGGGCTTCCTCGGCAGCAGAAGTACGTGAGATTCCCTGTTCCAAAAATCCGAGACCTGGCTTACTTTTCAGTGGCGAACCCGATTGAAAATCATCATCCGCCTGGTCAAAAAGGGCGCCCGCGAGTTCCACCAGGGCGTGTTGAAGCGCTTCGGCTACTGGATCCAATTTGGATGCGGCTCCGGTCTGGGCAGATTCGGGGAACTGGCTTTCAGTAGGGGTGATTTTCGGCAACGGTCCAGTGCGCGCCCGTTTGGGTATGTTAATCGGCTGGCTGAGTTTTATCTGGCGCAAAGCCTGAGTTGCATCGCTGCTGCCCGGCACCATATTCAGGGCGTACATGATCACCTGAGTCGCCTTGCCAGGGTCGCCCGCCCGCTGCAGCAGTCCAGCGGCTGACAGATATTCACTCACCGCATCGGATTTCCGCCCCAGCTTTTCGAAGATCATCGCCAGCCGTGTATGGGCTGTCAGGCTGTCGGGATGCAAATCGGTTATCCGCTCCCAGCAGTCGATTGATTTTTCGACATCGCGTGCTTTCAAAAACAAGTCGGCTGCCTGCATGGCAGATCGCACGGCCTCATTCTTGCGGCCAAGCGACTCATAAATTAGTCCCATTTTTTCCTGGGGAGCTGGATCTTCCGGCGAGACTGCCGCTGCCCGGCGGTATACCACCAGTGCCTGTTCGAGATCGCCCATTTCAAATACAGCCAGACCCAGGTTCACCAGCGCGCCTGGATTATTGGGGAATTCTTCCAGCGCGGCGATATAGTAATGTTTAGCAAGTTCCCAATTTTGGTCCCACGCGGCTGAATTGCCGTTGTTCATTGCGTTCTGGAAAATTTGCTGATTACCTGCCATGTTGGCTCTCTCCAATCTTATCCCCAATCGCTGATGTGCATCTATACTTTACCCGATGCGCCCAAAATTGGACAGGATTCCTGGATATCAATTCCGCAAAGTAGTCCCCAGCACGCATCAGTTCTTAGGAGAAACAACCTCCAAGTTGCCCCAGTTGTGCCCCCAGCGCGCTTCAGTCAGCAGCGGGATGGATAACGGGTAAGCGGTCTCCATCACTTCACGTACCACCTTTATGGTCTGATCACGCTCTCCAATGGGAACTTCCAACACCAGTTCATCGTGAACTTGCAGCAGCATACGCGACGCCAGCCCGGCCCTGGCTAACGCGGGTTGCAGTTGGACCATGGCAATTTTCATAATATCTGCAGCCGTTCCCTGGATCGGCGCATTGATGGCTTCACGCTCCTCGCGGGCGCGCAGCGCCTGGTTGACCGGATTCTTCAGATTGGGGAAATAACGCCGCCGCCCCAGCATGGTTTCGACATATCCCTGTTGGGCAGCCAGCTTTCTGGTGCCATCCAGGTAGCGCTTAACTCCGGGAAATTGCTCGAAGTAGGCTTTGACGAAATTCTCGGCTTCTCCGAGGGTTAAGTCGGTGGATCGGCTCAAGCCAAAGGCGCTCATGCCATAGATCAGGCCAAAATTCACCGCTTTCGCCCGCCGCCGTTGATCCTTGGTGACCTTATCGAGGGGTACGCCCTGAATCGCCGCTGCTGTGGCAGCATGAATATCCTGCCCGGCGCGGAAAGCCGCCAGCATGGCCTCATCCTCGGCCATATGCGCCACGATGCGCAGCTCGATTTGCGAATAATCGACCGCCAATAACTGCTTGCCATCGCCTGCCACAAAGGCATTGCGCACCAACCGCCCGGTATCGGTGCGGGTGGGAATATTCTGCAAATTCGGATCGGAGGACGCCAGCCGGCCAGTGACAGAGCCGGTCTGGTTGTAAGATGTGTGCACCCGGCCAGTGCGCGGATTCACCTGCTGCGGCAGTGTGTCAACATAGGTGGATTTCAGCTTCGCCAGCTCGCGGTAATCCAGGATGGTACTGACAACCGGATGATCTTTACGGATACCCTCCAACACATCCGCGGATGTGGAAAAGTGTCCGCTGGAGGTCTTTTTGCGCCGGTCGGGTGGTTCGATCTTCAGGGTGTCGAAAAGCGCTTTTGACAGCTGCTGTGTCGAATTCAAGTTGAAGCGGTAACCCACTTGCTCATATATGGAAGTTTCAATGTCACCCAGACGTTTTTTCAGGTCAACTGCCATTTCCTCGAGGAATTTTACATCCAGGGCAACGCCGGCCTGCTCCATACTGGCCAACACCGGAACCAACGGCATCTCGATTTCATCGAACAGCCGCAAGGCGCCGGCTTCCTCCAACCGGGTTTTCAACAACGGGATCAACTGCAAACTGACCTCAGCATCTGCGGCAGCGTAAGGAGCAGCCTGCGCCACCTGCACCTGATCCATGCTGATCTGATTCTTGCCTTTGCCGATCAAGTCTTCGATGTGGGTCATGGCCACACCCAGGTATTTGCGGGCCGTGTCCTTGAGCCCGAGGTTGTAGTTATCAGGCTGCACCAGGAATTCCGCGATCATGGTGTCGAAGCTCAACGGAGAAACCATCAAACCGGCCTGAGCGAGCACCAGGGCATCATATTTGAGATTGTGCCCGGCTTTCGGTTTACCTGGATCGGTCAGTGTCGGGCGCAGCGCCTCGAGAACCTGCTTCACAGACAGTTGCTTTTCAGCATCAGCATGCCCGAGGGGAATGTAATATCCCTGCCCCGGCCGCACCGACAGCGAGATGCCAACCAGGTCAGCGCGCATCGGGTCGGTGGAGGTAGTCTCGGTATCGAAGGCGATGACCGGAGCAGCTTCCAGGTCTGCCTGGAGCCGCTTCAAGCCGTCCGGAGTATCGACGATGATGGTCTCAAGTTCGTACCCCCGGCTTTCACCGATGATTTGCACCGGTTCGCCAAACAGGGATAATTGCTGGCGGGGTGCCGGGCTGGTTTCAACCTGATTTTCGATCTTTTTCAAACGGGCCACCAGAGTTTTAAATTCCATCTGCAGGAAAAATGCTTCAATAGCTGGCAGGTTTAAATTGGAGGTGCGCGCCTTTTCAAGATCGAGCGACACTGCTATGTCCGTGCGGATGGTCGCCAGGTCGCGGCTTAGGTACGCCTGCTCACGGTCTCGTTCCAATAAGGTGTGTACCCTGCCCGTAATTTCATCCAGGTGGGCATAAATTTCGTCCAGCGTTGGATATTTTTCGAGCAGCGACAGCGCTGTTTTTTCACCGACCCCGGTCACGCCGGGGATATTGTCGGACTTGTCGCCGACAAGCGCCTTATAGTCGACCACCTGATCCGGACGCACCCCCAGGGAAGCCACCACGTCCTGTGGGCCGTAGTCCTTGGCTTCGGATAGTTTGCTGCCCGCCAGGTTGACATAGACTCGATCATCCACCAGTTGCAATAAATCGCGGTCGCCGGTGATGATTTTGACACCCAGGCCTTTTTCCACAGCCTGGCGCGCGATGGTACCCAGCACATCATCAGCCTCAGCACCTTCCATCTCCAGGCGCGGAAGACCGAATACATCCACCATCTCACGGATGCGCTCGATCTGCGGACGCAAATCATCCGGCATCTTGGCGCGAGTGGCTTTGTATTCCGGGAAAATATCGTTACGAAAGGTTTTCCCGGTGTCAAAGGCCACAGCCAGATATTCCGGGCGATCCTGTTCCAACAGCTTCAATAGTACGCTGGCGAAACCGTAGGTGCCGGCGGTTGGTTCCCCGCTGCTGGTGCTGAAGCGCTGCCCGGTCATGGTCAGGGCAAAGTAGGTGCGGTATGCCAGAGCATGTCCATCGATCAGGTAAAGGGTTGGTGGCATAATAACATCCTTTTAAAGAGAAATGAGCATCGGTTCAGGTCATTCCCCGGATCTGGTAATCATAAAAGTGTAACATGCCAGGAAGTGAGAGGCAAGTTTAAGGAGTCGGACTGTAGTCTGTAGGCTAAGTACCAAAGCATTTTCTGCCGCGGTTATGGGCGAAAGCAGGCAGCCTGGTTCAAGCCTGCCTGATATGGGCCAGGAATGATGTCAAGGATCCAAAATATGGTATGATTTGCCGCGCGAAAATATGCTTACATTTCTGCGCAATAGATAAATTGCTCCAACCAAAACTTCCTGCGTCCAGGCTGGAATATTTTATTGATTGAGGCGAAAATGCAGCGAATACCAGTAAGCGGGTTTGCTAATTCCAATAAATTTGGCCGTATCACATTATTAGCTCTGGAAGAGGTAACGGGGAAACACGGCGTGAACGCATTGCTGAATCTGGCCCAGTTGTCTCACCTTATCAACGCTTACCCGCCTTCGAACCTGGAACGAAAATTTGATTTCGCGTACACTTCAGGGCTGATGGGGGCATTAGAGGAAGTGTATGGAGTACGCGATGGGCAGGTATTTGCGCTTCGAGTTGGCAAAGCCACCTTCGAAGATCTGCTGAGCAATTATGGTTCTCTGGCCGGTGTTACCGATCTGGCTTTCCGGCTAATCCCGCTTCAATTAAAGGTCAAAGTCGGTCTTTCAGCCATGGCGCGCGTGTTTTCGCAGACCAGCGACCAGCTGTCAAAGTTGGAAGATATGGGCGATCACTTTCTCTACGCGATAGAGCGCTGCCCGGCTTGCTGGGGACGCATGGGCAATAAACCCAGCTGCTTTCTGATGGCCGGTATCCTCATGGCAGGACTCCGGTGGGTATCGAGTGGCCATGAATTTCGTGTGGTCGAGACCTCTTGCATCGCGATGGGCGATAAAGCCTGCAATTTTACCATCCCAAAAGAACCCATCGATTAGCTGCCGGGCTGCCAGCCCCCTGGATCTCCCGCCCGACAATCCAGTCCATAAATAGCATCCATGAAGTTGCCCGGTTCAGATTGCAGTTCTGTTTGAGACCAGTTATACTCATTTAATCGCCAAGGAGGACTGATGTTTCCGATAAAAGACACGATCCGTTCACGCTCCTTTCCACTGGTCACCTGGGCTCTTATCCTAATCAATACCCTCGTCTTCTTCTTTGAAACCAGTCTTTCAGCCGCAGATCTGGAACAACTGATTTTCAACTTTGGCCTGGTTCCAGCCGATTTTTCCTTCTCGAACCCCTTAACCTGGCTGCCGCTGCTCACCCATATGTTCCTGCACGGCAGCTGGTACCACCTCATCAGCAATATGTGGACCTTTTTCATCTTTGGCGATAATGTCGAGGACCGTCTGGGATCCGGTCGTTTCCTCTTATTCTACCTGGTGGGTGGGGTCGCAGCCGGCATGATCCAAATGTTTCAAGGCGGAGATCCCAATATCCCATCCATCGGCGCCAGCGGAGCAATTGCTGCTGTTTTAGGCGCTTACTTCCTGTATTTCCCCCGCTCAAAGGTGGTCACCTTTATACCGTTTCTGATTTTGATCTGGTTCGTCAATATCCCGGCCGTTATTTACCTGGGTTTCTGGTTTGTTTCACAGTTGTTTTCAGGAATCACTTCGACCAGTGCCAGCGGAATCGCCTGGTGGGCGCATATTGGCGGTTTTGTCTTTGGGCTGTTAATGGCGATGGTCGTTACCGCCAAACGGGGCGTGGAAACCTGGCATCGCGATGAGTATTACCCGTGGTAGGTGGAAAATGCCGGGAGTGAGTGAAAATTCGGATGAGAGGTCCCATGGACTTTATTAACCTGCTTTGGATTTTCCTGATGATTTCAATGCTGGTTCCGTTGATCAATAAAAAGCTGATCGAATCTTCCCGCCTGCGTTTAATGCGCGCTTTGGAATCCAGACGGAATTCGCGGGTCATCGCGTTGATTCACCGGCAGGAAAGCATGAGCATACTGGGGTTTCCCATTACACGCTACATCGACATTCAGGATTCCGAGCAAATCCTGCGCGCCATCAAATTGACCGACGATGACCTCCCCATTGATATCATCCTGCACACCCCGGGCGGATTGGTTCTGGCAGCCGAACAAATCGCTAACGCATTGTCGCGCCATAAAGGTAAAGTCACTGTGTTTGTGCCGCATTACGCCATGTCCGGCGGAACGCTGCTGGCTCTGGCAGCCGATGAGATTGTCATGGACGATAACGCGGTTCTTGGCCCGGTGGATCCGCAGGTTGGTAATTACCCGGCAGCCTCGATCCTCAAGGCGGTAGCGGACAAGGATATCAACAAGGTGGACGATGAGACCCTGATCCTGGCGGATATGTCACGCAAGGCCATCGATCAGGTCAAGGATACTGTGAAACGAATTGCCTGCTGCACTTACAGTGAAGAAACAGCGGAAAAACTGGCCGATGAACTGGCTTCCGGGCGCTGGACCCACGATTACCCAATCAGCGTGGAAGAAGGTCTGGCATTGGGCTTGAAGATAAATAATGATATCCCCGAAGAGATCTACCAGCTCATGAATCTCTTTCCGCAAGCTTCGCAGCGCCGGCCCTCGGTGGAGTATGTCCCCACCCAGTACCATTCCAAATCTTCCGATGGGAACCGTAAAGATTCCCACTAAAACCAACCGAGGTTTCAATGCTCCAAAACCTCCCCCCAAAAAACCAATTAAGCACAAGGACCCCATGTCAGAACCTACCCCTCCCTCCCCTGATGAAGAAGTTAATAAGCAAGTCAACCAACCTGCTGAACCACCCCCTGCCCGGAAATCCTGGAAAGAAGGACTTCCCAGCATTGAAGCATCATCTGATGCTCATGCAGAGGACAAACCCTCCCGCCATATCGGCCGCTGGGCGCTGATCCTGCTGGCGACTTTAGTTGTCGGGTTTGGCGCGGCTTATTTCGCGCTGGCACTGCCGGCTCAACAAGAGCTTAACCAGGCCAAGACTGATCTGGCTGCTGCCCAGGAAAAATTGGAGGCTGCCGAAACGGAGCTTGCAACAACCAGCCGCGATCTGAATCAAACCTCCAGCGAACTTGCCGCCGCACAGTATGGACTTGCGCTGGCCCGCGTACAGGCGAACGTCGCTTATGCCCGCGCATCTCTGGTCTCCCGCGACTTGTTGACAGCCCGTCAGGAAGTGAGCGCCGCGGTTTCAAACCTGCAAAGCCTTCTGCCTTTTATCAAGGATAAGGAAATCTCTGCCGCGCTGTCAGACCGGATGGATGTGATCGATAAAGCAGTCTATACCAACTCATCCGAGGCTCTGGAGGAATTGCGCATCTTGAGCGAAAACCTGCTGCGGCTGGAAGACTGACAAATATTCATTAAAATAAAACAGCTGCCAGGGCGCGAATTCCCTGGCAGCCGTTTTTTTTTATAATCCGGCTAATACCGCAGGAAGGCTCCCAGCTTTCCTGCCTGGTCCAACCCCTTGTGGGCACGGATCACCTCTACCGTGCCGCCTTTACGCAGTGTACGGCTGACTGCCACATCTACCACATCCGGGATCTGAGCCATCTCACCCCCGCAATTGGTACAGGTTCGGTGCGGCTTGGGTGTCAGGTAGGCACATGTTTTACAGCGGTAAGCAGGCTGCTGGTACCCTTGCATCACGACCAGGGTCGTGATCCTGTCGGCATTTGCAGCCTCCAATGTATTGTCAAGGCCGATAACCGCATCCGTACCTTTGGCAGACGATGCTATTAGTTTATCGATCAAGCCGTTTTCGCGCTTTTCATCCGCTTCCTGGCCAATTTGCATGGCTTTGACCAGAACTTCGCTTTGATTTGCGCCAATATTCATTGGGAAGGTACCAACAATGAGGCTTTGGAAGGCTTTCGGCAGCAACCCGCGGAACATCGCGATGTTCTCATCCGTTCCACCGATTAATATTCTTCGGATGCGCACATCTTCAAAGAATTTTACAGCGAACTCGGCAGATTCTTTCATGTTGCGCTCGATCACCGCTTCGATGCGGCGCGCAACACTGTGACCGCTACCACGACCTCCAACAACTGTTGTCGCAGCACCATGTTTAACTTGCTTGACCACCTCGCCGAGAACCCCTTCCTGTTCCTGCAATATACCCAGGTGGAAAGAAAAAGCCCGGGCGCCTTGTTTATCAATCAGGATAACGCCGTATCCACCGTAGCTATCCAGCAGTCTGGTCAAAACCCCCAGACTGGGCCTGTCACCGATATGGATTAAGTCCGGCACAGGCAGCGCCAGAGGGTAAACGCGAAAGAATTTTTGTGGAGCACAAGAATAGACGGCTACCCCACGCCCGGTCCAATCGTAATCCCTCTGAAAGTAATTTTCGATGGTTTCGACATCCTGAGGTAAATCAACCCCTTTAAGTAAGTTGCGCAAGCGCAGCCTGTACGCGTCTTTGGTTGCTGCAGCGGGATCGGTGCTAATGTACAGACTAACGACGGGATCCGGCACAATAAATTTCGCCAATTCCCGCATTTCACTTTCAGTCAACATGGCAACCTCCAATTTTATCAATCCAGGCAGAAACAATCGACTTGCCGATTATGGGCGTTTGCCCAGAGTTAGTGTAACCTCCATTTCTTCTGTTCCACGCAGAATTTTCAAGATAATGTCGTCACCCGGCCCTTTGTTGGCAATCAGGTAACTCAACATCGCGCTGAAAGTATTCACAGGCCTGTCATCCACACTTATGATGAGGTCGCCGCCTGCCGGCAAACCTGAAACTATAGTCTCTGTGCTGCCGCCAATCAGACCTGCTTTGTCAGCCGGACTGCCGGGCACAACCGAAATCACATAAGCTCCCGTCTGGCGGGCCAGTCCAAGTTCTTCGATCATGTCAAGAGTAAGATCTTCTCGGGATGTAATGCCAAGGTAAGGATAATCGTAAGATCCTTTCTCAATAAGAACCGGCACCACCCTCTTTACTATATTACTTGAAATCGCAAAACCGATCCCACTATTGACCGGATCACCTGTGCTCGTGGTCCCGGTCGTGCGGATCGCGCGGTTGACACCAATCACTTCACCGTTAAGGTTGAGCAGCGGTCCGCCCGAGTTGCCCGGGTTGATGGAAGCATCCGTCTGGATTATGTCACCCGCGGTGAAAAAATTACCGGTTTCCGCCTGACGCAATGATTCCAATGTGCGCCCTTTCGCCGAGACAATACCGACGGTCATCGTGCCGGAAAGGCGGAACGGGTTGCCAATGGCCACCACGGTCTGACCGACAGTCATCGAATCCGAGTCGCCCATCTTAAGCGGAACAAAAACCTCATCCGGGGCATCCACTTCGATGACCGCCAGATCCGAGTCTAGGTCTGAACCGACCACAGTGCCTCGCGCCTTGTATCCCGATGGGAAGTCGATTTCCAGCGCAGTTTGACCCTCGACCACGTGATAATTGGTCACCACGTAACCGATATCGTATACAAAACCCGAACCAACGCCGCCGCCATTCGCGGTTGTAACCAGAATGGACACGACCCCTGGAGAAACGCGATCATAGAGACCCGTCAGCAGCGCGTCTCGCTCTTCAAGATCGATCGAGGGCAATGGTCCCAAACTGACTGCAGTCGGTACCGGCGGGGTAATGACATTCGACGATTCTGTTTTTTCTACCGGTGTGGGTGCCGCACTTTCATTGCTGGACAAACCGGGCAAGTTAAAACTGAACTGACAGGCTGCAGTCACCAATACCAATACCAGAACTACTACCAACATTCTTTTCTTGTTCATACCTTTTTCCCATCCATCCTGTACAGGATTACAACCTTAACCTTTGCGCAATTGTTCGAAAAGTTCGCGCTGTTTGGCAGTCAACTCTCGTGGAACTTGAATCTTGATTGAGACATACAAATCGCCGTAATTTTGAGGGTTGCGAAGATCAGGCATACCCCTTCCCGAGAGGCGGATCTTTTGTCCTGGTTGGGTTCCGGGCGGAATGGTGAGGACGACATCGCTGGTCAGGGTGGGAACCCGCACCTGGCCGCCTAGCACGGCCGTATAAAGGTCAATGGTAACCTCGTTGTACAAATCACTTCCCTTGCGCTCGAAGCGCGGGTCCGGTAATACTTCTACCACCAGGTAAATATCGCTCTTTTGACCGTCAGGGCCTTCAGGGCCTTTTCCAGCCAGCCGAACCTTGGTGCCAGTCTTTGCTCCGGGGGGAATCTTCCCCTCCAGACGCCGCCCATTAATTTGTAAAATGCGGTTAGCGCCGCGATACGCTTCATCGAGGGAAATTTGAATGGCCTGTTCATAAGCAACGGGCTGTCGCTGCCGCCGGGCAGTCTGCTGCCGGGTAGAGGTTCCGCCCGTCCCGCCAAATATGGAACTGAAGAAATCAGAAAAGCCGCCTAAACCGCCAAACAAATCATCCATATCCACCTGAGTGGCGCGCCCACCCGGTTTTTGGGTAAACCATTCATTCCAATTGAAGTTTCCAGGGGAACCGCCTGTCTGCTGCCAACGCTGGTAAGAGTCGCCTAATTGGTCATAGCGCGACCGCTTTTGCGAATCGCTCAGCACCTCATAAGCCTCATTAATCTCTTTAAATTTCTCTTCGGCAGATTTATTTCCCGGGTTGCGGTCGGGATGATGTTTCATCGCAAGTTTGCGGTAAGAACGCTTAATTTCTTCTTCAGAGGCGTTTTTCTCTACCCCAAGGATTTTATAGTAATCTTTATATTCCATGTATACATTGTAAGAGACCCAACTCACCAGAGTCAAGTATCAAGTACATCCTCTTATACAACTCTTATCGAAGTCAGGTATATGTGCGTACGATAAGTTCTTCCCAGGCAATCAATGTGAAATGAATTTCATGCAGTACAATTGATGGTAATCCCCCTTAAAAAAATGAGCCAAACAAGGCTGACAGCATTATGATTGCCCCGGCGAAGGACAAAAATATTCTGGTCATCATCAGCAATCCACAGGTTAACTACCTGTTGGAACGCGTCCTTCAATCCGCCGGCTATACCGTCAGCAAATATTCTACCTTCCGCGACGCGAACAAGCACCTTGAAAAGGGGAATTCCAATCTGATTATTATTGGTGAAACTGTCGAAAACCAAAGCGGGCTGGAGGAAGCGGCAAAAATAATTGAGCGGTATCCTGCGATTCCAGTGCTGCTCTTTGCCGAACAGGACAACACCGGATTAATAAGGGAAGCCCTGCACCTGGGGTTGAGCGATTATTTATGCTCTCCCCTTAAGGCAGATGAAATTTTGCGCGCAGTGCAAAACAGTCTGGAAAAAGCCGCCCGGGCAAAGGAATGGGTGCTGTTGGAATCGCGCCGTGCAACGGGTGTCTTGCACCAGCGCGTGGATGAACTGGAAAGCCTGGCTCGCCTGGGGCAATCTATTACAGCTGAATTGGAAATCGACAGCGTTTTGACCGCGATCGTGGAGGCTGCTGTTGAATTAACCGGAGCCGAGGAAGGCAGCCTGTTGCTGCATGACCCGGCCACCGATCAGCTGTACATGCGCGCTTCAAAGAATTTCCAGGAGGATTTTATTCGTACCTTCCGCCTGCCCGTCCAGGACACACTGGCGGGGTCTGTATTGCAATCAGGCCAGCCTGTGGTGATCGATGAGACTTCACCAAAAAAGATCAAAACTTCCTACCTGGTGCACAGCCTGATTTATGTGCCGCTGCTTTTAAATGAAAAGGCAATCGGCGTACTGGGCGTAGATAATCGCAAAAATCGACTACCGTTTCTTGCCCATGACGTTCAACTGCTGTCTACACTGGCGGAATATGCGGTCATTGCCCTTCAAAATTCGTATTTATTCGCTTCCAGCCAGGCTGAGCGCAACAAGCTCGGAACTGTTCTGCGCCGGATACAGGACGGCGTGGTCGTCATCGACAACACGAAGAATGTATTAATCCTTAACCAGGCAGCTGAATCGTCCCTGGGGGTAAACGCGGTGGATGTCATTGGCAAACCTATCGAAGACATCATTCCGCAGGCTGAAGTGCTGGCATTAATGAACACCCACACCGGTAGTTTGTCCAACCGAACGGAATATACCGCAGCCGATGGGCGTGTTTTTTCAGCCCAATACAGCCGGATCCCTGAAGTGGGAGCCGTGCTTACTTTTCATGATATTACTTACTTACGCAAGCTGGATCGGATGAAAAATGAGTTCGTGGGGACAGTGTCGCACGATTTACGGTCACCGTTGACCGCCATTCTTGGGTACGCCGAACTGGTCGAACGGGCAGGACCCGTAAATGAATTGCAGGCTGAATTTATCCGACGGGTGCAGAGCAGTGTGGTAAATATTTCACACCTGGTCGATGATCTGGTCAACCTGGGTCGGATTCAAACCGGGTTGGACAGCGGGATAGAAGTGTTCGATCTAAAGAAGGCGCTGGAAACAGCCATCGAACCATTGTTACCCACCTTAACCATACGGGAGAATCAACTGCTCTTAAACCTGTCAGATGAGTTACCTCAGTTTTATGGCAACGCCGTTCAAATTCGACGCATGTTCAATAACATTATCGATAACTGTATAAAATTTTCCAAACCCCGGGGGATCATACAGGTCAATGGGCAGCTCGAGCAAGATCAGATTATTCTCCAATTTATAGATGCAGGATTGGGTATATCGCAAAAAGATCTGCCTTACGTCTTCGACAAGTTTTTCCGCGGCAGCAACATCACCGGCGAAATGAGTGGTACTGGCCTTGGGTTGGCAATCGTAAAATCAGTGGTGGAAGCGCATTCAGGCCGGGTGTGGATCGAGTCAAACTCTGGTCAGGGCACAACGCTAACTGTGGTACTGCCCCTGATGGAACCCCCACCGGCTGAATAACTACAACTTCCTCATTTAGCCAATTATTCTGAAAACTATTGTGAAATAGCTCAATTAAATTTATAAATTAAATGAGTCTCCGCTGGGGGGCGGTGAGGAGGAGCCCAGCGGAGACTTTCGCCAAAGGAGGAGATTGCGATGCGCATTTTGGAGGTGTCCAGTTCAATGCGTCTCCTTTATTATCTTATCGTAAAGCTTCTCATTGGAATACCGTCTTTCATCACAGGTTAACCGGATAATGCTCAGTTATAAATTGCGTAAAAAGTCACAAACCTGGGTGACTGCATCTGAATCCTGTTGATATTCAACTTGCCGCAATCCTGGATGGTCATTTCCGGTGATCATTTTGGATACTCTCCGTCCGCTGCGGTATAGGCAAAGAACCGGTTTTCCCTGTGACAATGCCAGAGCAATTTCATACCCCACGCCATGCGAAGGTGTGCTCACCTCCGCGACAAGGGCATCGCATTGGGTAACCCAGTGTACATCCCGCTGGTAAACCTCACGCGGGCTGGTCACTGCTTCCAAAGCCAGAATATCCGGGCTGGAGAGATGTGCCGTTGGCACTTCATGCCCCTCTGCCAGGAGCGCGTCAACAATTGCAGCGTATACATTCTGATCTGCGCGTCCACCCGTGATTGAACAAGAGAAGTAAATATTCATGATGCGATACCACCCATATGCAATGAATTGTCGTTCAGCGATTTTAGCATATCGGCGGCGGTTATGCACAAAACACGCTCGCATAAAAATTGTGGTTTGAAAATATCTTTCGCATAACCTTATGGATTTTTGGCACAATTATTGCAACGTTGAATTGGGTTAACATCTGCTGTGCTTGACGCTGGATTTTGCTTATGCTAGTATATAGAATGGATGTTAAAATAATGAACGAAGAACGTATGAAATTAACGTCCTCAGGTCTTGAAGGAGACACACGATGAACAAGAAACTCTTCGCCCTGGTGTTACTAATCACGATAATCGGTCTGGTGCTCTCAGGCTGCACGCGCTCAGCAACCAGCAAATCTCCCACCGACGCCTCACCTACCGTTGAGTTACCTTTCCCACAAGAAACAGTGGATACCTCAGCACAGATTACCGAAATCGTCCGGCAAACGCAAAATGCTATTTCAACGCCGTATGTTCCCCCCGTTGTTGAACCCCAGGCCAGCAACACACCGGCAGCCACATCGGTTGGTGCAGTACCGACAGTTGCGCTGCCGACTGTGGGACTGCCCACAGTCACCAAAGCTCCGGTCATCATCCCTACCCTCACCCGACCTGCAACTTACACCATCCAGCAGGGTGAATGGCCAATCTGCATTGCGCGACGATACAACCTGGAATTGGACAGCTTCCTGTCCGCGAACAATATGGACATGAACTCCAGCCCGCCTGCCGGAACCGTGCTCGTCATTCCCGAAACCGGCACCTGGAGCGCTGGCGACCGAGCACTCAAAACCCACCCGGCCGATTACACCGTCACCACCGGTGATACAATCTATTCTGTGGCGTGTGAGTTTGGCGACGTAGATCCTATGGCGATTGTTGCCGCCAACAACTTAAAGTCACCCTACACCTTGACCGCTGGGGCAGTCATTCAAATACCTTAGTCACCCGCACTGACCCATCGAATTCCTTTGACCTGGCGCAAGGGGCAGCTTTGATGCTGCCCCTTTATTCATAAAGCCATTTCTCAGGTTGTCTAATCAAATTTCAGGCAAATAGCACTTTAATAGTAACTTCACCCTGATCTTGTGTTATTAATTTCAATTATGTCTAATACTACCCTTTAAACGACCCTGCCAAGGAAACGATATGAATTTCAAAACGTTGCAGCATGAAACTATTTTCTCGGGACGAGTATTTAACCTCGAGCACGTTCGAATGCAGCTTCCCAACGGAGAAATACGCTCGTACGATCTGGTGAATCACAAGGCGGCTGTTACCATAGTGCCCATCGATGAGGCTGGAAATATCGTTTTTGTCCGTCAATACCGGGTCGGGGCTGACCAGGAATTGTTGGAATTACCGGCAGGTGTTTTGGATGAAGGAGAGGACCCCGGTGAAGCGGCTGCCCGTGAAGTACGCGAGGAGACCGGCATGGCAGCAGGGAATATGCGGTACTTGGGCAGCTTTTTCATGTCGCCAGGATATTCATCTGAATATATGCACATTTTCCTGGCAACCGGACTCTATCCCGCTCCGCTGGAACAGGACGACGACGAATTTTTACAGTTGGAAACTTTCCCTGCGGCAAAAGCGCTGCAGATGGCGCGCAGCGGTGAGATCCACGATGGAAAAACGCTGGCAGCCCTGCTTATGGCAGAATCTTTCCTGCCAGTTTAAGGATGGGTCAAGTTTTGAAGTTTTCTTGAAATATTCGCTTTGATGCACAAATTTACCGGTGTGAGTATTCTGCCAAGCGCTAAATATATCTACAGTTATTTTGTCAATTATGACAGGATGCATGGAATTAAATGATCTATATAACTTACTCGTTCGTGAAAATAAGGATAAACTTCAGAGAATGTATGAACATGTCTAAATATTCAAATCCAAGCCGGTCATTGTTCCAGTTCATCCGACCGCTTTTTGGGTAAAACCCTAGATGGAGTAATCATCATGACAAGAACGAAGATCACAACAGATGCCAACGAGGCGGTAGCTTATGTTGCCTACCGGCTCAATGAAGTAATCGCAATCTACCCGATTACACCTTCTTCCGGCATGGGCGAGCTTTCTGACGCCTGGTCGGCGGCAAAAATCAAAAACATTTGGGGAACAGTCCCCTTGGTCGTAGAAATGCAATCCGAGGGCGGGGCCGCCGGCGCCGTTCACGGTGCACTGCAAACCGGCTCATTAACCACAACCTTCACCGCCTCGCAAGGTTTGCTTTTAATGATCCCCAACATGTACAAGATTTCCGGCGAACTTACTGCGGTAGTCTTTCACGTGTCCGCGCGCTCACTGGCGAATTCATCCCTTTCCATTTTCGGCGATCATTCCGATGTTATGGCGACCCGCCAGACCGGTTGGGCGCTGCTCGCTTCCCGTTCTGCGCAGGAAGCCCACGATATGGCTCTGATCGCACAGGCTGCTGCACTGGAAAGCCGCGTGCCGTTCCTGCATTTCTTCGACGGTTTCCGAACCTCGCATGAAGTTAACAAACTTGAGTACCTTTCCGAAGACGATATGCGCGCCATGGTCGACCCCAAACTGGTCAGCGCGCATCGTGCCCGCGCGCTGTCTCCCGAAAGACCGGTTTTGCGCGGCACAGCCATGAACCCTGACGTTTTCTTCCAGGCGCGCGAAGCCATCAATCCTTATTACCAGGTTTGCCCGGATATCGTACAAAAATCCATGGACAAGTTTGCCGGTCTGGTGGGCAGAAGTTATCATTTATTCGACTATGCCGGCGCCCCGGATGCGGAACGTGTCATCATTATCATGGGTTCGGGCGGCGAGACGGTTGAAGAGACGGCTCTTCATCTGCAAAACAAAGGCGAGAAAGTTGGCGTCGTAAATGTTCGCCTTTATCGCCCCTTCTCCGCCAGCCATTTACTGCAGGCTCTGCCAGCCAGCGTCAAGAAAATTGCCATCCTTGACCGGACCAAAGAACCGGGTTCCGGCGGCGAGCCGCTTTACAAAGATGTAGTTACCGCTGTCCAGGAAGGGATTGCTTCAGGAACCGCGCCTTTCAAAACTGTCCCTGTGATAACCGGTGGTCGCTATGGGCTCTCCTCCAAAGAATTCACCCCGGGTATGGTCAAAGGGGTCTACGATGAACTAAAGAAATCCGCGCCGCTCAACAACTTCACGATCGGCATTCTGGATGATGTTACCCATACCAGCCTGGCTTACGACCCCGAGTTCTCGATCGAATCCCCCGAGACAGTCCGCTGCGTATTCTTCGGTCTGGGCGCTGACGGGACTGTTGGCGCGAACAAAAACTCGATCAAGATCATTGGCGAGGAGACCGACAATTACGCCCAGGGGTACTTCGTTTATGACTCCAAAAAATCAGGCTCGATCACCATATCGCACCTGCGCTTTGGCCCCAAACCAATCCGCGCCCCCTACCTGATCGGAACCGATGATGCTAATTTTGTCGCCTGCCACCAGTTCTCATTTCTGGAACGGCTGGACATGCTCAAATATGCCAAAACCGGCGGCGTCTTCCTGCTGAACAGCATCTTCTCGAAAGACGCGGTCTGGCAGCAGCTGCCGCGCGAGGTTCAAGAAGTTATCATCGCCAAGAAACTGCGCTTTTACGTCATCGATGCTTACGAAGTGGCTGCCAAAGCTGGCATGGGCGGGCGTATCAATACCGTCATGCAAACCTGCTTTTTCGCCATTTCCGGCGTTTTACCGCGCGACGAAGCCATCAAAGAAATCAAGAAGAGCATCCAAAAAACCTACGGCAAGCGCGGCGAGGCAGTTGTCCAACAGAATTTCGAGGCAGTGGATACCACCCTGGCCCATCTGGAAGAGGTTAAAGTACCTGATAAGGTCGACAGCCAGTTTACCCGCCGTCCGGCAGTAGCAGCTGAAGCGCCTGAATTCGTGCGCGATGTGCTTGCCCCGATCATGGTTTACGAAGGTGACAACCTGCCGGTCAGCAAGATGCCGGTGGACGGCACCTTCCCAACCGCCACTGCCCGCTGGGAAAAACGCAATATCGCAATGGAAATTCCAGTCTGGGATCCGGATGTCTGTATTCAATGCGGCAAGTGCGCTTTCGTCTGTCCGCATGCAGTTATTCGCCAGAAGGTCTATGATCCAAAATATCTGGAGAATGCTCCTGAAACCTTCAAATCGACCCCGGCCAAATTCCGCGAACTACCCGATACGGTGTACACAATCCAGGTTGCTCCGGAAGATTGCACGGGCTGCGCTTTATGCGTAGAAGCCTGTCCCGCCAAGAACAAGTCGCAGGTGGGTCTCAAAGCGATCAACATGGAACCCCAGCCGCCGCTGCGGGAGGCAGAACGCGTCAATTGGGAGTTCTTCCTCGAACTGCCTGAGGTCGACCGTACCGCGATCAACTTTACCAATGTTAAAAATTCGCAGCTGCTCGAGCCGCTGTTCGAGTTCTCTGGCGCTTGCTCCGGCTGCGGTGAAACCCCTTATATCAAACTTCTAACCCAATTGTTCGGCGACCGGACAGTGGTTGCCAACGCTACCGGCTGTTCCTCCATCTACGGCGGCAACCTGCCTACAACACCCTGGGCAGTGAACAAAGAGGGCCGCGGACCAGCCTGGTCTAACAGCCTCTTCGAAGATAATGCCGAATTTGGTCTTGGCATGCGCTTGACCGTTGACAAACAGTCGGAGTTCGCCCGTGAATTATTGGCTGGCCTGGCCGATCAATTGAGCGAGACATTGGTAACGGAACTGCTGACAGCAGAACAAACCGATGAAACGAGCATTCGCGCCCAGCGCGAACGCGTTGTCATCCTTAAACAGGCGTTGCGCAATATCAAAGACCCGCGCGCTGGATTGCTGCACGATTTGGCCGACTATCTGGTTCGCAAGAGTGTATGGATCGTCGGCGGCGACGGCTGGGCGTACGACATCGGCTACGGCGGTCTCGACCATGTCATGGCTTCCGGCCGCAATGTCAACATCTTGGTATTGGATACCGAGGTGTACTCCAACACCGGCGGTCAATCTTCCAAAGCCACGCCGCGTGCGGCAGTCGCCAAATTTGCCGCGAATGGCAAAGGCTTGCCCAAGAAGGACCTGGGCATGATAGCCATGGCTTATGGCTACATTTATGTTGCGCGGGTCGCCATGGGAGGCAGTGATGCTCAAACCTTAAAGGCTTTCCTGGAAGCCGACGCCTACGACGGCCCATCCTTGATCATTGCCTACAGCCACTGCATCGCCCACGGTATCGATATGCGCAAGGGTCTGGAACAACAAAAACTGGCAGTGCAGTCCGGTCATTGGCCGCTTTTCCGGTATAATCCGGTTCTGGCGGATGAAGGTAAAAATCCACTGGTTCTGGACAGCAAAGCCCCATCCATCCCGGTCGAAGATTACGCTTACAATGAAACCCGCTACCGCATGCTGCTGCAAAGCGATGAGCAGCGTGCTGAAACATTGATGCAGGCCGCACGCATCGATGCGGCCAAACGGTGGCAGCTTTATGAACAAATGGCAAACATCCAATATGGAGCCGCCCCTATGAATGCTGCTGCTAAAAAGGAAGCGACGGAATAAAATTCAAAAGATGTGGAGGTCAAGGCCTCCACATCTGTAATTTTTACACGTAGGAGATAGGAGATATGCACATGGCCGATTTAACCACCAGCTACCTGGGATTGAAACTTAAAAACCCTCTGGTCGCCTCCGCCTCGCCCATTTCGAAAAAGCTGAGCGGGGTCAAACGATTGGAAGACGCAGGCGTAAGTGCTGTTGTGATGTATTCATTGTTCGAAGAACAAATAGAATACGAAAGCCGCGCTCTCGATCATTTCCTGTCCCATGGAAGCGAGTCGTTTGCCGAAGCGCTCACCTACTTCCCCGACATGCCCAGCTACAACATCGGACCGGAAAGCTACCTCGAGCTGATCCATAAGATCAAATCCGAAGTCGAGATCCCGGTCATCGGCAGCTTGAATGGGATTACGATCGGCGGATGGGTGGATTACGCCAGGCGCATTCAAGAGGCTGGCGCGGATGCATTGGAACTCAATATCTACAATCTTCCAACCGATCCCAAAATCTCAGGCAGCGAAGTGGAAGAGGGCTATTTTGAACTCGTTAAAGCCGTCCGCAGCCAGGTGAGCATCCCGCTGGCGGTCAAGCTCAGTCCATTCTTTACCTCTCTCCCCAATCTGGCAGTTCGATTAAGCACAGCCGGGGCAAACGCCTTGGTGCTCTTTAATCGTTTCTATCAGCCCGATCTTGACATAGAAACCCTCGAAGTGGTGCCTAACCTGGTGCTGAGCAAATCAGACGAATTACGCCTCCCTCTGCGCTGGATTGCCATCCTGCACGGGCGTGTTAAGACTGACCTGGCCCTTTCCAGCGGTGTACATCAAGCCACCGACATCATCAAAGCGTTGATGGCTGGCGCAAATGTGGCCATGACGACCTCCGAATTGCTCGCCAACGGGGTCGGGCGGGCGGCAGAAATGCTGTCTGATTTGGAAAAATGGATGGAAGAGTTCGAATACGATTCGGTCAAACAGATGATCGGCAGCATGTGCCAGCAATCGGTAGCTGACCCTTCTTCCTTTGAACGCGCCAATTATATGAAAGCGCTGACCAGTTTCGACAACCGCATTCAGTAAAAGGCAGATTTGAGATAAATCGAAACAGATTCGGCTCTCAGGACCGAATCTGTTTTATTAACCGGCTTTTTTACAATTACAATAGGCATGACGAAAATCATGATTACGCAAATTTATTCCATTCAAACCATCCAGGAAGCTCTTGATTGCATCGCTGCCGGAGTCGACTATATCGGCATCGCGGCAGCAACCCATATGCATTTGCCGGCGGAAGTCAGCCTGGAGGCGGGGCAGGATATCTTCCGCGCGATTGGCAGCCAGGCCAAAAAGGTCGCCCTGACGGTAGCCGACAGTCCCGAACCGATTTATCAGGTGATCGAACTGCTTCAACCGGACGTTATTCATGTGTGCGGCAATCACTATTTTGCTGACGCAATATTTGCCAGAACAGCCCGTTCCATCCTGCCGGGTATCGAAGTTCTGCAAGCCATCCCCGTGACCGGACCGCAAGCCATTGCCGAAGCGGAATATTACGCCGAATTTTGCGATTCGGTCATCCTTGATTCAGTTGACCCTTCGATCGCGGGGATTGGCGCGGCTGGCATCGTGCACGACTGGAGCATCAGTGCTGAAATCTGCCGCCGGCTTGAAAATCTTGGCTGCCGGGTAATTCTGGCTGGAGGATTAGGCCCGGACAATGTGGCCGAGGCCATCCGCCGCGTGCGTCCCTGGGGTGTTGATTCCTTCACCCGCACCAGCATTAAACTACCCGATGGCACCAGCCGGAAAGACCCCGAACTGGTGCGATTATTTGTTGAACATGCCAGACAAACAGCAAAGGATTTGGGAATATGATCGATTTCAAAACGGACAAACCCATTTTATCGGTTGGTGATGCGTGTACGGACATTATTCTGCCTTTCGGCGAGACCCGCCATATGATGGCTGCCCATTTGCAGGGCGAAACCAACCACATGGGACATAACGCTGCCAATTTTTTCGCGGGGGGGAGTGTTGCCAATACTGCCCATGGGATTGCCGTGCTGGGGGGTGAATCCTGGTTTGCCGGCAAGGCTGGCGACGATTTTTTCGGCCGCTATCTTCAATCCGAATTCGTAAAAGCAGGTGTCGACACCCGTTTTATGATTCTCGACGAGCAGATATTCACCTCGATGATTATCGTGGTCGTTGACGAAAATCAAGAGCGGGTAAATTATGCCATCCCGCCTCACGGCGGCTCGCAGCACCTTTTAGAAAAACACGACCTGCCAGACACGCTGCCCGACCAGATCGGCTGGCTGCACACCTCCGGCATCCTGTTGCGTGAGAACCCGGCCGCCGACACCATCCTGGATTTCATGGATGTCTGCCAGCGAAAAGGGATCCCAACATCGCTGGATTTGAATTTTCGCATCGAAGCCATTGGGAATGCGCAATATGTGGAGCGGATTCAGCGCGGCATTCAACTGACCAACGTATTGTTTGGCTCAGGAGAGGAAGAAATGATGCCGATCACCAGCGCCAAAACCCCGCAGGCAGCGGCTAAAATGCTGGTTGGTCCCAACCGCATGGTGGTATGCCGGGGTGGGGCTCAAGGGGCTGATATCTACCTTCCGGACGGCAATTCCCTGCGCGGCAATGCCTTCGATGTGCCCGTGGTCGACACCCTGGGCGCAGGAGACGCGTACAACGCCGGATTCATCGTAGCCGCGACCGAAGGACACACAATGGAAGAAGCCAACCGGATGGGAAATGCTGTTTCCGGGTTTAAGATCATGCATCCAGGCGCGCGCAACTTCCCCAACCGCCTTCAATTGGAAGAGTTTTTGGCAAAATATACGGTCCGCACGGTTTAAGAAAAAATCCCAGCGTGATGCTGGGATTTTATTTTTATAAACCAATGAGTCCAGGGAGAAGGTCTATTCTTCTTCCAATGCAGCTGGTTCGCCCATTTTTCTCTGGCGGTATACAATCCGACCACGGGTCAGATCGTAGGGGGACATTTCCACACGAACACGGTCGCCCAACAGGATGCGAATATAGTATTTTCGCATACGGCCGGATAGATAGGCCAACACCTCGTGACCATTGTCCAGGCGCACCTTGAACTGGGTGGCGGGCAATGCCTCTACGATGATGCCTTCAACGCGGATCTTATCTTCTTCTTTGGCCATAATCATCTCCTTAGCCGGATGGAGCCAAACACCAACCCGGAACTCTAACGTACAAAACCTTACTCACCGCGCGTAAATTGGCGGCGTTTCAAACGCCGAATTGCTTTCTTTTGCTCCACACGGCGCAGTTCGCTTTTTGAAATGAACCAGCGCTTGCGGCGGACGGTGGAAAGCACCCCGCTCTTGACTACCTTTTTACGGAATCGCTTCAGAAGCGAATCTCCCGATTCATTGGGTCGTAGTACTACTACTGTCAACGCACTCACCTCCCTCCCGTGTCAGGGATTTTATTTACTTGCTGCCGGCGTAAAAAATCGGCTGCAGATCGCGTATGCAGCCGATGTCAGAACGAAATTCATGGGTCCGTTATGCTCGGGGCACTCAGCGATACAACCTCCACATAATGCAAGCGAGTAAATACAAGCAAATGTAAAGCGGGAATATCCCGCAAGGTAACGATCATTATACCGCAGATATGCGTCAGTTGTCAAATAGTTGGGGGCGAAGTAATCGGAACCAACCAGTAGTTTAAACTAAAAAAGTCTCTTGGCAATGACCTACTCTCCCAGGAAGTTACCCTCCAAGTACCATCGGCGCTGACAGCCTTAACGACCGGGTTCGAGATGTTGCCGGGTGTACCACTGTCGCTCAGATCACCAAGAGACTTTCTTATTCAAAAGTTAAGGTCGAACGAATAGTATGTTGTAGGTGCCGCAAGTTTCTCACTAAAAAGTGCTGAGTTCTCCACATCACAACGGAAGCCCTCGATCATTAGTACAGCTTAGCTTAACGTATTGCTACGCTTACACACGCTGCCTATCAAGCAGGTGGTCTTCCTGCGATCTTACTCCCTTACGGGAAGAGGGATCTAATCTCGAGGCGAGCTTCCCGCTTAGATGCTTTCAGCGGTTATCCCTGCCAGACATGGCTACCCAGCGATGCCGTTGGCACGACAACTGGCACACCAGAGGTCTGTCCACCCCGGTCCTCTCGTACTAGGGGCAGCTCCTCTCAAATCCCTTACGCCCACAGCGGATAGAGACCGACCTGTCTCACGACGGTCTGAACCCAGCTCGCGTACCGCTTTAACGGGCGAACAGCCCGACCCTTGGGACCTTGTACAGCCCCAGGATGCGATGAGCCGACATCGAGGTGCCGAGCGAAGTCGTCGATATGAACTCTTGGACTTCACCAGCCTGTTATCCCCGGGGTAGCTTTTATCCGGTAAGCCACGGCCCTTCCACTCAGTACCGTGGGATCACTAAGCCCGTCTTTCGACTCTGCTCGACGCGTTGGTCTTGCAGTCAAGCTCCCTTATGCCTTTACACTCTTCGGCTGGTTTCCATTCAGCCTGAGGGAACCTTTGGGCGCCTCCGTTACCTTTTGGGAGGCGACCGCCCCAGTCAAACTGCCCACCTGGCACGGTCCCCCACCCGGATTACGGTGTGGGGTTAGGATCTAAACATCATCAGGGTGGTATTTCACCGGCGTCTCCACCGAGGCTAGCGCCCCAGTTTCATAGACTCCCACCTATGCTACACAGATAATGCCCAAATTCAATGTCAGGATGCAGTAAAGCTCCACGGGGTCTTTTTGTCCTGCTGCGGGTAGGCCGCATCTTCACAGCCATTTCAATTTCGCCGGGTCCTTCGTTGAGACAGTGTTCTAGTTGTTACGCCGTTCGTGCGGGTCGGAACTTACCCGACAAGGAATTTCGCTACCTTAGGACCGTTATAGTTACGGCCGCCGTTCACCGGGGCTTCAGTTCAAAGCTTCGCTTGCGCTAACCTCTCCCTTTAACCTTCCGGCACTGGGCAGGCGTCAGCCCCTATACATCGCCTTTCGGCTTAGCAGAGACCTGTGGTTTTGGTAACCAGTCACTAGAACCATTTCACTGCGGCCTCCTGACGCTCATTATTCATTCACGTCTAGAGGCACCCCTTATCCCGAAGTTACGGGGCTAATTTGCCTAATTCCTTAACGAAGGTTCTCCCGTTCGCCTTGGTATACTCTACCCATCTACCAGTGTCGGTTTGCGGTACGGGCACTCGAGTTTCAACGTTTAGAAGCTTTTCTCGGCAGCAAGGCTCAACTCACTTATGCCTTAGAGGCTCGTCACGATACCTCAGCTCAGACTGCGGATTTTCCTACAGTCCTCAACGCCTGACGTACCATGCACCTGCACAACCAATCGCAGGCTGGCCTACCTCGCTGCGTCCCTCCATCACTCTACTCAAGTGGTTCCGGAATGTTGACCGGATGTCCATCGCCTACGCCTTTCGGCCTCGGCTAAGGACCCGACTAACCCGACGCGGAATGACCTGGCGTCGGAAACCTTAGATATACGGCGAATACGGTTCTCACGTATTTTACGCTACTCATGCCTGCATTCTCACTTCTATCCGCTCCAGCCGTCCTTACGGTCGACCTTCACTGCAAATAGAACGCTCCCCTACCGCCCCAGCTTACGCTGAGGCCCATGGCTTCGGTATCAAGCTTAGCCCCGTTAAATTTTCCGCGCAGGATCACTAGACCAGTGAGCTATTACGCACTCTTTAAAGGATGGCTGCTTCTGAGCCAACCTCCTGGTTGTTCAAGTAACCCCACATCGTTTCCCACTTAGCTTGAATTTGGGGACCTTAGCCGATGATCTGGGCTGTTTCCCTTTTGACCACGAATCTCATCACCCGTAGTCCGACTACCATGCTTTGGAGTACCGGCATTCGGAGTTTGATTGGGGTTGGTAAGCTCTAAGCCCCCTAGCCCATTCAGTGCTCTACCTCCGGTACTGAACGCATGGCGCTAGCCCTAAAGCTATTTCGGGGAGAACCAGCTATCTCTGGGTTCGTTTGGCATATCACCCCTACCCACAACTCATCCCCTAATTTTGC
>JAJZTR010000014.1 GCA_021848775.1 Chloroflexota bacterium | reverse complement strand
CAGTGCTTTTGGATAGGCAGCGATCACCAGTCGATTGGATTGGAGATCCGATAGACTGTATTCCAGAAAAGCCCGAACGAGTTCATCCCTGGGAACGTTGAGGCTGGCTGCTAAATCGCTCACTGTTTCCTGCAAGCGTTTCGGGATTCCGCGATAGGTAGCCTTTTCATCGCGGTGGTTACGATCCCAGTCGCGATTTCGTTTGGTCCGGCGAGCTGCAACTGGAATGAGATCCAGCGGTTGTTTAGCGGTCGTTATCACCGGGAGTTCCGCCTCTACCTTTTTTACAGGTATTAGCGGAACATCCGGAGAGGGTTCAGACTGGCGAAGCGAGGAAAAAGCATCTCTTCTAGGCATTGGGATCCCCCTAATATTTGAGTACGGCTTTGGCCAGCGCAGCATATTCTTCAGCCGAACGCGATTCGGGGGCGTGCTCGAATATCGTTTTACCTTCGGACCAGCACTCTCGTAGCACCGTGGCTTTATGAATTGGCTGGAGCACCTTATCGCCAAATTCGGATTGCAGGTCATCCATTGAATTCTTGGATTCCCTTGTACCATCGAAGAAGGTGGGCAGAATACCCATCATCCCACCTCGCCAGCCTTTTGTGTCCCGCAAGGCGCGCAGGGTCTCGGCGGTCTTGGCCAGCGCATCCAGGGAGGCGAATTCGGTTGCTGTCGGAATAATGACCAGGTCGGAGGCCCATAAGGCCCGTTCCTGAAGACCACCCACGGATGGAGAGGTGTCGAATAGGATGTAGTCAAAGCCGTCTCTGACGAACAACTTAAGCAAATCCCGAATGTAAGAGACTGGCCGTTCTTGAACACCAAGGATCATCTGCGCAGAGTTGGTCATCGAATTGCCGGGAATAATTTTTAATCCGTCTCGCCCGGTCTCTCGGACCCATTGCTTGACGAATACGACTTCGGCGGGACTGGATTGCGCCGTGGTCAGAAAATAAAACGCACCCATCTCACCATCCATGCCCAGTTTGGTAGCACTTTGTCCTTGGGGATCCAGATCGATGAGTAAAACCTGGGCGCCGCGCAGTGCCAGGCAGTGTGCTAGATTTACAGACGTGGTAGTTTTCCCTACACCACCCTTCTGATTGCTGATTGTGATTACTTTTGCCGCCATTGTGTTTCTCCTTTGAAGGTCTTGCTTTTCTTTGTTTATGCTTGATCAAGGAATTGGATATGGGTTGCGCCTTCGTGACCGTGAATGGCAATCAGATCCGCTACGCTCTGAAATACACCTACGGCGTAAGGTTCTCGCAGCCAACGCATGACAGCCAATCCACTGGTAAATTCGGCCCCTTCAGCTACAATGCCCGTCCCGGAGACTCCGGTCAGATCTCGTTCGCGTACCAACAGGAACCGGCGCATACTCATTTGCCGGTCGTTATTCTCAGTTTCCTTGTGGTATATCCCTGAGATTTCCACGCTTATGCCTTCTGAAGCTTGCCCTGAACATAGGTAAGTTTTTCGCCGGTTTTGACACTCTGGAAGACAATTCCGTTTGGCCAGGTTGGCTTTTCGCCGGGATAAATGTGAATATCGAAGATCCGAAACAGGCGGCCGTAAAACAAGCCTGGTTCATCCATGGAACGAGTTGGATCGACGACAACTTTCCATTCGTACCCTTTAGGTGGACGATAGACTGCTTCGACCGGAAATTCTTGAAAAGTTGGATTTAAATACAAATCACCTCCGACATTTTGAAAACTGGTGCCAGACTCCGAAATGTCCGAGGATTTGGAATTTAAAGAAATAGTCCCTTGCAGAAGTTCTGCAAGGGACACGTTAAAGTAGTACCTAAGCCTGCGAATTATTCAGGCAGAAGGTTTCCACCTTCTTGTCTTCGCCGGAGAATACTCATATTTTCCTGCTTTGAGGCTGATGCTGGTAGGGGAGTTAAGTGGTATGACGTTAGATCACGCCCGCCCTCCCCGCTGGAATCGTAGGGGCGCGCATCGCGCACCCATTCTAGAAGCATTGTGGGATCCCGCCCCGTTGGAATCTTAGGGGCTCCCCGCTGGAATCGTAGGGGCGCGCACGCGAATTTTGCGCCTCGTAGCGAAGCGGAGGAGGACGCGTGCCCGAGATCAAAGGGGAGTGTTCAAAAACTGAACGCACCCTGTAGGTGTGGCGCAAAGTCACCCGCCTGAGCGCCCTTCGGCCTGCAGACCAGCGCTATCGAGGTCTCCGTTTATTTAATAGAGAGCCCAGATCAACCAGCGCTCATTGCGCTTAACAAAGAACAGGTCATCCTTAAGCGATTCGGAAGCGTTGGTTGCGCAGGGGCCGGGGCAGATTTTCGCCACCCAGGTATAGGCCGCCACCTGCTCACCGCACTGATTGAGGAGGAGTTGCGCGAATTCGCTCTCGCTGGCTGTGCGCACCACATCGATCCAGCTCTCATCCATGCTGGACTGCCCGCTTGTCTCAGCCCGGTCAGCGAAGGGCAGCAGCGGCCACAGCGCGGAGTCGCTTGCAGCCTTCTCGCGCGTTTTGTTCCCGGTGAAAAGCAGCTCGCTGACTCCCTGGACCACGACATCCACAGGCAGATCGTCCGCAACCTGCAGGCCATCGTAGTTGGGGCAACCAGAGGTGGCCTGCCAGGCGCCGAACTGGAGCGGCAGTGCAGGGGGGTAGATCTCTTCGGGAAATTCGATCGGCGTGCTGGTGGGGCTCGGTTTGACGGTCAGGGTAATCGTGGCAGTAAGCGTCGCGCTCGGGGCTGGCGTCGATGTAGAGGTCGGCGTGGCTGTCTCTGTTACGGCAACGGAGGTTTGGGTAGCTGTGCGAACGGGCTGGCAGGCGGAGGCCAGCAATACGACCAGGAATAACACCCCAATGATTTTCGCTTGGATCGAAATTGCCATAGTATTCCTTTCCAGTGTGGACAACCTCGCAAAAGTGGATTTGATTTGCTCTATTGCACGGGAATAATCCAAACAATTTCTGGGCGCTTTGCGCAGCACTGCTGGTGGGCTGCATCTTGGTGGGTGCGTTATAGGTCTATATCTTCATTTTACACCACCTAAAAAAAAACAAGACTTGACCGCCATGATATTTGGGCGCAGCAACGCTGCGCCGCTACAGATATTCAATCGTTCCGCTCAATGCCCGACGACGGGATTTGCGCAGTCCTCTCAATGGGGGAACCCGTGATATTGATTCAGAGAGGCGACGACGGGATTTGCACAGTCCCCTTAATGGGGGAACCCGTGATATTGATTCAGAGAGGCGACGACGGGATTTGCACAGTCCCCTTAATGGGGGAACCCGTGATATTGATTCAGAGAGGCGACGACGGGATTTGAACCCGTGATCAGGGTTTTGCAGACCCTTGCCTTGCCACTTGGCCACGTCGCCTGAATGCCAGGATTTTAGCCTACAACGCCTGTTTGGTCAAGGAGAGCTCTTTATCCGCACTCAATCTTCCCAAGTGGGATTAGAATACACCATACGTTTCCAACAACCCAACTGGTTGGAAAAAATACAAAAGCGTGACATTTTTGCGTGGTGAGAAAGCCCAGGAGGCTGTTATCGCCCTTCAACGCTGTATTAGTGCCTTTGAGGTGTTTTCCGCGGAGGTCTTTAAACGTCAAGCACCTGATTAAGAGTCTCAAACAGGCTTTACAACAAAATAAATGGACAAAATGGCCGGAACAATCGAAAAACCAACCGAACGCGCAACCATTAAGCAACTTCCCCGAAATGTTTGGGTAGTCGGTTTCACCAGTTTCTTTATGGATATATCCAGCGAGATGGTGCTCAACGTCCTGCCATTGTTCCTGGCGAATGTGCTGGGGGTGCAAACCAGTATCATTGGCTTGATCGAGGGTTTTGCCGAAGCCACCGCCAGCATTTTAAAGTTGTTTTCGGGCTGGTTTTCCGATAAAATTGGCGGCCGTAAGTGGCTGGCAGTAATTGGCTACGGGCTGTCAGCGCTGGTAAAACCCTTCTTTTACATCGCCAGCAGCTGGGAATTGATAGCCGGGGTGCGTTGGGCGGATAGGGTTGGAAAGGGGATCCGCACCGCTCCGCGGGATGCGCTGGTGGCTGATTCAGTAACGAAAGAAACCCGGGGATTGGCCTTTGGATTTCACCGGGCCATGGACACCGCTGGTGCCATGGTCGGGATTCTCATCGCTGCAGTGGTGGTGTGGCTGACACAGAAGAATGCGCTGGATCTTTCAAAGTCAACATTCCAGATGATCGTGCTTTTCAGCCTTCTTCCGGCAGTCCTGGCAGTTCTGTCCTTGATGATTGGGGCAAAAGACGTGGCAGTGAAAGGGCAGCGGGAAGCGCCGAAGCTCTCTCTGCGCGGCATGGGTAAACCATTTTATGTTTTCCTGGTGATCGTCAGCATCTTCACCCTGGGCAACTCATCCGACGCTTTTTTGGTGCTCCGCGCCCAGAACCTTGGCGTCACCGTCACCGGGATCCTGGTCATGCTCGCGGTATTCAACCTGGTCTACTCGCTGGTGTCAACCCCGGCCGGTTCGCTCTCGGATCGGATTGGCCGCAGGCGGTTAATCATTGGCGGCTGGCTGGTGTATGCAGCCATTTATTTCGGCTTTGCGCTGGCTCAGAGCGCCTGGCAGGTCTGGCTGTTATATGTGGTTTATGGTCTGTATTACGGCCTGGCTTATGGAACCGCCAATGCTTTGGTGGCTGATCTTGTACCGGAAAACCTGCGGGGAACCGCGTATGGGACTTATCATGCCGTGATCGGCCTGCTGGCGTTTCCATCCTCCCTGATCGCGGGCATTCTATGGCAGGGCCTGGGTGGTTGGGCGGGTTTCGGGCCGTCTGCTCCCTTTTTGTTCGGAGGGGTTCTGGCCTTCATCGCTGCCCTATTAATGATCTTCTGGATGCCGAAAGGCTGGGAAGCCAAATAGAACACGGAAACATCAACGCCTTGTTAAGCGTTTTCTCTTGATGGATTTTTAATAGATTTTGAAGTTAACACACTTCAGGGTCAAACTGTGAGGTTATCAACCCCAAACGGACTATCCCATTGGCACCCCGAGTTGGCGGAGCATAACAGGCATTTCGTTGTAGATGCGGCAGCGTTTGATCATCTCGTTTTCAAAGTCGTATTCAAGGAACATCGGCACGTTCACAACTTTGCCCGTCGCAGGAGTGCCTTTAAATTCGCCAATTTGCTTGCCGATGAAGTAACCTTCCACCAAGGTGTACATCTCACCGAGTATTGTCAGCCTTGATACAAAGGTTGCATCGAAGGCAATGTGGTAGAGATGATTCATCGGTTCCGGCGCATCATGCGCTGACTGCCTGTCTATGGCAGGATGCGTTCCGTCACAGCCTGGCGGCTGGACGAGAAGCGCTGCGTCTAGCTGCCGTTAATGAGGCTATTATTCACTTTGAGCGCACCATGCAGATCGTCCGTGGGGAATCGCCGACTGAAATGCCGGAAGCATCCGAAGTCCGGTCGTTGGAAAACCAGCTCAAGCGGGCACGTGAGAAGGCTGCCCAAATGGAGAAAGATTCCGACAACCTCCCCACAGGGTAATCATAAATAAAATAGGTCTTAACGGGCGTGCAAATGCTGGAGTTATGGATTGCTGCTTCAACTCGGGAAAATGCAATATTGAACCCTGTAAAAAAGTCGGGACTGCGCCAGGTAACGCTGTTTGGGTTTGACCATCGGCGAATTGGCTGATGTGACCGCGTTTCAGCAGCCCGAAACTGAGTCCCGCAGGAAACCGCGTCCGCGAGGATTTGTGCGGGCGATGGGACTCGAACATTGTCCCCTTGCGCAGCACCCCGAGGTGCAGTCGAGAGGAGGGGACCCGCGACCTTAGGAATTAAAAAATCCTCGTTTCCGAGGATTTGAGCGGGCGATGGGACTCGAACCCACGACCTTCTCCTTGGCAATTGTACAAGTGGGTTGTCCATAGTGTCTATGTGTTATATGTGGTGGTTCTACGTCCATAACATCACTATATATGGGGGTTAGGGCGTCCACTGAGAGCATTATTTCCATGTCGTGTTTTTCTGGTTGCACACGGTTGCACACGACATGATGGAAGAGAGGCGACTTGTAGACAACTTCTGTTATTTTGGGGGTGTAATAGATTACACGCGTGCCCGTGCGGTTCAGTATCAACTTAGTTTTGAAATCACGAAGCGGTGGATTTCGAAATTACTATAATATTGTAGAAAATCGAATACTGTATCACCGATAACACTAAATATTTTTTGCTTTTTCTTGGCATCAGAGCACCTCCTAAATAAATAAAGATGACTTCAGTCACCTTTATTTTTCTGCTCTTTGGTTATTGAATTGCTACAACTGTAAATAGCAATTCATTCATTCTTTTCTATCACTACAGCATTCCCAGTTGGTGTAACATTCTTTCTGTAAATTGCTGAACCTTAACAAAAATGGTGAGTCAGAAGTATCCTATATAGGTCATCACACCAAGATAGGAGAACAAAATGACTCACCAAAATGATTATACCTTTGCAGAAGACATTACGGAAAGAGGTCTCGAAGCTGTACCTGAGATGATGCGTGTGCTGATCAACCAGGCCATGCAAGTGGAAAGATCCAAGTATTTGCAAGCCGACGAATACGAGCGAACAAAAGATCGGAAAGGCCACGCTAACGGATACAAGCCAAAGACTGTTCGGACCCGTATGGGAGAAATCACTTTCGCAGTTCCTCAAGTCAGAGAGGGAGGCTTTTATCCCTCCGCTTTGGAAAAAGGGCTGAGAAGTGAACGAGCTTTGATGATCACTTTGGCTGAGATGTATGTTCAGGGTGTCTCTACCCGAAAGGTCAAAGCCATCACCGAACAGTTGTGTGGCATTGAAAACTCTGCCATGCAGGTCAGCCGGGCGGCAGCTCAACTGGACGAAGTGCTGCAGCAGTGGCGGGAACGACCGTTGGATTTACGTGGATGCCCGTTACGAGAAGGTGCGCGAGGCTGGTCAGGTGCGCGATGCAGCGGTTTTGGTGGCTTCGGGCATTACGCCAAGCGGAGAAAGGCAGGTATTAGGGGTCTCAGTGTCGCTCAGCGAGCATGAAACTCACTGGAAAGCCTTCTTGCAGGGGCTCAAGGATCGCGGCATGAATGGCGTGAAGTTGGTGATCAGTGACGATCATGCTGGTCTGGGAGCGGCCAGAAGAGCGGTTCTGGGCAGTGTCCCGTGGCAGAGGTGCCAGTTCCATTTGCAGCAAAATGCGGGCGCTTATGTACCCAAACAAGCCATGCGGATAGAGGTGGCAGCCGATACACCTGCACTTGCTGCAGGTGCAAGTGTCCGAGCCATGTTCAATGCTCCAGATCGCAAGACAGCGGAGCAATTCCTGCAAGCCGCCATCCAGAAATATGCGGTCTCGGCCCCGCGCTTGTCGGCCTGGCTGGAGGAAAACCTGGCAGAGGGGTTTACCGTGTTCGCCTTTCCTTTGGAGCATTGCCGGATCATCCGCACCACCAACAGCCTGGAACGGATCAACAAGGAGATCCGTAGGCGCACCCGGGTGGTGGGTGTTTTTCCAAACGAGGCTTCGTGTTTAAGGTTGGTTTCCGCGCTATTGATGGAAACTAGCGAGGAGTGGCAAATCGGGAAACACTATTGCTCTGGCAAGTCATTCGATTGTTAAAGAACCATGGATACTTCTGTCTCGAATTTACAGAAAAAAGGTTGCATTATCGCAAGCAGTTGTGATGTAGATATTTTCATACAGTGATCCTCAATTTTTCGCACAACTTTTTTTGTCAATTATTTGTCAGAATAAATATCTTGTAGAGAAGAATTCCACTAAAATGGTGTGAAATACTGCAATTGGTTAATGACCAGCGAAACGAGACCGGGGCAGGATGGATCAGTTGGCAAAATACATAATTACGATTGATTAAACAATTGATGACAGACTTCTCTTGTTACCAATGAATTAATGCATTAATATCTATTCGTGATTACGAATATCTCCTCAACCGATTTAGTCATAAATGAGTTGTCTACCCTGTTCAAAACAATCGGGCAATCTACTCGGCTAAATATATTGCTTGCGCTTGGGAAAGATGAAGCCTGCGTTTGCCACCTTGAAAATATTTTAGGAATTCGGCAGGCTGCTATATCGCAACATCTAATGATGTTACGCAAAGCCAATATTGTCGAGACACATAGAATTGGGCGGAATATTTTTTACAGCTTAGTTAAACCTGAGTTATTTGATTTATTAATCCAGGTATCCCATTTACTTGGCTTGTCAGAAACTGATGGATTAGATTTATCTACAAAACCATTTCCCAATTGTCCTTGCCCACAATGTAATCCCGGGTTGGATTCGGAATTTTCATGCAGCGATAAAAGTTCCACCATTAACAAAAAAGAGTTATTCACCGACCTGGCTGATGCCAACCAATCGTAAACCGAGTGTTTATTTCATCAAATACTTCACCCATCAAGGAGATTATTCCAAACCATGGAAAATACACCTGTAACAAGACGTCTTTCATTTCTTGATCGCTATCTTACGTTATGGATCTTTCTTGCCATGGGATTTGGCGTGGGGTTGGGTTATTTTCTCCCCAAAGCCGTCGAAACATTCAATGCTGCCGTTTCGGTTGGCACTACCAATATTCCAATTGCCATCGGTTTAATCCTGATGATGTATCCGCCGCTTGCTAAAGTTCACTATGACGAGTTGGGTAAGGTCTTCCGCAACTGGAAGGTTCTAGGATTGTCATTGATACAAAATTGGATCATTGGTCCAATTTTAATGTTCTTATTGGCTATTATCTTTTTACGTGGCTATCCCGCATATATGGCTGGCTTAATCATGATCGGCCTTGCGCGCTGTATCGCGATGGTGATCGTGTGGAACGAACTGGCCAAGGGCGATACGGATTACGCAGCTGGCCTTGTCGCCTTCAATAGCATTTTCCAAGTTCTTTTTTACAGTGTATATGCTTACGTGTTTATTACCGTGCTGCCTACCTGGTTTGGGCTGGAGGGAACAGCGGTTCACATAACAATCGGCGAAATTGCCAAATCAGTGTTCATCTACCTGGGCATCCCGTTCATTGCCGGCTTCATCACCAATATGGTACTGACAAGGGTCAAGAGCAAGGAATGGTATTACAAGACTTTTATCCCAAAAATCAGCCCGATTACACTGATTGCCCTGCTTTTCACCATCCTTGTGATGTTCTCACTCAAAGGCAACCTGATCGTCAGCATCCCGCTGGATGTGGTGCGAATCGCCATTCCGTTGCTGATATACTTCGTCGGCATGTTCCTGGTCAGCTTTGTGATGGGCAAAGCGGTCGGAGCGAATTATAAGCAGACAACAACGCTCGCTTTCACAGCGGCTTCCAATAATTTTGAGTTGGCAATAGCGGTCGCGGTAGCGGTGTTCGGGCTTAACTCCGGGCAGGCGTTTGCTGCGGTGATTGGGCCGCTAGTTGAGGTGCCAGTCATGATTGGGCTAGTGAATGTGGCCTTCTGGCTGCAAAAGCGGCTGTACAAAGGCGAGGTATTGGCTGGTCGACCTAGCCCAGATTTAGGTTAAACGGAAGTCAGGGTTGCTTTTGGGGGAGCAGCCCTGAAATATAGTTATGAAAAAAACCAGCGCGATTTCCATCCATCTCGATGAACACGGTCATTTAATATTGCCTGAAGAGGTCCTTAAGCTTTTCGGACCCAGTCATGGAAGCGAAATCCGCGCTGAGCTGTCCGAGCAGGGGCTTGTGATTCGACACTCAACCTCTGCTTTGGCGCGTGTTTATATAGAACCAACCAATGCCTGTAACCTGGATTGTCGCACATGCATGCGAAATGTGTGGGATGAGCCAATAGGCAAGATGAGCACAGAGATTTTCTCATCGATCTTGAAAGGCATCCAATCCTTTACTCCTCTCCCGATGGTCTTCTTCGGGGGGTATGGCGAACCGCTCGCGCACCCTGATATCCCGGATATGATCGCGGCCGTCCGGAATGTAGGGGCAAAGGTAGAGATGATTACTAATGGAACCATGCTCAATGAAACCACTGCCAGTCGGCTGGTTGAGTTGGGTCTTAATCGCCTTTGGGTTTCCATCGATGGAGCCACCCCTGCGAGTTATGCCGACGTGCGTTTGGGGGATTTACTGCCGCTTGTCCTTGCCAACTTGACCCGGCTACAAAACCTGAGCTACCATAGCAGACTGAACCTGCCCAAACTCGGAATTGCTTTTGTCGCCATGCAACGCAATATTGCCGATTTACCCGAAGTTGTCCGGATGGTAAAATTATTAGGGGCGGATCAATTTTCGGTCAGTAACGTCTTACCACACACTCACGATCTGTGTGAGCAGGTCTTGTTTGCTCGCTCTATGTATGAAAGTGATTTGCAACCTTCAAAATGGGGACCTGAAGTCTCACTTCCGCGAATGGATCCTACGACGACCATATTAGACTGCGTTAAGGAAATACTGAAAGGAGGTAACGAGCTGCTAATTGCACGCCAATCGTTGGGTATGGGTGCAAAGTCCTGCCCATTCCTCGAGAAAGATAGTATTTCGATCCGGTGGGATGGTGCGGTCAGTCCATGCTTGCCATTACTTCATACACATGTTAGTTATCTTGCGGACGTCTTGCGGACGTCTCATGCTTACCTCGTAGGTAATGTAAATGACCGGAATTTAATTGACATATGGAATGATCCAGAATATGTTGGTTTACGCGAACGGCTACAAGACTTTGATTTTTCCCCGTGCACATTTTGTAATAGTTGTTCGATGGCAGAATCGAATTTAGAAGACTGTTTTGGGAATTCACATCCTGCCTGCGGTGGCTGTCTTTGGACGCAAGGTTTTATTCAATGTCCTTAAAACTTATTTATTCAAATCTGATTCTGCTGATAAGTGGTGAAAGAAATAGATATAATCGATTATTTGAGATTGATGGCGGAAAAAGAAACCTGACCACCTTAGGAAATCACATCAGAGATTTTCGGAAAAAACGATGAAAAACAGAATTGCCTTTCCATTGTTGATGATTACCTTGTTGTTTTTACTTATAGGTTGTATCCCACAAAAATTGCCAGAAGTGGCCGGATATGTGGATTTACTGGACTTGGAACCCATCCAATCTGTCAAACAAGAAGTACCACCTTTACGAGTTGCGGTTGCTTCGGTTGTCTCACCGAAGGGAACCATTCAGTCTTATGAGCCGGTGTTAAAATATCTCGAGGCGCAGTTTAACCGCCCGGTCGAACTCATACAACGCAGAACCTATTTGGAAACCAATGAGTTGATCGCAGCTGGTAAGGTTGACCTGGCGTTTGTTTGCACGAGCGCTTATGTTGCTGGTCATGACAGTTTTGGAATGGAACTTTTAGCGGCCCCCCAGGTAAATGGAGAGACCGTTTACTATTCTCTGTTGATTGTCCCAGCAGAAAGTACTGCTCAGTCCATTGCGGACCTACAGGACAAGAGATTTGCATTTACCGATCCTATTTCATTAAGTGGACGGATGTATCCCACCTACATGGTCCAGCAACTCGGTTTCAGCCCAGAAAGTTTCTTTTCTCAAACATTTTTCACCTATAGTCACGACGAGGCGATTCGGGCAGTAGCTAATAAATTGGCCGACGGCGCCGCTGTGGATAGCCTGGTTTATGATTTTGCAATTGCCCGAGATCCGGAGCTAGCGCAGAAGATCCGAGTGATTCACCGTTCCTCCCCATTTGGCATCCCCCCGGTGGTCGTCAGTCCTAACCTTGATCCGAATTTAAAACTAGAATTACAGAAAGTCCTCCTGGGTATGGCAGATACAACCGAGGGAAGGAAAGCCTTGGAGTCCATTGGGGTCGAAAAATTCATGACAATCGATGATCACGCTTATGATGGTATTCGGGCGTTATTAAGTGATGTGGAAAAAACCCGCTAACGTTCCCCGACCCAAATTTTTCTTCGACCGCTTTTGGGCAATCGCCGGATCGGTCAGTATTCGTACCAAATTATTGGGTTTGGCCCTGGGTTTGGTGTTACTGGTCGGATTCGGGAACATCCTACATGCACGTTCTGTTCTCTCAAAAAATATGGAGGCGCAGCTTCGAGATCAAAGCGTATCGGTAGCACGCGATCTTGCCGCTCGATCAGCGGATCCGATTTTGCTCAATAATCTGCTAGCACTGCAAGATTTGTTGCTTGAGACAAAAAGCAACAATACAAATTTTAGCTATGCATTTATCGTCGACCCACGTGGGGAAATTGTAGCCCACACTTTTGGTGAAGGGTTCCCAATTGGTTTAAAAGACCTGAATGATGTTGGAGAATCTGCCCACCATAACACGGTACGCATCGCTTCAAATGTGGGCTTGATTTTTGATACCGCAGTTCCTATATTAGGTGGGAAAGTTGGCACAGCTCGCATCGGCCTCACGAATGCGGGAGTACAAAAGGCAGTTTCACAGGTAACCCTACAATCCATTTTGTTTACCGCTATGGTTTTACTATTTGGCGTTGTGGTGGCTATGTTTTTAACCCGTATTCTAGCCAAGCCAATTCTAGAATTAGTCGATGCAGCACGAATTGTGTCTACCGGTGTTTACACGCAGCGCGTCCATCCTTGGGCTAAAGATGAGTTGGGCACATTAGCCCAGACTTTTAACCAGATGAGTGAAGGCCTGGCACAAATCGATGATCTGCGGCGAGAACGCGCAGGGTTGCAGCGTCAGCTGTTGGAAAAAGTGATATCCACCCAAGAGGAGGAACGCCGCCGGATTGCCCGTGAGCTTCACGACAGTACCTCACAATCTCTTACCTCATTAATGGTCGGCCTGCGTATGTTAGAAGAAAATTGTTCGGAACCTAACCAACTACAAGTGAGCGATTTGAGAAACATTGCATCTCAAACCTTGAATGAGGTACATTCACTGGCGATGCAGCTCCGCCCCCGCTCTCTTGATGATTTAGGCCTATCTGCCGCACTAGAACGATTGACCTTTGAGTGGCAGGCACGCTATAAGGTGCCGGTTGATCTGGCGATCATGCTTGGGGATCTGCGACTCCCCGAGGATCTTGAGACTGCTCTGTATCGCATCATTCAGGAAACTTTAACCAACGTCGGTCGCCATGCGCAAGCACACTATGTAAGCATCCTGATTGAGCTACGAAATAGTAGTGTTATCGCGGTCATTGAAGACGATGGCCTGGGGTTTGAGATAAATGATGCTAATGGTGAAGGCCATCTGGGATTGCTAGGGATGCGCGAGCGAGCCGAATTGCTAGGTGGAAGTTTTACAATTGAAAGCAATCGGGGAAAAGGAACAAGCGTTTTTGTCGAAATCCCCATAGTCCCTGAGGAGAAATATGGTGGCAATTAAAAAACGTATCCTGCTTGCGGATGACCATGCCATTTTGCGTTCTGGCCTTCGGTTCATGCTCTCTGCCCAGGATGACTTAGAAATCGTTGGGGAGGCATCGACAAGTACTGAAGCATTGACCCAAAGTGAGGCGTTGCAGCCGGATCTTATTTTATTGGATCTGAGCATGCCGGGTCTGGGTGGATTGGATATTTTGCCCACACTTCGCAGGCTTGTACCGTCAGCGAAAATAATAATTTTGACGATGCACGATGAGAAACATTACTTGCATCAAGCGCTGCAGAACGGAGCCTCTGGTTATGTCTTAAAAAAAGCCGCAGACACCGAATTGATAACAGCCATCCGAGCCGTTCTTGGGGGAGAAATGTACGTTCATCATTCGATGATGCGATTTTTAATTGAGGATGTTCTCCCAAACCGAGACCAACCAAATGGTATTGACCGATGGATTCTGTTGAGCGATAGAGAGCAAGAAGTCCTTCACCTGGTTGCACTTGGTTTTACCAGTGCAGAGATTGCGGAAAAACTCTCCTTAAGTGCAAAAACCATTGAGACATACCGGACGCGGGGCATGGAGAAGCTTGGGCTTCGCAACCGAGCAGCATTGGTTCATTATGCCCTTAATCGAGGTTTAATCACCAACAAATAATTAATTACTGTAGGGTTTTTCCCTACAAGTTCAAGAAAACAATCATACTTTTCCTGCTGTAAATTGTATGTCCATTAAGCTAAAGTGAATGTCGCAGAAATGCATTCCCCGTTAAGTTGATGAAATACAACCCAATCCTCAGGAGGAAAGTTATGGCCGAAGAGCGTAAGCAGCCTTCCGTGACCCGGAGAGGCTTCCTCAAAATTCTGGGGGTCGGTGGGACAGCAGCAGTTGCTTTGAACCGGATATCCCCAGTGGAGCCGGTTCTCGCCGAAGCTTTAGCTGTCTCATCACCACTCAGCCCTGTACCTGGCGTCGGACCAGATGCGGATGTTTTGATTCGGATGCAGGAGGAACTCCGCCGGGCGTTGGAAAAGAAACCTTCTGAACGGCGGTGGGCAATGGTTATCGACCTACGCAAATGCGTGGGTTGCCACGCTTGCACTATCGCCTGCGTAGCAGAAAATAAGCTTCCACCGGGAGTTGTCTACCGGCCGGTTTTGGAAAAGGAAATTGGGAGCTATCCTAATGTTTCCCGCACATTCGTTCCCCGTCCGTGTATGCAATGTGAGAATCCACCCTGCACTCCTGTCTGTCCGGTTCATGCCACTTTCACGAACGAAGAAGGAATCGTAGTGGTTGATTACGAGCAATGCATTGGGTGCCGTGCTTGTATTGCAGCCTGTCCATACGGTGCCCGAACAGTTGATTTTGGGTACACCTATGCTGAAAATACTCCGATAGCGGTAGGAAAAATCGTCGGTCAGGATACTGCTGACGATTATGAACGCGCAGCTAACGATGAATATGGAAAGAGTTACGCCCGTCCAGACGATCACGGGTCACCAATTGGTAATGTCCGGAAATGTCATTTTTGTTTACATCGTCTTCGCGAAGGACAGCTGCCCGCCTGTACAACCACCTGCATTGGCCGTGCAACCCTGTTCGGCGACGCCAATGATCCTACCAGCCTGGTAGCTGAAATGATATCCAAACCTAATATCATGGTTTTAAAAGAAGAATTGGGGACCAAACCCAGAGTCTTCTACCTAATCTAGGAAGGGAGAGAATTCATGAAAAAGGGTTCAAAGTTACGAATTTTATTTTATGCCCTGGGTGTGCTCACCCTCCTGGCAGGAATATGGGGCTTTGTTTTGCGTTTTACAGTTGGCGAGAGAGGAGCCAATTACGGATCATATATCCCTTGGGGGTTATGGGTTGCGATGTACTTGTTTTTTGCAGGTATTGCGGCAGGCGGATACATGATCGCCAGTATGGAATATCTGTTTAGGATTAAGTTATTCAACGGGACTGGTAAGGTTGCTCTGTGGGTCGCGCTTGTCACATTACCAATTGGGCTCTTGACTATCGGAATGGACCTTGGGCACATGGAGCGTATTTGGAAGGTTTTCCTTAACCCTTCCTTTGGTTCAATCATGGCTCAGATGGTCTGGGGATATTCAATATTCTTCATAATCATTCTTGTGTCGTTGTGGGTCGTCATTCGAAAACCACAGGCCAAATTGATTAAACCGTTATTCATAGTTGGTGTGCTGCTGTCAATATTTTTAAGTGGTGGTGTTGGAGCTTTCCTTGGCGTAAACGCCAGTAGAGTATTTTGGCATGTTGGTCTACTCCCTGCTCAATTTCCATTTTTCTCGCTGGCCTCAGGAGTTGCAGTGTTGTTGTTAGTATTAGGATGGCTTGCCCCTGACGGCGACGGAAACCGCACAAAGCAATTGAGAGCGTTAGGCTTGATGACTATAGTATTGGCTTTCATTAAACTTTTCTTCCTATTTACAGACTTTTCACAATCTCTTTATGCCGGGGTCCCGGATAATGTAGAAGCAGTCAGAGCCATCCTTTTTGGAGAAGGTTGGTGGCTGTTTTGGTTTATCCAAATTGGACTTGGAACTGTTTTGCCAATAATCATCCTTTGGATACCTAAAATTGGGCAGAACCGGTTTTGGGCTGGAGCAATGGGACTGCTCGTTTTGGTTGGATTTGCAGTTGCACGCGCCAATATCGTAGTTCCAGGGTTGCTTGTACCCGAATTTCAAGGACTCAGTTCCGCGTTTCAAGGTCCACATCTAAGTAATACATATATTCCAAGTTTGATGGAATGGTTGGTTGTTTCGGGCGGGGTAGGAATTGGTATCCTGGTGTTCCTGATTGGTGCTGAACGCCTGCCTCTATGGTTAACAAAATCAACCCAAACACCTGAAGCGGAGGTATAACCATGATAGAAAAAATAAAAAATTCTCGGAAATCTGTTTCTCGCCGTGACTTTTTACAAAGCGCAGGCATGGTGGGGATCTCAGCAGCATTCCTAGGTATTACACCGGAATACCTAGTTGCACAGGCGGCTGGCGAAGATACTGAATTAAAATCTTTGACCTCGCTTGAAAATCAAATCAATTCGGTTTGTTTACAGTGCAACACCATTTGTGGCATTAAAGTCAAATTGCGCGACGGTGTAGCTGTAAAAATAGACGGCAATCCCTACAGTCCTTGGACGATGACACCGCATCTAAACTACGATACGCCATTTGCTCAGACCGCCACCGTCGAAGGCGCGATCTGTCCTAAAGGCCAGGCTGGACTTCAAACTGCATACGATCCTTACCGTATCGTCAAAGTACTCAAACGAAAACCAGGTACCCGTCGCGGAGACAATCAATGGGAGACCGTACCTTTTGAGCAGGCTCTACAGGAGATTGTTGATGGTGGCGATTTATTTGGCGAAGGAAATGTACCTGGTCTTAAGGAATCATATGCATTAACTGACTCTATAGTCGCCAAAGCCATGGCCGTCGCAGTCAAGAAAATCCTAAGCGAAAAGGACTTGGAGAAGAAAAACTCCCTGGTCGCCGAATTCCAGACCACCTTTGCTGCCGATTTGGATAAATTGATTGACCCTGCCCACCCCGACTTCGGCCCGCGTAATAACCAGGTAATCTTCAATTGGGGTCGTCTAAAGGGCGGCCGCAGCGATCTAATCAACCGCTTTTTCCGCGATGGGTTTGGCACAACCAATACCCATGGGCACACGACCGTCTGCCAGGGCTCACTTTACTTTACCGGTAAAGCCATGTCCGAAAAGTACGAAGACGGAAAATGGACTGGCGGCGATAAGTTCTACTGGCAAGGCGATATTGGGAACAGCGAGTTCATCATTTTTGTGGGGGCTTCACCATTTGAAGGCAACTATGGCCCTCCATTACGCTCTGCCAAGCTCACGAACGGCGCGGTAGATAATGGGGTGAAGTATGCAGTGGTAGACCCGCGCCTATCCAAAACAGCGGGTAAAGCCTGGAAATGGCTTCCAATCAAACCCGGCATGGAAGGCGCCATGGCTCTGGCACTTATACGCTGGGTAATAGACAACGAGAAATTTGATGCCACCTACCTCTCTGCGGCCAACAAGGCTGCCGCTACGAAAGCAGGCAACCCCACCTGGACTGAAGCTGCCTGGCTTGTCAAATTGGATAAGGATGGCAAACCAACCTCTTTCCTGCGTGCCAGTGAAATTGGGCTGAAGGAAAAAGAAACTCGTCCGATGGTAAGCGACCCAACAAAGACCTACGATTTTGATTACTTCGTCACACTTGTAGGCGGTGTCCCGATCGCATTTGACCCATACGCCAAAGAAGAAGGGCAAGAAGCAATCGGCGACCTTTTTGTCGAAAACGTTCAGGTGGGTGAGTTTACGGTAAAGTCTAGCCTACAGATCATCGCCGAAGCTGCCCGGGAATATACCATCGAAGAGTGGGCGGAGTTGTGCGGACTTAATGCGGCGGACCTGATGGTGTTGGCTCAGGAGTTTACCAGCCATGGAAAGAAAGCCTGCGCCGACATTCACCGCGGTGTTTCACAGCACACCAACGGTTTCTATAATGTTCTTGCCTGGTACACTCTGAATGGCCTGATTGGCAACTACGATTACGCTGGCGGAATGATCAAGCTTTCGGCTTATGATGCTGCTGGTGGCAAGAAGGGTCAGCCATTCCCACTATCGAGTCTTAGCGCAGGTAAGCAGGCTCCCTTCGGCACCTCTATAATCCGCTCCGATGCCAAATACCAGGAATCGACGATTTTCTCCAGCCTCCCGGAAGATAAAAGATATCCGGCAAAACGGAACTGGTACCCACTAGCAACCGATATTTACCAGGAAGTAATCCCCTCGCTTGGAGATGCATACCCATATCCGATCAAAACTTTGTTCTTGTACATGGGTTCTCCGGTATATTCATTGCCTGCGGGACATAAATTGATCGATATCCTTACTGATCCTAAAAAGCTGCCGTTATTCATTACTTTCGACATCACCGTTGGGGAAACCTCGATGTATTCCGACTACGTCTTCCCCGATACGAGTTACCTGGAACGGTGGGAGTTTAACGGCTCCCATCCTTCGGTTCCTTTCAAAGTACAGGGAATTCGCCAACCGGTAATCGCGCCACTAGTTGAGGAAGTGAGTGTGTTTGGTCAGGCGACTCCGATCAGTCTGGAGGCCGTGATGCTTGGCCTGGCCGAAAAACTGGGCATGAAGAATTTCGGCATAGGTGGTCTGGGCGACGGTGGTGATTTTACACACCCGGATGATTTGTATCTGCGCATGGTTGCTAACGTGGCATTTGGCGAGAAAGAGGACGGTTCAGACAGTGTGCCGGATGCGGACGCGGAAGAGATGCGTCTTTTTGAAGCAGCGCGCAAACACTTACCGAAATCTGTGTATGATCCCGAACGCTGGAAAGCAATCGTCGGTGTAGCGTTGTGGCCAAAAGTTGTCTATGTGCTGAATCGCGGCGGACGGTACCAAGACTTTGCCAAAGGTTATAAAGGCAAACTCGTAGCAAATAAATATGGGCGTCTGGTTAATATTTACCAGGAAAAAACTTCGGGCATAAAGAATAGCATGACTGGAAAAAGTTTGGCCGGTTATGCCAAGTTCATTCCTCCGCAGCTTGATGTGACGGGTAAACCTGTCGAAGAGGGAGCTGAATACGATTTACAGCTCATCACCTATAAGGACATTACCCAAACCAAGAGCCGCACTTCGGGGAACTACTGGCTGAATGCTCTAATGTCAGAAAACGCTGTCATTATGAACGCTGTTGATGCCCATCGATTAGGTTTGCAAGACAAGGATCGTGTACGTGTTGTTTCAGCTTCCAACCCCGAGGGAGTTTGGAACCTTGGAAATGGTAAGAAAGTTGAAATGGCAGGTAAGGTTAAGGTTGTCCAGGGCATGCGTCCGGGTGTGGTCGCCTTTGCCTTAGGTTTTGGACACTTCGCCTATGGTAGTACAGATTTCGTCATTGATGGAGAAAAGATCCAGGGTGATCCTCGCCGTGCAGGTGGGTTCCATGCCAATGCTGCCATGACAGTCGATCCTTACCTGGGTAATACGCCGCTAGTAGATCCGGTCGGAGGAAGCGCTGTATTCTACGACTCGATGGTGAAAATTCTGAAAGCCTAAGTGATTATTGATCAATTTGGAGGATTACTTTGCCAATCCGAATAGCGCCACCAGAACTGCTCCTTATCCTCGCGATCGTCGTCCTGTTGTTCGGCGTTGGGCGAATAGGAAAAATCGCCGGCGAATTAGGAAAGGGCATTCGTGCCTTTAGAGACAATCTAGACATGGAGCCAGATCGAGGTACCAAGCAAGAAAATAAAAACTAAAAACCGCATAAGTCTCCGAGCCTGGTGACCTAAGCACATCATCGTGTAAGGTCATCAGGCCGGCTACCGTCCTAGTAGCCCCGGCTTGTAGTGGAAACACCCTGGCCCCCCGATACTCTTATCATGGAGTTGACTTGGAAAGGAGACGTCCCATTAAGTCTTTTGGCTTTGGGCCGTCCCTCTACAAGGCGGCCCAAATGTTATTAACAGGACAAAATCAAATGAAATCTCTGCATGATCTTCTCAATGAATCCTCTGCATCACATAATCATCTTTGCCCTCGACAGATATTAGGCGTGCGCCTAGGCCTGGTAGGCATGCATGAGTTGGGATTTTGTGAACCACCTCCCAATAAACGTGTACTTGTGATCACAGAGACTGATGGATGTTTTGCGGATGGGCTTGCCGCTGCTACAGGGTGTACCGTGGGACACCGGACCCTGCGTGTGGAAGATTATGGGAAGACAGCGGCTGTCTTTGTGGATACTTTCACAGGCCAAATGCTACGTGTGGCACCTAGGGTGGATATTCGGCAAAAGGCATATACATACGCTCCCGGTGAGCCTCGTCATTATTTTGCTCAGATGCAGGCATATCAAACCATGCCAGATCAAGAGATGTTTGCGCTGACTGCCGTTGTTCTAAATGTACCTATCGCCCAAATTGTCTCCCGTCCGGGTGTGCGAGTAAACTGCGATGCCTGCCACGAAGAGATTATCAATGAGCGTGAAATAAAGATCGACGGGCTGACACTGTGTCAGGCTTGCGGTCGCGGTGGTTATTATCGCGAATATGCGTCAAGGAGTCACTCAATATTTTCTCGCGAAACGCTTGCCCTGCCCGTATTGACTGTCAAAGACTAAGTATGTCCCCTTTGCTCTACCTGCTAATACCCCTTATTGCTTTCTTGTATGCTAGTGTTGGCTTTGGGGGTGCGACTGGCTACTTAGCGGCGATGAGTTTCTTTGGCTTTCCATCGCAAGTTATGGCCAGCACAGCGCTTGTCCTCAATATTTTGGTTGCAGGAACTTCTTTCACATCCTATTACCGGGCTGGACATCTGCGCCGCGAGCTCCTATTCCCATTTCTGGTCTCTTCAGTACCAGCCGCGTTTATCGGGGGAAATCTTAATGTTACAGATCATCTCTACACAATTCTGCTTTACTCAGTATTGACCTGCGTTGCAATCCGTCTGGTGTTCTTTAGCAAATCCCAAGAGGAAACCAGGCTATCACGCCCGGTTGCACCTGGTTGGGCGTTTGCGCTTGGTCTGGGTATTGGGTTTTTATCCGGCATGGTTGGTATCGGTGGCGGTATATTTCTCTCCCCAATCATCATATTTGCTCGGTGGGGTAGCTCCAAGCAAGCTTCGGCTGTAGCCGCGGCATTTATCGTGCTTAATTCCATCAGCGGGTTGCTTGGACGTGTCTTTGGGGGCACCTTTGCTCTCGACAGTTTTAGCCTTTACCTTTTACCGTTGGGTGTTGGCGGCGCGTTAGTGGGGAGCTATTTCGGCGCGCAACGCTTAAGTGGAACCAACCTTCGGCGTATGTTGGGTCTAGTAATGTCGATTGTCGTCACGAACTTCTGGCAGACGTATTGGAGATAAAATGCTGGTAGATTCCTTTGGCCGTTCAATTACCTATTTACGTATTTCATTAACCGACCGCTGCAACCTGCGCTGCCTTTATTGCATGCCACCCCAAGGCATTATTTGGAAGCCGGTTGAAGAAATCCTTTCTTACTCAGAAATAACCAAGATCGTTGCCGCCTCAGCACAGCTGGGGATACGCAGGGTTCGATTGACAGGTGGCGAGCCTTTAGTCCGTCGGGACTTGCCAGAGTTAGTCCATTCCATCGCTTCAATTTCAGGAATAGAAGAGGTAAGTCTGACGACGAATGGAGTGCTATTAGAGCGGTTGGCGAAGCCGTTGGCAGAAGCGGGTTTAAAGCGCGTGAACATTAGTCTGGATACACTGGATGCAAACAAGTTTAAACAGATTACTCGGGGAGGGGATATCGAGTACGTATGGCGAGGCATTGCAGCCGCCGAAGAAGCTAATCTTTTTCCAATCAAGATCAATACAGTCGTCGTGCGCGGGCTCAATAGTGATGAGTTATTAACTCTTGCCTGTCTGACCCTAGATCATAACTGGCATATTCGATTTATCGAGTTAATGCCCATTGGGGAACAACAAGATTGGGGCCCTGGCTTTCCACTTCCTTCTCACCGATACTTTTCTGTTAAAGAAATTCACCAAGCGCTAGCTTCTCTGGTACTCAAGCCCACAGAAAGCCCGGAAGGAAACGGCCCATCTCGCACATATCAGATTCCAAGGGCAAGGGGCACGGTTGGATTTATATCGCCGTTGGGCGAACACTTTTGCGCATCTTGTAACCGGCTCAGGCTGACAGCGGATGGCAAACTTCGTTCCTGCCTTTTTTCGGAAGCTGAAGTGGACATAAAGGCATCTATCCGGCGTGGTGAGTCGGTAGAGGGTCAATTGCTTAAAGCATTAGCCACAAAACCAAAAGGTCATGGCATAATAAACCCATCGGATAATCTTATCTATCCTGCAGATCCAACTTTGGCTCGTTCCATGTCGCAAATTGGCGGGTGATACCTGTTCCAGGCTGCCAATGCAAAAAGAACAGCTTTACCCAAAAGCAGCGCTATCGTATATCACTATAGGGATATTACTTTTACTGCTTTGGTCATAGCCTCGATAATATCCGGCATCCCCCCCACAATACCGACTTTTACTTTCTGCGTCAGGTTAAAATAGTCTAGACAGGTCTTACATAAAATTAACTCCACACCTTATGCTTCTAACTCTTCTAATAAAGTTAGAACGGGCGATCCCTGGCATACTAGTTTCACTCCATCGGTGTAGAACAAAATCTTTGCAGGTAAAACCCCTGCGTCATTTATAAGAGTAGGAATTTCACAGCCAACATCAAACGCAAGTCGTCTGGAGCACTCCCCAGATCATTGTGTGTAAAGAGAAGTACCGTGTTCTGATCCATGTTAGCTTTCCCCTGCTGTGCTTGGCACTATTATTTCTCTGGATAAAATGTCGATCACATCCGCTGCTACTTCACCGGTGATCTTGATGCACTGCTGAATATGTTCCGGCGAGCCCATCTGAAACTTGCGAATGAGCACCCGGCAACATGTGCTGCCTCGTCGAGCCTTAAACCGGTCATGCAACTCCGCGCCTTTTCAAGTGCCGTCTCGCATACCAGAGTCATAAGCTGCTCCTTAATAGAGCCTCAAGTGAAGATCAGTAAATCATAAGACCTTGACGATGAACGTGATCTACCAAATCCTCGATGGAAAATGAGGTGATTTTCTCTGCGCTGGAATGTGTTTTCCGTTTCCCGGTTGGATATTATTAATTGGTAACCACTGCCTCTCTCAAAATCGCCTTTAGCTGTTCGGCTGTTGGTGGTTTTCCAGCAAAGCGGACATCCTCGTTAATTAATAATGCGGGAGTGAACTTTACGCCATATCCATTGAAAAGTGTCGTGATCTGATCGTGCTGTTTAGGCGTGAGGTCACCCCCATTATGCAAAACAGCGGAGAGTGAGACTTTTCGAACCTCGATTGACAAATTCAAGTCCTTCAACGCTTGAGTCAAAGCCTGTTCCAATGTCTGGTCAAGCCGGATTAGATTTGGACTGCAGCAAGCTCCCGAGACGATTAAGATCTGTGGTGTTGTTTTGGTTTCCATTTTTCCTCTTTTAAGGATCGATTAGAGTCAAAGTAGGTTGAGAGCATAGCCGGTGATGATTGCCCCGATGATCATTGCGACAGAGAAGGCAATGATATATTTTTTCTTAAATAATGCTGCCAGCATAAATAATTCAGGCGGACTGATTGTGGTCGCAGTGATCAAGAAAGCAATTACAGCGCCTTCGCTCATCCCTTTTAAGGAGAGGGAATAAATAATGGGAATGACGGCCGCAACATTCACGTACAAAGGCACCCCAATTAATGCGGCGATTGGTACAACCAGGAATCCGGCTCCACCCGCATATTTCAGGATGAAATCTTCTGGAATAAAACCATAAATTAATGCTCCAACTGCACTACTAATGATAATGATAAGCAATAATTTTTTTGTAAAACCAATCGTATAATCCCAAGCACGTTTGCATTTCGCCTTGAAAGAATCATCAATCTCAATGACCGGTAAATTTCCCTCTAAAGCACTTTCTGGCATCGGGGTCGTGTTGTTCCCCACATCTAATTTGACCTGGTTTTGCCATTTGAGTCTCTGAACAAGTAATCCACCCGCAAGGGCAATTAGTCCACCGACGATCATAAAAGCCAACGCAACTGGAACGCCAAAGAGAGGAGCTAATATAGGAATGGCTATTTCTATTGGATATGGGGATGCATATAAGAAAGTTGTCATCACTCCGATCGGAATCCCTGCTTTCACCGTGCCGGCAAGGACTGGGACGGTTGAACAGGAACAAAAAGGAGTCACCCAACCGAGACCCAACGCGATCAATTGACCAACAATACCTTTTTTACCACTGAGTCTCTTACGCAGTGTCTCTGGTGAAATATACTCCAACGCCAGCCCAGAAAGAAAAGTGACGAGTAGAAAAAGTGGGATCAGTTCTGCCAGAATGATGAGAAAGAAACGTCCCGAACGAAGCAACATATCAACCATGGGGGATCTCCTTATTCTCCTGCATTACTTTTTCGATTATCGGAAATACTTCTTGCCATGTCTTGACTGCCTGCTGATAAGCTAATTCACCCTTTGGTGTTAGTTCATATACCTTTCGCTGTCGCCCACTTTCGCTGACGAGCGTTACATTCGCATAATTACCTCCTTCCAGTTCTTTGAGAATTGGATAAATCGTCCCATATGCAGGCGTACAGCAACCCTGGGTAAACACTTTGAGATCCTCCAAAAGTGCATACCCATGGGTGGCTCCCTCATGAAGGGTACGAAGAATAAAAAATCGAGAAAGGCTCATGTTGATCAAGGCCTTCCAATATTCGGCGTCCTCTAGGTTCATGTTTTCCCCACATTAGTTTTATAACGAACATCAATATATCGAACATCGACATTATAAGTAGAGAGATAAAATGTGTCAAGTTTTTTGTGTAAGGAATGTTTGAATCAATGTAGAAGGTAATTTTCTTGAGGTATTAAAATCACCTGCCACGACCATAATGTCCATTGAGGAACTTGATTGTTTTTTGCTCAATATCGTTATTGTTGAGGTTGGTGTAACATTCTTTCTGTAAATTGCTGAACCTTAACAAAAATGGTGAGTCAGAAGTATCCTATATAGGTCATCACACCAAGATAGGAGAACAAAATGACTCACCAAAATGATTATACCTTTGCAGAAGACATTACGGAAAGAGGTCTCGAAGCTGTACCTGAGATGATGCGTGTGCTGATCAACCAGGCCATGCAAGTGGAAAGATCCAAGTATTTGCAAGCCGACGAATACGAGCGAACAAAAGATCGGAAAGGCCACGCTAACGGATACAAGCCAAAGACTGTTCGGACCCGTATGGGAGAAATCACTTTCGCAGTTCCTCAAGTCAGAGAGGGAGGCTTTTATCCCTCCGCTTTGGAAAAAGGGCTGAGAAGTGAACGAGCTTTGATGATCACTTTGGCTGAGATGTATGTTCAGGGTGTCTCTACCCGAAAGGTCAAAGCCATCACCGAACAGTTGTGTGGCATTGAAAACTCTGCCATGCAGGTCAGCCGGGCGGCAGCTCAACTGGACGAAGTGCTGCAGCAGTGGCGGGAACGACCGTTGGATTTACGTGGATGCCCGTTACGAGAAGGTGCGCGAGGCTGGTCAGGTGCGCGATGCAGCGGTTTTGGTGGCTTCGGGCATTACGCCAAGCGGAGAAAGGCAGGTATTAGGGGTCTCAGTGTCGCTCAGCGAGCATGAAACTCACTGGAAAGCCTTCTTGCAGGGGCTCAAGGATCGCGGCATGAATGGCGTGAAGTTGGTGATCAGTGACGATCATGCTGGTCTGGGAGCGGCCAGAAGAGCGGTTCTGGGCAGTGTCCCGTGGCAGAGGTGCCAGTTCCATTTGCAGCAAAATGCGGGCGCTTATGTACCCAAACAAGCCATGCGGATAGAGGTGGCAGCCGATACACCTGCACTTGCTGCAGGTGCAAGTGTCCGAGCCATGTTCAATGCTCCAGATCGCAAGACAGCGGAGCAATTCCTGCAAGCCGCCATCCAGAAATATGCGGTCTCGGCCCCGCGCTTGTCGGCCTGGCTGGAGGAAAACCTGGCAGAGGGGTTTACCGTGTTCGCCTTTCCTTTGGAGCATTGCCGGATCATCCGCACCACCAACAGCCTGGAACGGATCAACAAGGAGATCCGTAGGCGCACCCGGGTGGTGGGTGTTTTTCCAAACGAGGCTTCGTGTTTAAGGTTGGTTTCCGCGCTATTGATGGAAACTAGCGAGGAGTGGCAAATCGGGAAACACTATTGCTCTGGCAAGTCATTCGATTGTTAAAGAACCATGGATACTTCTGTCTCGAATTTACAGAAAAAAGGTTGCATTATCGCAAGCAGTTGTGATGTAGATATTTTCATACAGTGATCCTCAATTTTTCGCACAACTTTTTTTGTCAATTATTTGTCAGAATAAATATCTTGTAGAGAAGAATTCCACTAAAATGGTGTGAAATACTGCAATTGGTTAATGACCAGCGAAACGAGACCGGGGCAGGATGGATCAGTTGGCAAAATACATAATTACGATTGATTAAACAATTGATGACAGACTTCTCTTGTTACCAATGAATTAATGCATTAATATCTATTCGTGATTACGAATATCTCCTCAACCGATTTAGTCATAAATGAGTTGTCTACCCTGTTCAAAACAATCGGGCAATCTACTCGGCTAAATATATTGCTTGCGCTTGGGAAAGATGAAGCCTGCGTTTGCCACCTTGAAAATATTTTAGGAATTCGGCAGGCTGCTATATCGCAACATCTAATGATGTTACGCAAAGCCAATATTGTCGAGACACATAGAATTGGGCGGAATATTTTTTACAGCTTAGTTAAACCTGAGTTATTTGATTTATTAATCCAGGTATCCCATTTACTTGGCTTGTCAGAAACTGATGGATTAGATTTATCTACAAAACCATTTCCCAATTGTCCTTGCCCACAATGTAATCCCGGGTTGGATTCGGAATTTTCATGCAGCGATAAAAGTTCCACCATTAACAAAAAAGAGTTATTCACCGACCTGGCTGATGCCAACCAATCGTAAACCGAGTGTTTATTTCATCAAATACTTCACCCATCAAGGAGATTATTCCAAACCATGGAAAATACACCTGTAACAAGACGTCTTTCATTTCTTGATCGCTATCTTACGTTATGGATCTTTCTTGCCATGGGATTTGGCGTGGGGTTGGGTTATTTTCTCCCCAAAGCCGTCGAAACATTCAATGCTGCCGTTTCGGTTGGCACTACCAATATTCCAATTGCCATCGGTTTAATCCTGATGATGTATCCGCCGCTTGCTAAAGTTCACTATGACGAGTTGGGTAAGGTCTTCCGCAACTGGAAGGTTCTAGGATTGTCATTGATACAAAATTGGATCATTGGTCCAATTTTAATGTTCTTATTGGCTATTATCTTTTTACGTGGCTATCCCGCATATATGGCTGGCTTAATCATGATCGGCCTTGCGCGCTGTATCGCGATGGTGATCGTGTGGAACGAACTGGCCAAGGGCGATACGGATTACGCAGCTGGCCTTGTCGCCTTCAATAGCATTTTCCAAGTTCTTTTTTACAGTGTATATGCTTACGTGTTTATTACCGTGCTGCCTACCTGGTTTGGGCTGGAGGGAACAGCGGTTCACATAACAATCGGCGAAATTGCCAAATCAGTGTTCATCTACCTGGGCATCCCGTTCATTGCCGGCTTCATCACCAATATGGTACTGACAAGGGTCAAGAGCAAGGAATGGTATTACAAGACTTTTATCCCAAAAATCAGCCCGATTACACTGATTGCCCTGCTTTTCACCATCCTTGTGATGTTCTCACTCAAAGGCAACCTGATCGTCAGCATCCCGCTGGATGTGGTGCGAATCGCCATTCCGTTGCTGATATACTTCGTCGGCATGTTCCTGGTCAGCTTTGTGATGGGCAAAGCGGTCGGAGCGAATTATAAGCAGACAACAACGCTCGCTTTCACAGCGGCTTCCAATAATTTTGAGTTGGCAATAGCGGTCGCGGTAGCGGTGTTCATTCTTA
>JAJZTR010000169.1 GCA_021848775.1 Chloroflexota bacterium | reverse complement strand
GAAGGGTTGAAAATATTGAGATAATCTGCCAGTGTATGGCCGATATAGGTTCCAGCCTGATGCAAGGCTTGCATGGCAAGAGCATCGCCAGCCAATGCCGCCTGACTCACATCCTCCGCGCTGGGATTGGAGATGGACGACAACGAGGATTCAGCACCCAGGGCGATGCGCTCTGAAACATATTTAGCAATTGCAGTACCCGAAGCCACGGCTTCCAGGTGTCCGCGGTGCCCGCAACCACATAGCGGTCCGTTCGGCACAATCGTAAAATGGCCAAATTCTCCCGCCAGACCGCGGGCACCTGTCATCAATTTTCCATTGATGATAGCCCCACCGCCGATTCCCGTACTGATAGTCAGGTAGAGTAAGTTATCATAGCCAATGCCAGCGCCATAACGCCACTCGCCGATGGCTGCCAGATTGGCATCATTGCCAAGCAAAACCCTGGTATGAAACTCCTCCTCCAGAAGATCTCGCAGTGGAAGATCGATCCAGCCGGGAACATTGGGTGCTTCAAAAATGACCCCCGTGTTTATATCCAGATAACCGGGCACCGCAACCACAATCGCGTTGACAGTCGTATTTTCGGGCCAGATTTCTTTGATTAGACCGATCATGCGTTCAACAGGGGTTTGTAATTTATCGCGCGTGCGGATTTTTTTTACGACGATTGGGCTTGGATTTCCCGCCTGGAATACTGCCGCCCGAATCTGCGTCCCACCAATGTCCGTAACGACAAATGTCTGCATGGCTGAAATTATAGCACAACGACCGGGCAACTTATGCTCGTTTTGCGTGTGAAAAGGTGGAAGGAGCGGGTCATTGTACGGACAAGCAGCATTGAATCGTTGACGGATGAATAAAACAGAATTATAAATGGGGTAGTATGCAGCAACGCAAGAAATCCTGGTTTGGGCGTCTGTTTTCAGACGCAAAGCCCATTCTAAAATGGCTTAAACCAGGTATTGGCGTTAAGCGGTATTTTTTTGTCCTCTTAGCCGGTACAACCCTGTTAGGGGTTGGATTGACTTTGTTGATCCTGGACGTCTACCGATCAGCACCCGATACCTGGTGGCTGCCGCTATTTTCGGCGCTTTCGTTACGCGAACTTGAGCGTCCGATTCGTGTATTGATTTTTGGCGGGATTGGGCTGGGATTGCTCATTTATGGTGTTTTGGGCATCAATCGGACCTTGTTAAAGCCTTTCGTAAAACCAGGCAAACCCCTTTTGGATACTGTTGCTAATTACCGGCGGCGTGAACGCGGACCGCGCGTAGTGGCGATTGGAGGGGGAAATGGGCTGGCTTCTTTATTACGCGGCCTCAAATTCTATACCCATAATATTACTGCCATTGTGACCGTTGCTGATGACGGGGGATCGTCGGGCGAATTGCGCCGCACCATGGGGGTATTGCCGCCTGGCGATATTCGCAACTGCCTGGCAGCATTATCAGATGATGAAGAATTGATTACCCAATTGTTCAAGTACCGTTTTGGCGAATCGGCGGGGTTGAACGGTCATAGCCTGGGTAATTTGCTGATAACAGCCCTGGCGGATATCACCGGCAGCTTCGAGGAGGCCGTGGCTGAGTCAGGCCGGGTTTTGGCCGTTCGCGGCCGGGTGCTGCCCTCAACGCTGCACGATGTAAAATTGGTGGCGGATTTACGCCAGGAAACAACAAACCGGGAGGTGCGCGTCAAAGGTGAGAGCAATATTCCCACCACGCCCGGAAAAGTTCAGCGTGTGTGGCTTGATCCGAATAACCCCGAGGCCTACCCCCTGGCAATCCAGGCCATCCTGGGCGCTGAGTTGATCATCCTGGGCCCTGGCAGCCTGTTCACCAGCATATTGCCTAACCTTTTAGTTCCGGACATTGCTGCCGCATTAAAAGCCAGCAGGGCGTATAAATTTTACGTCTGCAATGTAGCCACCCAGCCCGGCGAAACGGATGACTTTACCTGTCTGGACCATATCCACACCATCGAACGCCACATGGGGGGCAGAGTCTTCCACCTCGTCCTTTGCAATAATAAAGAAGTGAATACCCTGCTTGAACCCTCAAAACAAGTTCTGCCCGATCCTCAATTGGAGGAAGATTATGCGGCTTATTGCACCAACCTTGTCGATGAAGAACATCCATGGCGTCATGACCCGATAAAATTAGCGCGTACAATTATGGATCTGTATTATGAGCGAACAGGTCCGCAAACCTTGCGTGAAGAAACCCTTTCATAACCGGGTGGACCGGATGGAAGGATAACCCTAATCTTAGATAGTCTACAGGAGGATTATCATGACAGTAAAAGTTGGAATCAATGGTTTCGGCCGCATTGGCCGGCAGGTATTGAAAGCCATTATCGAGAACTATCCAAATGAACTGGAAGTCGTGGCTGTAAACGATCTTTTTGACACCAAAACCAATGCCCACCTGTTTAAATATGACTCGAATTACGGCATATTCCCCGGCAAGGTCGAGGTGGTTGAAAACACGCTGGTTATCGATGGTCATGTGGTGAAAACCTATGCTGAAAAAGACCCGGCCATGCTCCCCTGGAAAGAATTGGGCGTAGAAATCGTCATCGAGTCGACTGGCGTTTTCACCGATGCTCTCGGTGACCCTGCAAAAGGTAAACCTGGTGCTCGTACGCACATCGATGCTGGTGGAGCGAAAAAAGTGATCATCAGCGCCCCGGCGAAAAACGAGGATTTAACGGTCGTGCTGGGCGTCAACGAAAAGAATTATGACCCGGCCAAGCACCACGTTATTTCAAATGCCTCTTGCACTACCAACTGCCTGGCTCCTGCAGTAAAGGTCGTCCATGATGCCCTGGGTATCACCCATGCTGTCATGACCACCATCCATTCCTACACCAATGACCAGGTGATTCTTGACCAGGGTCACAAAAAAGAAATGCGCCGTTCACGAGCAGCCGGGTTGAACATCATCCCGACCACCACCGGAGCCGCCAAGGCGGTTGCGCTGGTAATGCCTGAGCTGAAGGGTAAGTTTGACGGCTTCTCGCTGCGGGTTCCTACCCCTACCGTGTCCATTGTTGACTTTGTGGCAAATATCGATAAACCGACCACCAAGGAAGAGTTGAATAAGCTTTTCATTGATGCCTCGAAAGGTAAACTGAAGGGCATCCTGGGCGTCACCACAGGCGAGTACGGTGATCCATTGGTCTCCATGGATTTCAAGGGCGATTCCCGCTCCTCAATCGTTGATCTTCCGCTGACCATGGTAATGGGCGGCAATTTGATCAAAGTGGTGACCTGGTACGACAATGAATGGGGTTACTCCTGCCGGACTGCTGATCTGGCTGCCATGATGGCAAAATCACTTTAATTTACATTCTTGCATGGCGGGCGTGGTGGTTGTTCATTCACCGCGCCCGTTTTCCAGGATGGGGATACCGAGATGTTCAATAAAAAAACTGTTCGAGATATTGATGTTAAAAACAAGCGGGTTTTTGTTCGAGTTGATTTCAACGTTCCCGTAAAAGAGGGTGTTGTGGGGGATGATACCCGAATCCAGGCGGCTCTGCCTACCATTCGCTACCTATTGGACAATGGCGCTGCTGTCATTCTCGCCTCGCACCTTGGGCGGCCAAAAGGCGGTCCGGATCCTAAATATTCGCTCAAACCGGTGGCTGATCATTTGGGAAAGCTGCTCGGGCAACAGGTTGCTTTTGCCGAAGATTGCATTGGCCCGCTTGCCGAGAAGGCAGCAAAGGCATTGCAGCCGGGGGATGTGTTGGTTCTCGAAAATACTCGCTTCCACCCTGAAGAAGAGAAGAATGATGAAGGCATGGCAAAGGGCCTGGCAGCTCTGGCAGATGTATATGTCAATGATGCTTTCGGGTCAGCACATCGCGCGCACGCCTCGACGGCTGGAATCGCCGCTTATTTACCGGCGGTAGCCGGTTTCCTGCTCGAGAAGGAGATTAAATACCTAGGTCAGGCGATTGATGACCCCAAGCGCCCCTTTGTCGCTATCCTTGGCGGGGCCAAAATCAGCGACAAGATTGGTGTCATCCGCAATCTACTCACCAAAGCGGATGCGATCTTGATCGGCGGGGGAATGGCCAACACCTTTTTCAAAGCGCAAGGGTATCCGGTGGCTGATTCACTGGTTCAGGATGAAGCTCTGGACACCGCTCGCGAGTTATTATCAGGCGGGAGCACCAAATTGCGTCTGCCGGTAGATGTAGTTCTGGCGGATAAATTCGACGCGGAGGCTGAGTCGAAAATTATGGCTACCGGCCCGGTCGCAGACGGCTGGCGTATTTTAGACATCGGCCCTGAAACCGTAAAAGCCTATGCAAAAGTCATTCACAGTGCAGGAACTGTTGTCTGGAATGGGCCAATGGGGGTATTTGAGTTCCCGCGCTTTGCCGAGGGCACCTTTGGTATCGCAAAAGCTGTGGCTGATAGCAAAGCCATCAGTATCATTGGCGGCGGCGAATCGGTGGCTGCCATAAATCAGTCGGGTCTGGCAGATAAAATTACGCATATTTCAACGGGCGGCGGAGCCTCGCTGGAAATGCTTGAAGGATTGGTCCTGCCGGGAGTCGCTGCCCTGCTTGATAAATAATCATTTGTAGAATGTGATGTACAATGGGTTTCGATAGATTTCCCTTTCGAAACCCATTTGCTATATTCGGAGAGCAGGATGAATATAACCAACCTGAAACACAGATGGGAGATGGTTTGAAAATTACACTCGCAGGCTTTACCGGTTCACCCGAGGATTAATCAGCAAAATGAACAGGTCTGGCACTATGAATTATTCCGGTGTTTTAGCACGTTATAGGCAGCTGCTCGATATTCCCGCGCACACGAAAACCATTACTCTGCTGGAAGGCAACACGCCGCTCATCCCAATGCCGCGCCTGGCAGAGGAGTTGGGCGGTGGTTTTGAGCTGTATGTAAAATTCGAAGGTCTTAACCCAACCGGATCGTTTAAAGACCGTGGCATGACGGTTGCGATTGGTGAAGCGGCGGGGCGCGGTGTTGAATCGGTCATATGCGCGTCCACAGGGAACACCGCGGCATCGGCAGCCGCTTATGCTTCCAGGGCAGGGTTGCACGCGGTGGTGATCATTCCCCAGGGCAAGGTCGCTGCTGGAAAATTAGCCGGTGCCATCGCTTATGGTGCCGAGGTGATCCAGATCGACGGTTCTTTTGATGATGCCCTCAACCTGGTACTTGATATAAGCCAGCGCTACCCGGTGGCGCTGGTCAATTCCCTCAACCCATACCGGCTGGAAGGGCAAAAAACAGCTGCCTTCGAAATTTGCGATACGCTTGGCAGCAGTCCGGACTGGGTATGCCTGCCGGTGGGAAACGCTGGCAACATCACATCCTATTGGATGGGTTTTCGTCAGTACAATGACCTTAACGCCACTGGTCTGCCGCGAATTTTGGGCGTACAGGCAGCTGGATCTGCTCCACTGGTGTTGGGACATCCTGTGGAACATCCGGAGACGGTAGCCACGGCCATTCGCATCGGCAAGCCAGCCCGAGGCGAACAAGCTTTGCAGGCTGCTGAAGAGTCAGACGGGCGAATCATCGCTGTCAGCGATGATGATATTTTGGCGATGCAACGCCAGCTGGCTGCCAACGGGGTGTGGGTCGAACCGGAGAT
>JAJZTR010000168.1 GCA_021848775.1 Chloroflexota bacterium | reverse complement strand
GTTATTGAGCAGAGCGCCTTCCAGCTCGCGCTCCTCGGCCATGCGCGCCAGTTCCAACCCCTTGAGGGTGTACTGCAAGGCATTGACGAAGCTTGAAAGGTACAGGTATACCCCGCCGATTTGCGCATAAGTGGTGATGCGGTCGCGCCGGTCCTCAATTTGCTCGTACAGCACCAGCGCTTCCAGCAGCACCCGCAGCGCCTCCTCGTACTCACCCACCTGGGTATGCAGCGCCCCCAGGTTTCGCAGCGACTCGGCCAGCCCGCGCTGATAGGCCGGATCACTGGCCTCGTCGCCGGCTGCCAGCTGCTGGACGGTTTTTGTCAGGGAAATCGCGCGCGAAACATCACGGTAGCGCAGTTTTAGCGCGAGCGTGTTGATGGTTTCGATTTTGTCTTGCAGCTCGCTGGCCGATGCTAAATGGACCTCGAGCTCGCGTATCGTATTTGTCATCGTATTCCTCACACCGCCGGATTATATCACCCGCCTGTGAATCGCTCTGTGCGCTTATGATATTAACACAGTTGCCTGCGGCTGTTACTTACAGTTGGTTTTCAATCTCGCTTTTTTGAAATTATGCTACACGAAATTTATTAGTAGAAATTCTGCCGGTCAAGCCTAAAATTTATCCATTTAAGCGCTGGACCCCCTATAATCCCCCACTTTTTTCGAAAAATGAGGTGTTTTTGCCTGGAAAACCCTGCCAAACCCTCCGAGTAATCCCTATTTAATTCCTTCCTCCTCCACTTCGCCTTCACCAGATCTGACTCGCCGGGAACCCCGCATATCATTATAGAACACCACCCGCGCCCATATATGGGGGCGGCTATTTTCGCGTATTCTTCCGCCGCCGGATCTATTAGAACAACAGATTCAACCGTCTACGCGCAGAGAGCCCAAAAGTGTGTTCTATGAGGGTTATATAGAACACCGTTTTAGCGTCTGGATGGGTCATCCCTGGATGCAGAATTTGCAATCAGGCCTGAAAGCAGGTTTTGCCCCCTGCCCAAGAGGAAAAATTCGCATTCAGGCAGCCGGAAGGCAAAAATTGCACTTCAATAGCGTGCAAAATCTGCATGACGTGTGAGTGCAAAATTTGCACGTGATTCCTATTAACGACTCTCTTAACGACTTTAACGACTTTGAATCATTTACCCCCCGCAGTCCCCCCCCGCCCTGCAGCGGCGAAAACCTCTTGAATGGATCGGACCGGCATCTTCAGCAGGATGTTTTCCACGATGGAACCTCCGGCAGAATAAATTGGGTCTTTTTGGTTCTTGCATTAAACAGGACATATGTTCTATAATAATAGCACAAATTCAGTCCGCTGCAAATAAACTGGCGACTGACGAACGCCTACCCCCGCTCTAGTCAGCGCGCAACTCGCCCCCAGGAAAAGGACATGCCAAAGCAGAAACTCCCCTCGCCCTCCAATCCGCCTGACAGCGCCGCCCGGCTTTTTCCAACGCCTGCCCACGCCCCCGCTGTCGATTACGAGATCCACCAGCTGCAATACCACTTGCAGCGTATTGCCCTCATACAGGCAGAGTCCCCCACCCTGTTGAGCACCGCCGCTATTCTGCACAGCATCACACTTTCGCTGCTGAGCCTGACACGATTGCTGCACACGCACCAGGTCCTTCAGTCGGCGGGCGAACCCGTGATTCTGCACCTGGAGGATGCCCTTTCGGACATCGCCAGCGATTTGCAGGAATGTACGGATCCAAGCGTGGCGAGCTCGATGTTTGATGAGTACAGCGACGATCCGCCGGTGCCCGGACCCCTCGAAGAAAACTGAAGTAATGCTCAACCTGCCTGGCAGGGAATCCGTGAATCCCGGGAATGTCAGGCTCGGCTAGAGATTTGATATCCATCTGGTATTCTTTGCGGTACCTGATTCTTGATAGCCCTTGAAATCCCGCCGCCTGGCAGCCGATTCTTTGATCGTCAAAACGACCGGGCGGCTGAACTGGCGTGGGTCACCTTACTTCTGACACGTGCCGCTAGACCTCCCGCCGCGCCTCATCCACCAGATACATGGTCCCGCAATTCGGGCAGATCAGATAATACGCGTAATAATGTTTCTGCCTGGCAGAAATTTTGCGGCTCGGCACCCGTTTTTCGACTGGCGTGCCGCATTTCCGGCACGGCTGACCGGCTCTGACGACCTTTCCACGCCGTTCAGCGGGCTTAACAGCCGTCTTTTCCCCCTCCTCCGGCTTATTTACCGCCCCGGCCGTGTCAAACAGCCCTGGCTGATTTTCCGCGTTCGCCGCCGCTCGATTTTCGTACCCCTCATCTGCTGGCAGGTTCTTCCCGCTGGCAGCCCGTTGAGCCAGCGTATCCGCTCTTTCGTTCTCCGGGTGCCCGACGTGCCCCCTCACCCATTTCCAGCTGACCTGGCGCTGCTCCACCACATCCAGCAGCCGCGCCCACAGATCAGCATTGGGGGTCGGCTTGTGCTTGGTTTGCCGCCAGCCCTTGGCCCGCCATGCTTGCGCCCAGCCCCTGGTGATGCCCTCCACCAGGTACTGTGAATCGGAAATAAGCCGCACCCTGGCGCCAGCCGGCACCTGTTCCAGCCCAATGATGGCCGCGTACAGTTCCATGCGGTTGTTGGTCGTCTCGCGAAACCCGCCCGAGAGCTCGCGCGTCCGCCTTCCGCTGCGCACCAAGGCTGCCCAGCCCCCCGGACCCGGGTTGCCCAGGCTTGCACCGTCCGTATAGACTTGATATTCATCGCTGGCATTCATCGCGTTAAGTGTCATGTAGCCTGTCTCCGGTGTCAAGTGGAAATAGGAACTCCCTCCCGGGCGCGGAAAAAGTTGGGGGTTGAAACACGGTTAATGCGGCGTTGGCAGGAAACGGGCGACTGAAAAATCGCGGTTCGGTTTGGGTAAATATCACCGGTTGAGATCTTTGCCATGGATGATCGGTATTTTCTTCCCTGCTTCGTGGTCTTTACCGAATATGGAAGGTCGTGATAATAATTTTTGAGATTATAATTTGCCCCATGACTGAACCGGTTGGCATGGAGTTCCCCACCCACTTTCGCCTGCGTGTGGTCGGTCACACCGCTGACGATTTTGCCGGCTTCATCCTTGAGAGCCTGCTGCCCTACATCCCGAATCTGTCCCTCGAGGACCTGGAGATCCGCCCCAGCGCTGCCGGCAAGTACACCGCTGTGCACGTTTCCTTTTTGGCCGAGTCGCGCGATCAGCTGGACCGGATCTACGCCTGCCTCTCCGCCTTCGAGCGGGTATTATGGGTCATGTAGTTGGTTAATTTTTTCCCCGCGGCCCCCTGCAAAACACTTAATAATTAGCGTATAGTTAATATTAACCAGAATTAATTGCGGTTTTTATTTCTTCCCTAAACAATCCCCCTGCCCCAAAACGGCCTTATATTTTCGCATAGTTATGCATTCTCAGGCGTGAAATTCGCCGGGAAAACCCTTCGGGTTGCCCGGATTTTTGTTGGGGCACGGTGCGAACTTTGCACCCCCGAAGCGAAGCGGAGTGGGGCCATACGCCCCTACTGAATCTACCCCTGAATCACTCCGTCCTCAATCAGAATTGCCATGAACGCTTCCACCGCGACCGGGTCAAGGTCTTTGCCAGCCCGCTCGCGCAGATATTCTGCCACCTTTGCCTTATCCCACGCCTTGCGATACGGTCGGTCGTTGGTTAAAGCGTCCCAAATATCCACCACCGCGAATAATCGCGCTGCCAGCGGAATCTCCTCCCCCTTCAACCCGCGCGGGTACCCGCTGCCGTCCCACCGCTCGTGATGGAAGTACGGCACATCCGTGGTGGATTTCAAGACCGAGACCGACGACAACAATTCGAACGCGAACACCGGATGCTGGTGCATCACCTCCCACTCCTTCTCGGTTAATGGGCCTGTCTTCAATAATATCGAATCCGGGATGCCCATTTTGCCAATGTCATGCAGCAGCACCCCGCGCCGCAAATTCATCAACTCCCCCTCTGGCATGCGCAGCCGCCGCGCCAGCCGCACCGTGTAATCCACCAATCGATTCGAATGACCCTGGCTTTCCGCGTCGCGCAATTCCAATCCACGCGACCATCCCTGGATCAAGGAATCATACGCCTGGCGCAGTTCGCTGTTCGTTTTCTGAAAATTTTCGAACAATTCAGCGTTGTCAATGGCAATGGCTGCCTGAGCTGCCAGCATCTCAAAAAAGTCCATCCACTCCGGGTCAGGCACAAAGTGGCTGCGGTGGTACACCTCCAGCACCCCTTTCACCAGCCCTTTTCCCACCAGGGGCGCGGCGCAGTAGGTTGTAAAATCCTCCCCCGAACGGAAAAATTGTTCGAACGACGAATCCTCGATCTTATGCAGGTCGGGAATGTAACGCACCTCGCGCTTCACCGCCGCCTGCCCCGCCTGACTCTCCCCCATCCGCAAATTGGTTTTCTGGATCGCGGTCCCGCTGAATCCCTGCCCCGCGGCATACGTGAGCGATTGTGTCTCCGGACTGTAGGTCAGAATGGCCGCAGCGTCCATCCCCAGCATTGAAACCGCCTGTCCAAGCAGCACATTCAAGGTGACATGCCAGTCGAAGCTTGATGAAATGGCCATGTCGATATAGTGCAGCGCGCTCACCCTTCTTAACCTGAGCTGTGTTTGCTCGTTCACAACCGAGCGCTGCAGCGCGGAGGCTGCAATATCGGCGATCGCGCGCAGCAGCCTGAAATCTTCTTCCGGAATGGCGCTGCGGCTGCCGACCCACAACGCACCCAGCGAATGCCGCTCCGCGATCAATGGCACCGCCCCTGCCGCCCGGATGTCATCCTGGTAGGGCATCCCGTCGATTGAATCAGCCTCGGTCACCTGCTGGGTTAATTGGGCCTGCCCGGTGTGCGTGGTACGGAAGCTCATGCCCTGCTCATTCTTGATAACCTGACCCTTCACCTGCATCCAGTGACCCACTGCGTCCACGATAACCAGATCATCATCCGGCAGGGCGCGCATTGCTATGGAGGCACCTTCAACATGCAGATTGTCCATAATCCCGCGCAAAACTGCCTGGTAGATATCCGTCCGCTGGTTTAAATTCCGCAGTGCCGCCGCCATCTCGACCAGAACTTCCAGATCTTTTTCGCGCCGTACCTGGTCGGTCACATCGTTGACGAAAACCACCACTCCCCCGGGATACCCGTTGGTACCCGGATACGGCAGGCGGTCGATGGAAATCCATATCTGGCGCCCATCCGGGCCGGTCACCTGGTGCCTGGAACCGAGGACTGGTCTTCCGGTCTCTAAAATGGTCTGAAACCCATCGTCTACCAGATCCGCATAATGCGGCAGCAGACTCCTGAGCGGCTTCCCAACCAGTTCAACGGGTGTGGATTTCAGCTGCAGCGCCGCTGCCTGGTTGGTGCGCATGACCACTTGCTGGGGGTCCAGGTAAAAGATATGCGCCGGCACGGTGTCGATAATCTGGCGATACTCCTCACGCTGCTGCCGGGTTTCCATGACCAGCAAGCGCTGCTCGGTCACATTTTGCAGGGTGCAGTAGATGTTGGGCACGCCGCTTTCAGGGTCTCGCACCACGCGGCCGCTGATAGAGGTCAGGATCGTCGACCCATTGGCGTGCAGCATCTCAAGTTCGGTCTCGAAACTGGTTTTGCCTC
>JAJZTR010000167.1 GCA_021848775.1 Chloroflexota bacterium | reverse complement strand
CGATGACTTCGCCAAAAACCGAATGGCGGTTATCGAGGTGCGGCGTGGGCACATGCGTGATGAAGAACTGCGAGCCGTTGGTGTTCGGTCCGGCGTTTGCCATCGAAAGGATACCGGGCTTGTCGTGCCGTAAATCCTTGTGGAACTCATCTTTAAACTGATACCCTGGGCCGCCCCGGCCGGTCCCGGTAGGATCACCCCCCTGTGCCATGAAATTGGCAAGGACACGATGGAAAATTGTTCCGTCATAATACCCCTGCCTGGCCAGGAAAACAAAATTATTTACGGTGTTCGGCACTTTATCCGCGAATAGATGAATAACAATGTCACCCTTGTCGGTGGTCAGTGTTGCGGTGTAGGTTTTCTTAAGATCAAGCTGAAATTCGGGTTGTTTGTTCCACTGCATGATTGTTTTAATTCCTTTCAAAAATTAGTGTTAACGGATCTCACCGTTGATTGTACCAAACACCGGAAAGCCCTGCCAACCACCCGGTTACTACAAAGGGTACCAACCATTAAAGGATTAACATTGCATCGCCAAACGAATAAAACCGGTATTCCAGGCGGACAGCCTCCTCATATGCTGCCAGAATCCGTTCCCGCCCGGCAAAGGCGCTGACCAGCATTAGCAGGGTCGATTTTGGCAGGTGAAAATTGGTGATCATCGCATCTACGACCCGGAATTGAAATCCTGGCAGAATGAACAAATCGGTCGGACCGGTAAATGGGCTGACAGCTTTCCCAGCCGGCGCAGCCTGTGCAGCGCTCTCCAGGGCTCGCACCGATGTGGTCCCAACCGCGATCACCCGCCCCCCTTTTTGTTTGGTCCGATTGATTTGCTGCGCAGCTTCAGAATTTAGCTCGCACCATTCGGTATGGATTTTGTGTTCCAGTGGATCGTCTTCCGTTACCGGTGCAAAGGTATCCAATCCAACATGCAGCGTCAGTCTGGCGTATTGAACCCCAAATTTTTCCAGATGAGCCATCAATTCGGGGGTGAAATGGAGTCCGGCGGTTGGTGCGGCAGCTGATCCCGTCTCAAGGGCATAGACAGTTTGATAGCGCTCCGGATCTTCCAGGCGTGTGTGAATATAAGGCGGCAAAGGCATTTGACCGGTCTGGGCAAGGTAGGCTTCGACCGGCTCCGAGAATCGCACCAGACGGTGCGGACCGTCTAATTCAGCTGTAATGATTGCGTCCGGTCCACCAACCAGCTTCAATGTGGTGCCGCTGCCAACCTTTTTCCCGCCGACGAGTGATTCCCAGGTCGTTAAATCCACCCTGCGCAAAAGTAACAATTCGACTTTCCCACCACTCGATTTATGGGCAAACACCCTTGCCGGGATCACCCGCGTCTGATTGATAACGAGCAAATCACCCGGTCGCAGGTATTCCTTCACCTGCCAGAAAGTGGTGTGGGCTAAATCCGGTTTCGAGCGGTCCAGGACTAACAATCGTGAAGCATGACGCGGTTCGATGGGAGTCTGGGCAATTCTTTCGGGTGGGAGGTAGTACTCGAAATCGCTGGTTTTCATAAAGGCGCAATTAATTACAACCTGAATTACCGGATCAGTTGATTCAATCCGTATGTTTTGACCACTGCTGGCAAGCTAAATTAGCCGCGGCTGCTGCGTTCCGTCGACAAATGGCAGATCGAGGTGTTCGAACGCCCGTCTGGTTGCCACCCGTCCCTGCGATGTCCTGTCCAAAAAACCAAGCTGCAGCAGATACGGCTCCACCACATCCATAATGGTATCCGGTTCCTCCCCAATCGAGGCGGCGATGGTGTTTAACCCTACCGGACCGCCATTGTATTTCTCGATGATGGTCAGCAACACCCGGCGGTCCACTTCATCCAATCCCAACGGATCAACATTGAGCAGATTGAGGGCCTCGTGGGCAACATCGCTGGTGATCGTGCCGTCCGAGCGGACCTGTGCATAATCCCGCACCCGGCGTAAAAGTCGTAAGGCGACTCTGGGGGTGCCGCGGGCGCGCCGCGCAACTTCAGCGATGCCAGTTGGGTCGGTTTTAACTTTCAAAAGACCAGCCGCGCGGCTGACAATTGTGCTCATCGCCGGCAGATCGTAATAATCCAGGCGATAAACTGCCCCAAACCTGCCCCGCAGCGGTGAACTAACCAACGCCAGCCTAGTTGTTGCACCAATGACGGTGAAACGCGGCAGTTTCAAGCGTATCGAGCGGGCTGACGGCCCCTTACCAATCACGATATCGAGCGCGTAATCTTCCATCGCTGGGTAGAGCACCTCTTCCACTGCCCGACCAAGTCGATGAATTTCATCAATAAACAATATGTCACCGGCATGTAAATTTGTTAAAATGGCTGCCAGGTCGCCCGCGCGTTCCACTGCCGGCCCTGCTGTGACTTTGATCGCCACGCCCATTTCGTTGGCTAAAACATGCGAGAAGGTGGTTTTTCCCAACCCTGGCGGTCCATAAAATAGGACATGGTCGAGTGGTTCCTGGCGCTTACGTGCCGCCGCAATCAGGATGGAAAGGTTCTCTTTAACCTGATCCTGACCGATCACGTCGGAGAGGTGTTTTGGACGTAAAGCCTGATCGAGGCGATCATCAGGGCGGGCATCTGGATTGATCAATCGGCTGGGAGATTCACTCATGTCCACGATTATACACGCATTCCAAGCCTTGATTTAGACTATAATACGGGAAATCCTCAGAGAAGGAGTATCTATGTCTCAGGTCTATGTATCGCAGCACCCCCTGATCGGTCACAAACTCGGAAAATTACGCACCTTATCCACCGAACCTAAAAAATTTCGCGAACTGGTGCGTGAAATTACCGGCCTTTTGGCGTACGAAGCAACCGCTGACTTAAAAGTCTCTCCGGTTGTGGTCGATACGCCGTTGGGTAAAGCACCTGCAGCAGAATTGGAAGAAAAAATCGGATTAATTCCGATTCTACGCGCCGGGTTGGGGATGGTTGAAGGCATATGGGAATTGATGCCATCCGCTGAAGTCTGGCACATCGGCATTTACCGCGATGAGAAAACGCTTAAACCCGTGCAGTACTATAACAAGCTGCCCACCGAACCACGAGTATCGGTTTGCCTGATCCTGGATCCGATGCTCGCCACCGGAGGGTCGGCAGTCGCAACCGTGGATATCCTGAAAGCCTGGGGCGTAAAGCGAATCAAGTTCGTCGGTCTGATAGGGGCACCGGAAGGGATTGCAGCCATGCAAAAACACCACCCGGACGTACCCATCTATCTTGCGGCGGTGGATGACCATCTCAACGACATCGGATATATCGTTCCTGGGCTCGGAGACGCCGGCGACCGCCAGTTTGGCACTGGCTGATCAACGCGACGGAGGCAGGATTACCTGCCTCTTTCTTTTTCCGCGCCTGTTATTCTCAGACTTATCCGCCGATTTGGATCATCTTGCGGCCTTCCGGCGCTGATTCTGTGGCCAGTTTGTGGCTTTCCGGCTTGGCTGCAACAGCCTCTTGAAGCACCGGTAGAACAGATTTCCCGCTCCGCAGGGTGGGCAGAACCGGGATTTCCTGATTGCTCATCAAGCAAGGCCGCAGGTAGCCGTCCGCGGTCAGACGCAATCGGTTGCAGCGTTGGCAGAAGGTGTGCTCGCTAAGCGGTGAGATAAAGCCGATCTTACCTAATCCACCTGCAAGCCGATATTCGATGGCTGGACCGCTGCCAGCTAATCCATCCTCAGGAACTAATCCGAGTGGAGAAAGCAGATCGAATATTTCCTGGATCGAAATGAAAGCCTGTTGAGGAGATGGAAACTCTGGTCCCCAGGGTTTTTGGTTACCCAAGGGCATTAATTCAATAAAGCGCAGATGCCAGGGATGGTCGGTAGTCAGTCGCGCCAGATCAAAGAATTCGTCATCATTGATCCCGCGCATGGCGACTGCGTTGATTTTGATGGGAAGCAAACCAGCTCTTTCAGCAGCGTCAATTCCACGGATCACCCTTTCCAACGACCCTCCACGCGTGATCTGTGCGAACTTTTCCGCATTCAGCGTGTCCAGGCTGATGTTGACCCTATTCAACCCGGCTTGAGCCAGCTCTACAGCATAGCGTTCCAACAGGGTGGCGTTCGTTGTAAGACTGAGATCTTCTATGCCCGGGATATCCGCCAGCATGCGAATCAATAACGGTAGATCTGCCCGCACCAACGGTTCACCCCCGGTCAGACGTACACGTTTAACCCCCTGCGCCGCTGCAACCCGAACCAATTCAGCAATCTCTTCGTAGCTCATGATGGCACTGTGCGGCTGCCACACCAAACCTTCAGGTGGCATGCAGTACACGCAGCGAAAATTGCAGCGGTCGGTTACTGATATACGTAAATAAGTGATTTTCCGGCCCCAACTGTCTTTTAACATCGGTTCTCTTCTACCTATGGAATTTATAAAGGATTATTGTACCAAAGAAACGAATCCTTAGACGCGCGGCAGGCTCGAGATTAGACTACACGCAGCCCGGTAATACGTGAAATGACTATGCGCAGCAACCATGCCGGCGGAATCAACACCAGATGGATCAACCCGCTGGCAACGATTATTATTGCCATAGCGCGCACCCCTCGATCCAACACTGGAGCCAGATTTGCCGACATCCACTGACTGATGCCGGGCAGGAGCGTTAGTAAAAGGACCAAAATAAGTATCAACCCGATCGACCACCAGGCCCGTCGATCTGAAGATGACGGCAGCATTGTGCTGCTCACAGCAAAAGCCAGATAGAACCACAACCAGAAGTCAGGTCTGGCAGGCAGCTTTTGCGCTTCAGCCCAGAGCGTGTTCCAATCAGCCTCAATCAAATAACCAGCAACAGGCAGAATCCCCAACGGTTCGATCATCAGCATGGAAACTACGACCATGCCGCTGATCAGAGGTGCTGCACCGATTAAAGTGTCCCGCAGCGGATCCGTGGCAGAGGTTTCGACATAACCCAGGCGGATATTTCCATTGGCTAGGACTTTTGGCAGCAGTGAAAACCGGCCGGTCCGCACACCTAACAAACGCGCCATCAAAAAGTGGCTCAGTTCATGCAGGAACACACCCGGGAATAGTAAAAGCGAAAACAACCCCATGGCTGACGATGGACGCCGTGTTAGCAATAGAAATATCGCCTGCAGCTCACGGAAAAGCAGCCGTTGAACAGCCAGAAACAGCAGCAGGCTGGCTGCAAAGAAGAGAAATCCGTTTACCGGCAGTGAGGTCAAACTGCTGCTGCTTGAACGATAGCAACAAAGTCGGCAGGCTTAAGGCTGGCGCCGCCAACCAAAGCCCCATCAATTTCGGGCTGCGAGAAGAATTCAGCAGCATTGGCACCGGTAACCGAACCGCCATACAGCACACGCGTTTGTTCGGCAATTTGTCTGCCATAAAGCTCGCGCAGCACCGGGCGAATCATCGCAGCTACAACCCGGTTTGCATCCACTCCTGTCGCTGCCCGTCCGGTTCCAATAGCCCAAACCGGCTCATAAGCGATCACCAACTGCGACAGCAACTCCGCGGGGATATTTTTTAGGCCTTCGAGGATCTGTCTCTCAAGAACCTGGCTTGTCTGTCCGGCCTCATTTTCTGCCAGAGTTTCTCCAATGCAAACGATTGCGGTCAGCCCGTTCGCCATAGCCGCCAGCGTGCGTTTATTG
>JAJZTR010000013.1 GCA_021848775.1 Chloroflexota bacterium | reverse complement strand
CCCGTACCACCAGGAACTCCGACACAAAGCCGTTCAATCCCGGCAGTCCTAAAGAGGCCATTGCGGTGAAAATCAGCACGGTGCCATATATTGGCAGAATGGCATAAAGACCGCCCATCTCTTTCATGTCGCGCGTGTGGGTTCGTTCGTAGATGACGCCCACCAGGAAGAACATTCCGGCTGCGCTAAGCCCGTGGTTGAACATTTGCAAGACCGCACCGTTGAGCGCGATATTCCTATCCAGAATGGTCTGGGCAGAGGTCGTATTCCACGTGTAGGCCGCCGCGGCAATGCCGAGTACCACAAAACCCATGTGGTTGATGGATGAATAGGCCACCAGCCGTTTGAAGTCGTTTTGAGCCAGGGCTCCGAGTGCCCCAAAGATAATGGAAGCGACCGCCAACAGGGCCAGCACCCAGGCAAAACGCTGGGCTTCAACCGGGAAGAAGGGTAAAACGAGCCGCAGGAAGCCGTAAGCGCCCAGTTTCAGCAAAACGCCGGCCAGGATCATCGATCCGGCGGTAGGCGCTTCCGTATGCGCATCCGGAAGCCAGGTGTGGAACGGCCAGATGGGTACCTTGATGGCAAAGGCGATGACAAAGGCCCAGAAAGCGATGGTCTTTACGGTTTCCAGCGATATGCCAATGGGTACTGCCAGCGAATCGATCACCGGCCATTTTTCGGTGAGGGTGACCAGGTCGAAGCTGCCGACCACCACACCCATCAATTGGATTGCCAGCAGCAGTCCGAGCGAGCCACCCATGGTGTAGAGAATGAATTTTAAGGAAGCGTAATTGCGGTTGGCACCGCCCCATTGGGCAATCAGGAAGTACATCGGCACCAGCCCAACTTCCCAGAAGACAAAGAACAGCATCAGGTCAAGCGACAAGAACACGCCCAGCATGCCGGTTTCGAGCAGCAGGAACAGGATCATGTAGGCTTTGACGCGTTCCGTGATGCTAAAGGAGGCCAATATTGCCAAGGGGGTCAGCAGCGTAGTCAACAGCACCATCGTCAAGGATATCCCGTCAACGCCCAGGTGATATGAGGCGTTGATGGCGGCGTACCAGGTGGTTTGTTCTTCAAACTGGAACGGTGACGCGGCAGCCGGCGTGGGGCTGAAGTTAAACCAGACCACCAGGGTCAGCACGAAGGGGATCAGCGATGCTGCCAGCGCTCCCCAGCGGAAGGCTTTGACATGTTTGCCCGGAAGTAACAGCATGATGATTGCCGCGATTGTGGGCGAAAATAAGATCAGTGAAAGCAGGTGATTTTCGATGAATTCCATCCCTCGATGTCCTCCCCGCCCCTAGCCTTTACCAACGGTGAGATATATGATCAGACTGGCCAGTACCAGCAGCGATACCGTAATGACCATGTACTGTTGAATGCGTCCGGATTGTTTCGCATGCAGGAAGCCGCCCAATCCCCGCGTACCTCGGGCAGCGCCATCCCCGGCGCCGTTCACCACTGGCACATCAAAGCTGTTGCGCAGAATCCCTCCCAGCCAGACGCCAAAACGAGCGATACCATGCAGGATGCCGTCGATGATGGTTTGATCCAGGATCTTGTAGGTGAACACGTCCGCGACCCATTGGGCAGGCCGGATAAATACTGCCTGGTAAAACTCGTCCACATAATATTTGTTCTTCAGAATTGTGTACAAGCCGCCAAGAGGTTTTTCGAGGGGATCGACCTGCTTTTTTACACTCTTGTAGGTCAACCAGCCAAGCGTCAAACCGCCCAGGGCAACCGTCAACGAGGTGAGCAGCGGGACGATGCTGTGGGAAGCTTCGGCATGCTCAAAATGGAGCATGCTGCCAACGAATTCCTCGAACCAGTTGGGAATAATGCCGCCCAAACCCGGGAAGTCAGCCGGGATGCCAACCCATCCGGCGCCGATGGCGAACACAGACAAAATTGCCAGCGGCAGGGTCATGGTCCATTTGGATTCATGTGCATGTCCGGCCGCCTTGGTGCGCGGCTCGCCCAGGAATACCAGCGTGATCTGGCGAGCGGTGTAGAACGCCGTCAACAGCGCTGCCAGCGCCAGGGCGATGAACACTCCCATCTCGCCGCTCTTGAAGGCCCCACTCAGGATTTCATCTTTTGACCAGAATCCTGCGGTCACAATCGGGAAACCGGAAAGCGCCAATCCACCAATCAGGAAAGTCCAGAAGGTGACCGGCATTTTCTTTCGCAATCCCCCCATATTGAGCATGTTTTGCGGATCGATATGCTCGCCAGTATGATACACGCCGTGTTCCATGCCGTGGATGATGGAGCCGGAGCCCAGGAAGAGCAGCGCCTTGAAGTAAGCGTGGGTGATCAGATGGAAGGCTGCGGCTACATAGGCTCCCACCCCAAGCGCTGCAATCATGTACCCCAGCTGAGATATGGTGGAGTAAGCTAACACCCGTTTCACATCATTTTGCGCCAGCGCAATCGTGGCAGCGAACAGGGCTGTGAACGCCCCAATGAAGCCCATGACCAGCATGGGCGTGGTTAAGTCACCGCCTGGTTCCCAACCCGCAGCAAGCAGCGGAAAAAAGCGGATGACCAGATACACGCCTGCCGAGACCATGGTCGCTGCATGGATCATGGCGGAGACCGGCGTCGGCCCTTCCATGGCGTCCGGCAGCCAGGTATGCAGCGGGAATTGCGCGGATTTTCCGATGGTGCCAATGAAAATCAAAATACCAATGAGACCAGCCCAGGAGAGGCCAAGCACAGGTGAAATTGCGCCAGCCAACTGCTCCAGCACCGCCTCATTCGATAGGATTTCCCGGTAATTCAACGTCCCCGTAAGCGTATATAAAGCAGCCAGACCCAGCAGCATGAAGACATCGCCGACGCGAGTGGTCAGGAAGGCTTTGATCATCGCCTTGCGCGCGGATTCTTTGGCGTACCAGAACCCGATCAGAAGGTAGGAACACAAGCCCATGATTTCCCACCCGACATACAGTGTCAGCAGATTATCGGTAACCACCAGCAGGAACATGGCGAAGGCGAACAAACTGATGAGCGCAAAAAAGCGCGAATACATCGGTTCGATGGAAGGGACTCTAATGGTCTTACCCTTCCCGTCATTGACCTCGGCCCCTTCGGGCGGAAGGCCTGGTTTATCGTGCTTGCCAGCCGGCTGCCCGAAATTGTGGTAGCCGATGGAATAGATGAAAATCATCAACACCGTCCAGGCCACGAAGAAAAGCGTCACCGCTGAAAGCGGGTCGACCTGAACACCAATGCGAAAAGCCGTGTCGCCGGTGGGGAGCCAGTCAATGGCGCTGGTGAATGGATGCTCGCTCAGGCCGTCGGTGGTAACCGCCCGCACAAAGACGACCATGCCTGCCAGCCAGGAAAGCCCGGCAGCACCTACCGCCAGCCAGTGACTGAGCGCCTTTTGACGATTGGCGAAAAGCACAATCAGGAAAAATGCCAACAGAGGCGGCAGTGGAATTAGCCATATCAAGGTTTCAGTTGTCATTACACCTCTCCGCCAGCAATATCAACCCTTAAGCAGGGTCATTTCATCAACCACAGTCGTTTCACGCCGCCGGTAAGCCGAGATCACCAGTGCCAGACCCACTGAAACTTCAGCGGCAGCCACGATAAAGACCATCGCAACAAAAACCTGAGGGGTGACCTGCCCTACCCCCTGGAGCTGGGTGTGGTAATGCCAGAATGCAATCAGGTTGATGTTGACCGCGTTGAGCATTAATTCGATGCTCATTAATATCGAAACAGCGTTTTTGCGGCTTAGAACGCCAAATAAACCAATGCAAAACAGCGCAGCCGCAGCAATCAGATACCAGGACAGCGGGATCATCCAGCCTTCTCCTTGCGCTCAACAGCAATGTAAATGGATCCAACCAGGGCTGCCATCAGCAGCACGGAAGCGACCTCGAATGGAATGACGTAACCGGCAGGGTCCACCAGCGCCAAACCCAGTCCGGCGATATTCTCAGCTTCGGCTGGCAGTTCATTCAACATGGCACTGAAGCTATCCCAGGTTGCCAGGAAACCCGCCGTCAAACCAAACAGCAGCACGGCCATGATCGCCGGAAGCCACCAGCCCTTGATCACCTGCGGGTTCTCATCATCCATCACCTTGCGGGTGAGCATGAGTGTGAAGATGATCAGGATGGATATGGCACCAATGTAGACCAAAACCTGGACTACTGCAAAGAATGCGGCCTGCAGTGTGGCAAACATAACGGCCACGCCCATCAAGGCGAGCACCAGCCACAGGGCGGAGTGCATCATTTTACGAGATGCTACCACCATCAGGGCGGAAAGCAGGGTAACCGCTGCAACGACGATAAAAACGATTTGTAATCCGCTCATTCTTTAACTCCTGAGCCGGGTTGGATGAAGACATTATCCGGATTGGCGACAGGCCGCTTGAACAAACTCGCTTCCTGGCGGGGGATTACCGTGCGGCGTTTAACGAGCTGGTCAGTGATGAGTAGAATGCTGAGATTTACAACAATGAGAACACCAATCCGCAGCCAATCATTGCTGGCAGAGAATAAGTGGTCTACCAGTGCTGTCGCCATGACGACCACCAGTGCCAGCGGGGTGAGCAGTTTCCAGTTGAAATTCATGAGTTGATCGAGGCGGAAACGCGGGTTCGTGCCGCGGAAAAGGATCAAAACGAAATAAACGATAAAGGTTTTAATGACGAAATAGACAAAACCGAGCAGCGGAATTTCCTCAGCACCGGGACCGCGCCAGCCTCCCAGGAAAATCGTGACAAAGACAAAGGAAGAGGTGAAAGCATGTAAAAACTCGCCGACGAAGAACATGCCGAATTTCAGACCCGAATATTCAACATTGTAACCCGCCACAATTTCGGATTCAGCTTCGGCCAGGTCAAACGGGGCGCGTCCGGTTTCAGCCACCGAGGAGATGAAAAAGATGATCGCCGCTGCCGGAGCCGTAAAGACAAACCAGACCTTCTGCGCCTCCACAATCCCAACCAGGCTCATGGTGCCAGCCATCATCACTGGAACCAGCGCGGAGATCACCAACGGAATCTCATAGGATATGAGGGAGGCTACCGCCCGCAGCGCGCCGACGAGTGCATATTTATTGTTCGAACCCCAGCCAGCCAGTATGATTCCTAATTCGCCCAGACCGCCGACCGCGATGATAAACAAAATGCCAACCGATATATTGGTGGCGACAAAGGTCTTCGAGAAAGGTGTCACCGCCCACATTAACAACACTGATGCCACCGCCAGGACCGGCGCCAGGTTATAGGCAACCCAATCCACGCCGTAGGGGGTAATCAACTCTTTGGTAAAAATCTTGAGCATATCGGCTACTGGTTGAAAGAGACCCCAGGGACCGACACGGTTTGGTCCAAAGCGGTCCTGGATGCGGCCGATCAACTTGCGTTCATACCAGATGAGGAAGACGACGAAAAACATGCCGCCGGCTGCCAGAATGAACGCGCCGACGACAAAACTAATAAGGGTTACCCATTGCTCGGGAAGACCGGTACTTGCCAGCAGCGCAAGAGCCCAATCGATGATAAATTTAATCGGATCACGCCAGAAGCTCATGAATCCCTCCAACCATTTGAGCGGCTAAAGCCACTCCAGAGCGCCTTTACGCCAGGCGTAAAATAACCCGCCCAACAGGATAAGAATGAAAAGAATGGCCTCAATTACAGCGTAAAGCTGCAATTGGTTATAGGCAACCGCCCAGGGAAAAAGTAGAACCGCTTCGACATCGAACACAAGAAACACAAGGGCGAAAACGTAATATTGGATTCTGAATTGCACCCAGGCAGGTCCAACCGTTTCCATTCCGCATTCGTACGTCGCGTTCTTTACTTTATTTGGTTTTTTTGGAGAAAGTAATGCGGCAATCGATATGGCCGCTGCTGGCAAAAACATAGCAACCAGGGCAAAAATGCCCACATAGAGCCAGTCATTCAACATGTTAGCTCCTATAAGATTGTGTTGGAAATAAGATATATTTTCCTGCGCCCACCCAACTCGCCCATTTTATCAAGTTTAGCGAGGAATGTAAAGTTGAAAATCCGGGCAAAAATTTTAATAAGCGGACTGAAGGGGTTCAGGCATGGAAGGCAAGAACTCTGTTATTTTTTAACGGACGATCCGAGAAGAAGCAAACCCACAGCGACGAAAATTAATCCAGCCGCGCGGAAAAGACCCAAAGGAAGAAAACTGTGACCGAAAGATCGAAATTCCAGCGGGCGGGCAGTCAAGGCGGTTTGCATTTCTCCTCCATCATCGCCTGGCATGACAGTATATATCCAGAGTGTCCCCTCTGGCGTTCCGGCTTGCAAAGAACCAATAGACCAGTGAAATGCAAGGGAAGAAGAACTAACGGGTTGGCGGATCGACCCGTTGGGATCAATTTGCACATTGGCGAACTCCAGGCGTGTTTCCAGGACTTTTGCCGATTCAGCCGCCGCATCAGGCAAAAAATTTGGAGATACGGTTAGCACCGCCTGGCGGTTTTCGCCCACCCGGACGGCCGCCGGCCAATCCAAAATAAACGTGTAGCGTCGAGTCTTATCAGCCGCTGTCCACTCGAACCTGTTGGTTGGCAGTGGCCAGCTGGTGAGCACTAGCAGGGTTAATCCGACGGCCAGAACCACCCATGGAATGTATTTCCGGGAACGGATAAACGACATGGATTGATTATAGTGTGAATTCTGGAGCAGCCGCTACCCGATGAATATCTCGACGTGCTCGTCTTCCTCATCTACCTCGATGTAGAACGGCTGATCGTGGGAGATGGATCGGTCGATTTCACGAAGGGTCTCGCCGATATTCTTTTCCCGCATCTCTGCCGGCAGCCACCCCGGCTTTGCCCTGAGCACCGAGCTGGCTATTCCCAAAGGAAGTGGAAAACTGATGCGAATGGTCTTCCATTCCCCTTCTTTTTTCTCTCTCACGCGCAAATGAAGCCAGCGAGCATTGAAACTGGTAGCCATGCCAAGGACACCAATACCGAAGGGAATCCATGTCAGCCAGAAACCGATCCCAAATGGGTGGTTTTGCCAGGCGGAATACATCCACCAGGCGGATACTGCAGTCAGCAGAAGAAATACTCCAAAAAGGACCCATGACCACTTGCGAAAGCCCTTGAAATCAGGTGCGGTGAAATCAGGAGCATTATGCCCCGCCGATTCATTGGACGGAGGCTTGTTGACAATTTCACCGGCGATGGGTTGGGCAAACCCGGCATACGCGGCTTGTGTTCCTTCAGCCTGCGCGCCATCCAACTCGTTCAATAGGCGAAAGCCCTCCTCAACCGATAATTCGCCCGATTCTATTTTTTGCAGAATTTCCAGCCGATTCATTTCCATGGCAATCTACCCCGAAACCTCGGTTGTGGTAATTTACTTCCCAAATTTGCCGTTGAGGGCATCCAACAATTGATTGGCTTCCTCAGCGGTGATCTTTTTCTCGCTCAGCATGTTGAGAATAATCATGCGCTCTTCGTCAGAGACTTTCTGCCGCGGCTCTTCCGGTGCAGGCGGCCAGGGAATATTGGAAACCGAACCAACCCCGGTTGCCGTCCATCGGTCCTCAGCGCCCCTACCCTTAAATCGTTCAGCTTTGCGCATGGCAGCGTTAATCCGCTCTTCAGCCCGGCGACTGGCAGCGTTGGCTTTCATTTCAGCCTGACGCATTTTAGCCTCGATTTTCTTTTGGATGCGGTCGTCGGTTAAGACATTGATCTTTTGGCCTAGATTGTCATCGACCGGGACGAAATCTTCCGCCAAGAGATCTTCTTCCCAGCCTGTGGTCAGGATGTATACATTCCCGCCAGCATGCAGCCGCACAAGCGGCCCGCCAGTGCCTAAGGTGGTACGATATTGACCGTTTCCAATTCGCTGCGACTCCATGCCACTTTGGAATACCACCTTCTCACCCCCACTGTGGGCTTCGAGGACAAAATTTGCATCCGCCGGAATCCATAATTTAATATTGCCACCCGCCAACGCATCCAACTCCTGCGGAGGTCCTGCGAGCTTGACCTTAATATTGCCGCCGGCATGCACTTTTTCGACGAGCATCACATCCAACAACTTGATGCTGCCGCCTACATTCACAACGGACAGCTGTGCAGCCGCGCCGGAGCCTTTGAGGTTCCCCCCGACATTGCGGATGCGCAGTTCACCGGAAATATCAGAAAATTTTAAGTGGCCCGAAACATTGCTGCACATGACCGCGCCGGTGCCGCGCAGGGATAAATGCCCACCCACGGATTGGATGTCTATCCTGCTCTGCACAGAAGAGATGGACAGCGATCCCTCGACCAGATTGATCTGCAGGATAGCATTTTTGGGAATTTTTAACGCCAGGTCATCTTCGGCCAAGATTGTCAGACTGTTTTCATCCTGTTGGACCGATAAATTTTCCCCACGCCGGATTTGAGCCTCAACCGACTCCTGGTCCCAGCCGGATATCGATAAGTTGCCTTCAGCGTTAATGAGGATTCGGGTTGAAACACCACACGGATAAGTTATAGTTGCCATCGGATCAGCTCCATAGTTTATGACCTTGATACCATCTATATTAACAATATTTTAGTATTTGTCAAGGTATATATTAAGATTATTTATTTGTTGTTAAGGTTTATTGATTTATTTTTTAATTTTATTTAGTTTTCGAAAATTGGGTATTGATTCGATGAGTGACAAGCATTTTTTCAAGGTCAACCGGGGGTATAATCAATTTGCTATTCGCTGTTTTGAATAATAAGCGGATTCAAAATAAACATCCGTGAAAAGGATGAAATCATGAAAATTTCAATTGTGCGTTTGTTTTCAATATTAATATTGATCCTGGCAGCCGGGTGTTCGACAGTGCGTTCGCCGATCATCGAACCGGTAGTTCTGGAAAGCAATGAGCGTAACAGCGTTTTAGCCTACGCGCAAGCTCCCGGGGAAAACCTTTTGAATGGACTGATTGCCAGAGATTATGCGCAATTCTCACAGGATTTCAGCGACACCATGAAACAAGGTATGAACCAGCAAGCCTTCGATGGCCTGCTGGTGATGCTGGATACCAAGCTGGGAAAATATCAGTCGTTCGACCTTGTCACGGTGCTGAAGGATGAAAACTACAGCACTCTGGTTTATCAGCTGAACTATGAGAAAGATAATCAGGTAAGCATGCGGGTTGTTTTCGACAATAAAGAACCGCACCAGGTTTCAGGTTTGTGGTTCGATTCACCAGAGCTACGCAAGGATTAACGATCCAGATCTTTGGCTTCTTCCCACCAAATGTCCATCTCTGCGAGTGTTAGGGTGCCTAATTCGCGCCCTGTTTCCCGGGCGCGTTTTTCGATGTAGGCAAACCGGTCGCGGAATTTCTGATTGGTGCCGCGCAACGCGCTTTCAGCATCCACCTTATACCAGCGCACCAGGTTGACCACAGCAAAAATGAGATCGCCCAGTTCTGCAGCCCGTTCAGTGTCTGTTTCAGCCTGACGTACTTCCGCCAGTTCTTCGACCACCTTGGCAAAAACCGGTTCGATATCCGGCCAATCAAATCCGATACGGGCAGCCCGGTCCTGGATTTCCTGCGCCTGTGAGAGCGCCGGCAGAATTTTTGGGACGCCATCCAGCATGCCCTTCACATCCCCCTCGCCATTTTCAGCGCGCTCCTGTTCCTTCAGCTTCTGCCAGTTGAGCAGCACGCCGTCCACCCCCGAAACCTGAACTTCTCCAAATACATGAGGATGGCGGCGCACAATCTTGCGATGGATCCCCTGGAGCACCTGCGCCATGGTGAACTCGCCTTCTTCACTGCCGATCTGGGCATGTAACAGGATTTGGAGCATCAGGTCACCCAACTCCTCCCGCAGCCCATCCGTATCTTCAGCATCCAAGGCTGCCAGGGCCTCGTAGGTCTCTTCTAACAGGTATTTACGCAGAGAAGCATGTGTTTGCTCCCTATCCCACGGACAGCCGTCTGGAGCACGCAGGCGGGCAACCACCTCCTGGAAAGCTTCGAGGGAAGTATCAGAGTCCAATGGGGGAATATATAAAGCTGTCAGCAGTCCAATGTGTTCAGAACGGTCAATCTCAAACAGCTTGCAAGTTTCGATAATCTGTCCGGAGGTCCCGGCTGCATGCACCAGCGTCACCGGATGGTCATCGGGATATACCGCGTTGAGGGTTAACTTAACCGAGGAGGCACTAAAGGTATCGTAGATTTGTGTGATGAGAGCGGGCATATCCGGCGGAAAATTGGGATGATGCAGAGATGCCAGCTCGAACGCATCCATCATTGCCATGCGCGGAAACGGATCGATTTCAAGGGCTGAAAAGACCGGCTCAAGGAAGCTGATCCCTTCAATGATCCTTACAGGCAAACCTTCTGCCCGGGCACGGCGAGCAATTTCGGGACTGGTAGCCTCGGCGACAAAGGGGTGGCCAGGGACAGCGTAAGTGACTCCCTGCGGTCTGCGGCCAAGTTCCAGCACTTGCTCCACAATGTTCGCATACACCTCTTCGAACTTTTCACCCCTTTCATACTGGTGGTCGAAGGAGTGCACAATCAGCCTTGCAGGGAACCCCGCCACAACCGGGTGCTGCTTTGTGCGTAGATAGATTTCGGAAATCTGCTCCAACCAATCCCATGCCAGGCGGGTAAGCAAGTTGGGGTCACCAGGGCCAAGCCCCAGCAATGTGATTCCAGTGGTCAATTGTGGAGTGCTCATAGGCTTTCCTTACAATTAATACTTGAGGCATGCGCAGCCAGCAAATAAGCCTGCGCATGCCTCAACAATTTCCATAAGCAGACCAAACGATCTGCTGGCAGATTTAACGTTTTGTGTAGGTCGGTGCCTTGCGGGCGCGTTTCAGACCTGGCTTCTTGCGTTCCTTGATACGTGGATCACGCGTGAGAAGTCCATATTTGCGCAGGCTGGGAACGAATTCAGGATTCATTTTCACCAGAGCGCGCGCCAGACCAAGAGTTACAGCACCAGTCTGACCGGTGACGCCCCCGCCATTCACTACAACGGTGACATCAAAGGTCGACCCATCTTGGCCGGAGGCTTCGAATGCTCTGAGAATGCTCTCGCGGTCTCCCAGGCGGGGGAAGTATTCTTCCACCATTTTCTGGTTGACGATGAATTTGCCCGAACCGCTCATAATGCGCACGCGCGCAGTAGCCTCTTTCCGGCGTCCAACACCTTCAAAATACTGTACAGACATAGGATTCCTTGCTCCTCTTTACGCGACCGTTTCTGGGGTTTGCGCCTGATGGGGATGTTCGCTCCCGCCATAAACTTTAAGGCGCTTGATTACCATGCGGCCAAGTTTATTGTGAGGAAGCATACCCCATACCGCGGCACGAATGACACGATCTGGATGCTTTTCAATCTGCTCACGCAAGCCGACTGTCTTCAACCCACCAGGGTAATTCGAATGCTTGTAGTAGTTTTTGGTGTCCAATTGTTTTTCACTGAGCGCCAATTTTCCAGCATTGATCACAACCACAAAGTCACCAACGGCAACGCCAGGGGTAAAGGTGGGTTTGTGTTTCCCAAGAAGGTAAGCAGCAATTTGCGTGGCAAGACGGCCCAGTTTCTGGTCCGCAGCGTCCACCAGAATCCAGCTTGATTCGGGTTTTCCCTTAATGACGTACGTCTTATCCACAGTTCTCATCTCCACTAGCAATTAGGGTTTGATTTAACCCTTCAGGTATTTGTCCAACTTCCGAAAAGTACACACATTCCAAGACCAGTCCATTTGGTTTTGCAAGCCCTGGTGTCAGGGGGCTGGGAGACAGGAGAGCAGAGGAAAACGCATCAAGCGAGAGGCGCCGCTGCCCTACCAGAACTTGCAAAAACACCAGACGCCGCACCATGCGGTAGAGGAAAGCATTGGCTGTCACTTGAAAGATCCAGCCGTCTTCCTTTTGCTGCCAATCAGCACTAAAAATTGTGCGAATGGTGGTGCCTTCCGGCTTGAGGGGCGAACCAAATGCCGCAAAATCGTGCGTTCCGGTCAACCGGGTGGCAGCCTGAATGAGCAGACTGCCCTCCACTTGCGGCCAGACACGCCAGGCATAACGTTCTCGCAGCGGATCGCGGTTTGTTTGGCAGAAGAGGTGATAGCGGTAGCTGCGTGCTGTTGCAACGAAACGTGGATGAAAATCCGCTGCCGCCAATTTCACTTTGCGGACCGCCACATCGGAAGGAAGGTGGGCATTGAGCGCCCTGCCTAATTCATCGAGGGTGTGTTCCCACTTCAGATCAAAGGCGATTACCTGTCCAGAAGCGTGAACACCTGTGTCGGTGCGACCCGCATAGAAGATTGCGTTGTCCTGCCAATTTAGACAGCGTAACGCTGCTTCTATTTCTGCCTGTACCGTCCGGCTGCTTCCCTGCCGTTGAAAGCCCTGGAAGTTTGTGCCGTCGTAGGCTATGATAACCTGGTAACGTTCCATTCCAATCCGGTCACTTACCCGGATGGATCTTACTCTTCAACCAACTCCAGCAGGACCATTTCGGAGGAATCACCCATCCGAGGGCCCAGCTTGAACAGCCGCGTGTAACCACCGGGGCGGTTAGCAAAACGCGGAGCGATATCATCAAACAGCTTCTTGACCATTTCTGGATTAGCCAGGCGTGAGGCCACCAGGCGGCGGGCATTGACTTTGTCAATGTCGCTGCCGTTCGCGCTGTTGCGGGCAATGGTGATCATCTTTTCGGCTTCGCCGCGGATGGCCATCGCTTTGGCGCGGGTGGTCTGCATGCGTTCATGGGCAAAAAACTGATTGATCAAAGTCCGGCGCAATCCAATGCGCTGGTCCTTTGACCGACCCAGTCTGTAGCCAGCAACTCTATGACGCATAAATCCTTACTCCGTCTCGATTTCAGTTTCGGTTTCGGTTTCTGTTAGCAAGAAACCTTTTTCCTGCATTTTTTGGCGCAGCTCATCCAGACTCTTCTCACCGAAGTTGCGGATGGACATAACAGCTTCGTCACCCTTTTCGAGCAAGTCGAGGACATCACCAACGGTGGTGATGCCGGTGCGCTTCAATGAATTGAAAACGCGCACAGACAGGTCCAAATTTTCGATGGGTGTTTCAGCGGCTTCACTCGTCAGGCGGCTGCCAGTAATTTCTTTTTCAGCTGCAAGGAGCAGAGTTTCTTCACTAATTCCGGAAACCATGCGCAGGTGATCGATCAACAGTTTGGAAGCGGTCCCCAAAGCCTTTTCGGGGGCAACCGTACCATCTGTCCAGATCTCCAGCGCCAGTTTTTCATAGTTGGTATTCTGCCCGACTCGCGCAGATGCAACCGTGAAATTGACGCGGGTCACGGGGCTGTAGATCGCATCCACCGGCAGCTCACCAATGGGCAAGCGACCGCTGCGGTCTGAGGCCGGGGAATACCCACGCCCACGTTCAACCGTCATATCGATTTCCAGGCGCGTACGGCTGTCATCGACAGTGAACAGATACAGGTCGGGGTTGACAATTTCAACTTCTGCCGGTACCTGAATATCCGCCGCGGTAACAGTTCCCTCACCACGCACATCCAGGTGCAGGTGAGAGGTCTCCACATCATGGAGCACCAACCGCAGTTGTTTAACCTGCAGCTGAACCTGGATTACATCTTCCCGGACACCGGGAATTTCACTGAACTCATGCAAAACATCGGTGATGCGAACAGATGTGATCGCAGCACCATCCAGTGAAGAAAGAAGTACCCGACGAAGTGCATTACCGAGGGTGTCGCCATATCCCCGTTCAAGGGGGCTGATGACGAATTTCCCATAATTCCGGGCTTCGCCGTCTCGCTCGACTTTCGGCTTGACCATACTACTTAAGGCACACAAGTTTCACCCCTTTCCGATGCACGAAATAACATACGATTTGCACTCCGACAGGATTACCGCGAGTAATACTCGACGATCAACTGTTCATTCAGGTTGCCGTCGATTTCAGCTCGTTCAGGCAGACGCAGCATGCTTCCGCTCAGCGTTTTCAAATCGCGGTCGAGCCATGAGGAGCAGGCGCGTTTTTCGGCATAATCAGAAAGTTCTTTGAAAAATGGTTTGCGGCGAGAACCCTCGCGAACAGAAACCACATCGCCCGGTTTCACCAGCATGGATGGAATATCCGCGCGGCGGCCGTTGACGGTAAAATGCCCATGATTTACCAGCTGGCGGGCTTCTGCCCGGTTCACTGCGTAACCCATGCGATAAACGACATTATCCAAACGCTGTTCCAGTGTTTGCAGCAAGTTGAGGCCAGTAAGGCCGCGCCTGGTTAATGCAACGCTAAAATAGCGGCGGAATTGGGCTTCGAGCACGCCGTAGGTGCGGCGGGCCTGCTGCTTGGCGCGCAGCTGACGTGCGTAGTCGGACTGACGGTCTGAACCGCCACGACCGGCCCCAGCGCGTCCATGCTCACCAGGGGCAAATGCACGTCGTTCAAACGCGCACTTTGGGGTGAAGCAGCGTTCGCCCTTCAAGAACATTTTGAAACCTTCTCGCCGGCAAAGTTTGCATACCGGCCCAAGATATCTAGCCATTTCTTCCCTCTCTCAAAAGAATTAGACGCGGCGTTTCTTCGGAGGCCGGCAACCGTTGTGGGCGACCGGGGTGATATCCGAAATGGAGCGCACTTTAATGCCCATCCCCTGAATTGCCCGAATAGCGGATTCGCGACCGGGGCCAGGTCCCTTGACGATCATATCGACTTCCTGCAGACCCATAGCCTGTGCGGCTTTTAAGGCTTGTTCAGCGGCCAGGCGGGCGGCAAAGGGTGTGCTTTTGCGTGAACCCTTGAAACCGGCTGATCCTGAGCTAGCCCAGCAGACAGCGTTGCCTTGCTGATCTGTCACGGTAATGATGGTATTGTTAAATGACGCGTAAATGTGCACCTGACCCGAAGACAGTGTGCGCTTTACCTTACGCGGCGCGCTCGTTCGACGCGCTGATCGTACATTTTGTGCCATATTTCCTCGCTATCAACCTCAATTTACATCAGAGTACAGCGTAATCCATAGTCCGGGCGTACGCAAGCCGGTTGGCCGCTGGGGAGGGAAGAAGGACCCCAAACCGGCCAGCGCAATGCGCCGGATTATTTCTTGGTAGCTCCACGACGGCGGCCGCGACCTGCAACAGTCTTCTTGGGGCCCTTGCGCGTCCGTGAATTGGTGCGGGTACGTTGGCCATGAACAGGCAGGTTGCGGCGGTGGCGCAGGCCGCGGTAGCAGCCAATTTCAATCAAGCGCTTGATGTTCATCTGCACTTTGCGGCGCAGATCACCTTCAACCTCGTAGGATTGACCAATGTATTCGCGAATCAGGTTTACATCTGTTTCGCTCAGGTCTTTTACCCGGATGTCCGGATTGACCTTGGTACCCGACAGGATCTTACGTGCCCGGGTAGGGCCGATCCCATAAATATAGGTCAGAGCAATTTCAATCCGCTTATTGCGCGGAAGATCGACACCTTCAATTCTCGCCATAGATCCTTATCCCTGTCGCTGTTTGTGCTTTGGGTTATCGCAAATTACATACAAGATTCCGGCACGCTTAACGATTTTGCATTTCGCGCAGCGTTTTCGGATGGATGGTGATACTTTCATGATCGGATACTCCTCACATAATTGCTGCTTGGACAGCCAAAGTTCTGATTATAACTGAGGAACTTGGATTCGTCCAGGACTCGTTCCATTTGCTAAAAGGGTCAGAATTTGCGGTCCATTATCGGTAACCGCTACGGTGTGCTCGTAATGGGCAGTCGGCAACCCGTTCCGCGATACGACTGTCCACTGGTCTGCCAACACCCGGGTTAACGGTGTCCCAATTAATACCATCGGTTCGATGGCGATGGTCATGCCCGCCCGAAGCTGCATTCCACGCCCGGCGATGCCATAATTTGGCAATTGCGGACCTTCATGCATCTGGCGCCCAACGCCGTGACCGGTGTATTCACGTGTTACTTGAAATCCACGCTCTTCGACAAAGTTCTGCACGGCAGCTGAAACATCACCAACGTGATTTCCGGCCACCAATTGCGCGATACCGGTGTACAAGGATTGTTCGGTAACCTCCAATAGTTTTGCAACCTCCTCGGTCACCTCACCGACTGCCACGGTAATGGCTGAATCGGCTACAAATCCATCATAAACCACACCACAATCGATCGAGACGATATCACCCTCACGCAGTTTCCGTTTAGAACTGGGGATGCCATGCACCAATTCTTCATTCACACTGATGGTTGTGCTTGTTGGATACGGGTATGCACCGGGGTAGTTCTTGAAAGGTGAATAAACGCCGTATTTTTTCAACACCTCTTCCGCAGCAGCGTTCAAATCGGCGGTGGAAGCTCCCGGATGCGCCGTTTCACCCGCGGCCGCTAACGCTTCAGCGTTAATGATGCCGGCTTGCCGCATGATTTCCAATTCACGGGCTGATTTCAAAGTGATTTGGCGTTCCCAGGACATCCTACTGATTCCTTGATCAATTGACAGCAGCGAGCAGGGTCGTAGTAACCTGCTCGATTGACTGCGTACCGTCGATTTCGATCAGCAGCCCCGCCTTGCGATAATGATCGATGAGCGGGCTGGTCTGTTCAAAATAAACTCGGATACGGCGTTCAACGGTAGCCGGCTGGTCATCTTCCCGCTGGTACAGTTCAGAGCCGTCTTCGTCACACACACCCAAAATTTTGGGCGGGTTATATAAACTATGGTAGATATGTCCCTGAGCGCGGCATGTCCAGCGGCCGCTCAGACGTTCGATGAGAATGGATGTCGGAACGGAAATGTATGGAACGCTGGCAACCTTGCCATCCAATTCATGCAACATCTTATCCAACGCTTCAGCCTGCGCCGGTGTGCGGGGGAAGCCATCCAGGATGGCTCCTGCGCTGCAGTCCGGCCGGCCAAGCCTCTCACGGATCATGGCGATGGTGACATCGTCCGGGACTAACTCGCCACGATTCATAAAGCTTTGAGCCAGGATTCCCAGCTCGGTTTGGGCTTTAAGATTCTCGCGGAAGATATCTCCCGAGGAAATATGCGCCAGACCGGTTTTCTCGGAGAGAACCTCGGCCTGCGTTCCTTTTCCTGCGCCTGGAGGTCCAAGCAAGACAATGTACTTACCCATGGCGCGTCTAACCTTTGATCAAGCTTTCTTCATAACCATGCAGTTTGAGCTCGGTTTCGATGATTGTGAACGTGTCACGAACCACACCCACCACGATCAGTAAACCTGCAGCTGTGATCAGCAATCCGGCATTTTGCGCTGATGCTGGCAAGAAGAGGTTCAGGATATACGGCAGTACCGCCACAAACCCCAGGAAGAATGCACCCGGGAAGGTGATGCGCCGTTGAACTTTCGTGAGGTATTTTTGTGTCGCGGGTCCGCGCAGAACGCCGGGGATTTGTGCCCCCTGACGTTTCAGGGTTTCACCATAATTCTGCTGCTGAAATAGAACGTCCGTATAGAAGAAGGTAAAAGCAACGACCATCAGGAAGTACATGATGGCATACCACCCACTTTGCCCACCGAATACATTGTAGATACCTGAAGCCAGGCTTGCCACCCAGGTGGTCTGCGAGTTGACGAAGTAGCTGGCTATGATGGCTGGGAACAACAGCAGGGACTGAGCAAAGATGAGCGGGATCATGCCTGCCATATTGACCATCAATGGCAGGTTACTGCGCACCGGCATCGACATGCGGTTGCCCACACGACGACCGGGGAACAGCACCGGCACGTTGCGGCGGCCCTGTTGAACGAAGACGATGGCGAAGATGGTGAGTGCCATGATGGCTAAAATCACTATGGTAAGCCACCAGCCGTTTTGCTTGTCACTCCACAGGCTGACCAGGTTAGAAGGCATTTGCGAGACGATACCCGCGAAGATGATCAAGGACAGACCTTGATTCGGAATACCGTATTCAGAAATCAATTGACCCAACCAGATACCCAACATCGTGCCCGCGACCATCGAGATGATCATGGTCATGGTCGGCAGCAAGCTTTCACCTGTGAAACCATACGTGAAATTCAGGATGGTTTGATTGGTCTGCCCTGCAAGTGAGTTGAAAATATTGATCTGGCCAATAGCCGAGAGCAACGCCATCGGGACGGTCAGGATGATGGTCCACTTTTCCATCCATTTCCGGCCTTCGCGCGGATTTTCCTTCATGCGCCGGTCGAGCGCCGGGATAATCGGCACCAGCAGCTGAAGGATAATTTGGGCGGTGATGTAAGGGTACACCCCCATCGCCAGAATTGAGAAATTCGAGATGGTACCACCAGAAAGCATATCGAGCAGGCCAAACAGCGTTCCAGTTGCACCTGGCGTTGTTACAACGCTCTGAATCACCGCGCGATCGATTCCGGGAACCGGAATATTGGCTGCCAGGCGATAAAGCACAAGCAGCATCACGGTGATCAATAGCTTTTTTCGGATGTCTTCCGATTTCCACAGATAGCGCCATGCTGACCGCTTCATGTGTGGGTCTCCTTCTACTCAGGCTTAGGCGATGATTTCGACCTTACCACCAGCGGCTTCGATTTTAGCCAGGGCGCCTTTGCTCACGCGCTGTACGCGTACAGTCAGCGGAATGGCAATGTCGCCGCGTCCAAGAATCACAACCGGATTGGCTGGTTTATGAAGCATGTTTAGTTCCGCCAGAACTTCCGGGGTGACTAAACTATCGGCCTCAAACTTTGCCGCAAGCTGGCTCAAATTCACTTCGTTGTACTCGACTTGATTCGGCGGGGTAAAGCCCTCACCACGCATGAAAGGCAAGCGGCGGTAAAAGGGTAAGTTACCACCCTGGCGATAGAGATGCCCGCCTTCACCTGAGCGAGATGATTGACCTTTGGTACCTTTGCCAGCTGTTTTACCTTTACCAGCCGAGATACCGCGGCCAACGCGTTTGCGATCTTTTTTGGCGCCTTCATTCGGCACTAAATCGTTCAGTTTCATTACGCACCCTGCTCTTCAATTAAAACCAGATGGTTTACTTTTCTCAGCATGCCCCGGAGCACCGGAGTATCCTCATGCACCACACTCTGGTTTAAGCGGCGCAAACCAAGCGCTCGCACGGTCGCCTTGTGCTGCACTGAATAACCAATTGCACTCTTAACCAATGTGATGCGCAGCATTTTGGGAGTTACGGCCTTTTTAGCCATTCTTCCTCCGTTCCCAGAAGGGCAGCAGTTCGCTGACGGGTTTACCACGGCGAACGGCTTCTTCTTCCGGCGATTTAAGCTGACCCAAAGCCTCGAAGGTGGCTTTCACCACGTTGAGGACATTGGCGCTTCCCATCGATTTGGTCAGAATGTCACGGAAACCAGCGGCTTCGAGAACTGCCCGAACACCACCTGCGGCGATGACGCCTGTACCAGCTGAAGCCGGTTTAAGCAGCACTTTGGCACCGGCTGTGCGGCCAATAACCTCATGGGCGATTGTGGTGCCCATCATCGGGACCGGGCGGATTGTTTTATGAGCGCGTTCGGTCGCTTTGCGCATGGCATCCGGGACGGCATTGGCTTTGCCAATACCCAACCCGATGTTGCCACGGCCGTCACCCACCACTACCGTAACACGGAATTGGAAGCGGCGACCGCCTTTGACAACTTTGGCCACGCGGGCGATCTCGATGACACGTTCTTCGAATTGTTGCTCTACACTTTGAAATTCAGTCTTATCCATAGTCAGGCCCTTTATCATTGCTCACTGATCAGCCTAGAAAACCAGGCCAGACTCGCGGGCGCCATCAGCCAGTGCTTTCACACGACCAATATAGCGGAAACCGCCGCGGTCGAACACCACCTGAGTGATGCCTTTTTCCTTGGCACGTTTCGCCACGAGCTCACCGACCAATTTTGCTTGTTCGGTTTTTGTTTTTCCTTCCAATTTGCCATTCAATTCATGGTCAATGGTGGAAGCGGCGGCCAGGGTGTGCCCGGCTTTGTCATCGATCACCTGAGCGTAGGTTTCCGACAGGCTGCGAAATACAGCCAATCGCGGCCGGTCCGGCGTGCCAGCAATAAACTTGCGCACGCGGCGGTGTCTGCGGATTCTTGCTTCTGTACGATTTAATTTAGACATACGCCATCACCTACTTCTTGCCTTTGCCGGCTTTACCAGCCTTGCGGCGGATTTTTTCACCCAGATAGTGGATGCCCTTGCCATGATAAGGCTCGGGCGGGCGAATTTTGCGGATGTCCGCAGTAACCTGCCCAACGATTTCGCGGTTATACCCCGTGACCTTAATTTGGCGGGTTTTGGTATCGACATCAAAGGAGATACCTTCGTCCGGTTCCACAATGACAGGGTGGGAGTAACCAACAAACAATTTCAGGTTCTTGCCGTCCATCTCGGCGCGATAACCAACACCATCGATTTCAAGCACCTTGGTGAAACCCTGGCTTACGCCGGTCACCATATTTTGAATTAATGCACGGGTCATCCCGTGGAGCGCACGCACTTTCGGCTCCTCAGAGCTGCGCGTCACCGCGATTTGCCCATTTTCGAAAGCAATCGAAATTACCTGGGAAAATTCGCGCTTCAGCTCGCCCATAGGACCTTTGATGTGCACCAGCGAACCATCCAGGTCCACCTGCACGCCCGCGGGGACAACAACCGGTAAGCGACCAATTCGGGACACTTTATATCCTCCTGTGCGCTTTCCGGGCTACCAAACCTTGCAGAGGATCTCGCCGCCAACATTCAACTGGCGAGCGCGCTGCCCGGTCATGACGCCCTTTGGGGTGGACAGGATCGCAATCCCTAATCCGGAAAGGATCCAGGGAATTTCCTGTTTTTGAGTATAGATACGACGGCCCGGGCGGCTAACTCGTTCGATACCCGTAATTACCGGGCGGCGTTGACGGCGTTCGCCTACATACTTGAGGCGGACGCGCAGAGTTTGCTCGAAAGACTTGTCGCCATCGACAACTTCATAGCTGTCAATAAAGCCCTCTTCTTTGAGGACACGGGCTATTTCTGCCTTAATTTTTGAATTAGGCATCGCGGTAACGGTTTGCCCCATCATGATGGCATTCCGTACGCGGGTCAACATATCAGCAATTGGATCATTCACACTCATGCCTACCTCCGGCCTGGCACTACCAGGATGACTTGGTCACGCCGGGGATCTGCCCTTTGAGAGCAAGTTCCCGGAAGCAAATGCGGCAAAGACCAAAACGGCGCAGATATCCTCGAGGGCGACCGCAAAGACGGCAGCGGTTGCGCACCTGGACTTTAAATTCGCGTCGTAGTTCACGATATTCCATGCACTTCTTGGCCATACTAGTCCTTCCTGAAAGGCATCCCAAGCAGCTGCAGCAGTTTGGCAGCCTGATCATCCGACGGTGCCGTCGTAACGACGGTTATTTCCATACCACGAACTTTATCGACCTTGTCATAGTCGATCTCCGGGAAGATGATCTGTTCCCGTAAGCCCAGGGTGTAGTTACCACGGCCGTCAAAAGCTTCCGCTGAAACTCCGCGGAAGTCACGTACACGCGGTAAAACGATATTCATCAAACGGTCGAGGAAAGCCCACATTCGCTCGCCACGCAGGGTGACCATGGTGCCAATGGCACGGCCTTCGCGCAACTTGAAAGCTGCTATGCTCGTGCGTGCTTTGGTGATGACCGGTTTTTGCCCGGTAATCTTGGCAAGGTCGCCGCTTGCAGCTTCCAATGCTTTGGGATTATCCAGAGCTTCGCCCAGACCGATGTTGACGACAACTTTGGTGATTCGCGGCACCTGCATGACATTGGAAAGGTTCAATTCCTTTACCAGTGCAGGGGCTACTTCGTTAAGATATCTTTCTTTCAAAATATTCATATTCTTACTCTCCGATGGCCTAGTCGTCGATCACGGCTTCGCACTGCTTGCAAATCCGCATCGATTTGCCATCTTCCGAGCGGGAGAGCCCCACACGGGTCGGTTTGCTGCACTTCGGGCAGACCAGCATGACATTCGAAATGTCGATGGGAGCCTCGAAGCGGACTTTTCCGGGAGAAATCGTGCGGCCCTGAGATTGGACCTGGCGTTGGTGCTTGGTGCGCACATTTACGCCCTGAATCACGACCCGGCTGTCCTTTGGCAGCACACGAATTACTTCGCCGCGCTTACCTTTGTCTTCCAATCGGCCGCTGATTACTTCGACCGTATCACCTTTATGAATTTTCAAATTCATCACTTAGCTCCTGCTCCCTGCCCTAAATTACTTCCGGCGCAAGGGAAACAATTTTCATGAAGCCCTTTTCACGGAGCTCACGAGCCACTGGTCCAAAGATACGGGTGCCTTTAGGGTTGACTCCATCGGTATCAAGGATCACTGCGGCGTTGTCGTCGAAGCGGATGGACGAGCCATCTTCTCGGCGCCATTCTTTCGAGCAGCGCACGATTACTGCCTTGACGATTTCGCTTTTCTTGACCGAGCCCTGCGGTGTGGCGGATTTTACGGTCGCTACAACGATATCTCCAATAGAGCCGTAATGACGGGTGGAACCGCCTGTCACGTGAATCACCAGCAATTCGCGGGCGCCGGTATTATCGGCAACCTTCAGTCGAGATTCCTGCTGGATCATGCTTGCTCTCCTTCGCCGGGAATCTCGGTTTCGACAAACTTGTGCTTGATGATTGATTCGACCACCCAGCTTTTTTCTTTCGAAATGGGCCTGGTTTCAACGATCGAGACCTCATCACCAATTTGACAGCCCAATGTATCGTGGGCTTTAATCGTGCTGGACGAGTGCACCACTTTCCGATACAAGGGATGCGAATAGGTGCGGGTGATTTTGACCACGACCGTATTCTGCATTTTGTTGCTGGTAACAACACCGGTTAAACGTCGCCGAGTGTTCATTTTCCACCTTCCCGCTCTTCTGATAGTTCACGCTCGCGCAGAACAGACATATAGCGAGCAATTAAGCGGCGGGTGACTTTCAACCGGCTGGTATCAGTCAATTGCCCGGTGACAACCTGGAAACGCAGGTTCATCAACTCCTGACGAGAATCCGTCAGTTTCGCTTTCAGCTCATCGATAGACATCAGGCGAATTTGTTCGTTCTTCATTCCAATTCTCCTGTGGCTGATTCATGGCGAGCAACAACTTTCGTTTTGATCGCTAATTTATAGGAAGCCTGGTGCAGTGCTTCGACTGCGATGTCTGCGGTCAGACCACCAACCTCGAACATGATGCGCCCAGGCCGGACAACTGACACCCAGTACTCAACATTACCCTTACCTTTACCCATACGGGTTTCTGGGGGTTTTTGAGTGTAGGGTTTATCCGGGAAAATCCGGATCCAGACTTTACCACGGCGTTTCATCTGGCGCACCAGAGCACGACGGGCAGCTTCGATCTGTCGGGCGGTAATCCAACCCGGCTCGAGCGCCTGCAAGCCGAACTCGCCATACAGGAGTTCTGCCCCTCGCAAAGCCAGCCCTCGCATATGACCGCGCTGCTGCTTGCGCCACTTTACACGTTTTGGCATCAACATAGCTGCTAACCTCTCTTATCACGCATTGGGATGGACCCAGCGTAAGGTTTACTCACTTACATACACGCCTTCGGTGGATTCGACTTTCTCTTCCACACCAGGCAAAACGGTGCCATGATAAACCCAGACTTTAATGCCGATCTTCCCGTAAGTGGTCAAGGCTTCAGCCCGAGCGAAATCAATGTTTGCGCGCAGAGTCTGTAGAGGCACGCGCCCTTCACGCAGCCAGACGCTGCGGGCCATTTCTGCGCCGCTCAAGCGGCCAGCCACTTCGATCTTGATACCCTGTGCTCCCTGGCGCATGGCTTGCTGGAGAGCCCGTTTCATGGCGCGGCGGTAAGCAACGCGGCGCATGATCTGCCCGGCGATGTTTTGAGCAACAAGATAGGCATCGGTATCGGGTGATTTGATCTCTTTGATATCCAGATCTATTTTTTTACTGGTGAGCGTCTCGAGGTCGGTGCGGACCTTTTTGACCGTTTCACCTTTACGACCAATCAATATTCCGGGTTTTGCGGTGTGCACGATAACTTTCACCTTGCCCGGGAAACGCTCGATCTCAACCTTTGAAATGCCAGCCTTGTCGGCGCTGCCAAAAATCAACTTTCGGATTTTGATATCCTGGTGTAGTTGATCTCTGAACTCAGCACCGTCAGCGTACCAGCGGCCTTCCCATGGTTGGTGAACGCCCAGACGAAACCCAATCGGATGTACTTTACGACCCATAATTTCTCCTGGTGTCTGTTTCTGCTCGCTGCAGCCTGGTGGCTGCAAGCCAGCCCGATTCCTACTCTTGCTCCCGCAAGACTACGACCACATGTGACGACCGCCGCAACAACGGCTTGAAACGGCCACGAGCACCGAAGCGGCGCCACTTACGGGTGGGGGCTTCATCGGCTGTGATCTTGTAAATAAATAAGTCATCGCGATTGATGCCAAAATTCTCTTCTGCGTTGGCTACCGCAGAGGCAACCAGCTTGCGCAGGTCGCTGGCAGCACCCTTGTTGGTGAAAGCCAGCAGATCGAGAGCATCATTCGCCCGCTTGCCGCGCACCATGTCAATTACCAGGCGCACTTTTTGGGCGGAGACTGAAAAAAACCGCAGTTCAGCACGAATATCCGTAGCCATCGCTTCTACCTCTTCGTCGACTTTTCAGCCATGTGGCCGCGGAAATGGCGGGTTGGTGCAAATTCGCCCAGGCGATGACCAACCATATTTTCAGTGATGTAAATCGGCACGTGCCGGCGTCCATCATGAACAGCCACGGTGTGACCCACCATCTGCGGGAAGATCACAGACGCCCGGCTCCAGGTGCGAACAACTTTCTTGTCACCGCGAGTGTTCATCTGTTCGATTTTTTTCAATAACTTCGGGTCAAAATACGGACCCTTCTTCAATGAACGTGACATATCTCGTCCTTCTTTCTCGGTTTACAACCTATCAACCTGGGCCGATTACCGCTTGGCCGTTCGACGCCGCACGATGTATTTATCGCTTGTCTTGTTACGGCGTGTCCGATAACCACGAGTGGGACGACCCCAAGGGCTCTTGGGACCAGGCATACCAGCAGGCTGGCGGCCTTCACCACCACCATGCGGATGGTCGCGAGGAGACATTGCTGTTCCACGGACAGAGGGGCGGATACCCAAATGGCGTTTGCGACCTGCTTTTCCCAGCTTGATATTGCTGTGATCCAAATTGCCAACCTGGCCGATAGTCGCAGTGCAAACCTGGCGCACAAGCCGCACTTCACCGGAAGGCAAACGCACCTGAGCGTAGTCGCCTTCTTTCGCCAGCAACTGCGCAGCAGTGCCAGCAGAGCGTACAAGTTGTCCACCACGACCGGCTTTGAGTTCGATATTGTGTATCATGGTGCCGACGGGAATGTTGGAAATTGGCAGCGTGTTTCCAGGGCGGATATCGGCATTACGGCCGGATACCACTGTATCTCCTACCTTTAAGCCGACCGGTGCGACGATGTAACGTTTTTCGCCGTCGGCAAAAACCAGCAATGCCAGGCGGGCGGTGCGGTTCGGATCGTACTCAATAGCAGCCACCCGGGCAGGAATATCAACTTTATTGCGTTTGAAGTCCACCAGGCGGATAAACCGGCGGTTACCACCGCCTTGATGCCGCACTGTGATTCGTCCGTACATATTACGCCCGGCATTCTTCTTGCGTAAGACGACAAGCGAGCGTTCGGGGCGGGACTTGGTGATTTCTTCAAAGCCATATCCGGTCATGTTACGCTGACCGGGCGTGATTGGTTTGTAGACTTTAATCGCCATTATTCAACCCCTTCAAAGATCGGAATTCTATCTTCGGGCGCCAGGGTGACAACGGCTTTTTTGTAAGCGGCGTTGCGAACCATAAGGCGGCGGCTGCGTGACCGGCGGGTGCGCTTGGCAGGAACATTAAGGATGTTGACCCGCAAAACCGTCACGTCAAAAATCGTTTCGACCGCGTCCTTCACCTGTGTTCTTGTGACATTATCGGCCACTTCGAACACATACTGGTGCAGGCGGTTAACCTGATAGTTCGTTTTTTCAGTCACCAACGGGCGGCGGAGAACATCAAATAGTGTTGTCATGTTGTACCTCCCACCTATCCCAGGTTGCTTTGAATAACATCCAGAGCCGCCAACGGCAGGATAACCTTGTCAAACGTCAACAGATCGCGGATATTCAAATAACCCGCGAGCATCACCTTGGTAGCAGGCAAATTGCTGCTGGAAAGGATGACGTTGTCATAGTTCATCTTATCTGGGATAAGAACCAGTGCGCTGGATTCACCGACCAGTGAATTCAACATATTCGCCATCTGGCGAGTTTTTGGTTCGGCCATTTTCAATTCATCCACGACCACAATCGCAGCCTCAGCGGCTTTGACGGATAATGCGGAACGCAAAGCAGCCCGGCGCATTTTACGGGGCATGTCCTGGTTATATGAACGGGGATGGGGTGTAAAAATCCGACCGCCGCCCTTCCACTGTGCAGCCCGGGTTGAACCTTGTCGTGCCCGGCCGGTGCCCTTTTGTTTCCAGGGTTTTCGACCGCCGCCAGCCACTTCATTGCGGACCTTCGTGTCGTGGGTGCCCAGGTGCGCGTTTGCCATCTGGCGAACATAAGCCTGGTGCATAAGATCAATATTTACCGGGGCACCAAAGATCATATCAGGTAGTTCAACCTGCTTGACCTTCTTGCCCTCCATGTTATAGACATCTGCTAACATTGTACTTTTGCTCCCATAGTCCAGGTATTGATCTGGTCGCAGGCTTATTGCTTGCGAGCCTCACGAATGATTACCAGGCCGCCACGAGGACCAGGAATCGCACCGCGCACACCGATCAGGTTGCGCTCAACATCTACCAGGACCACCTTCAAATGCTGTGCAGTGACACGTTCATCGCCCATATGACCAGGGCCACGCGCTCCTTTGAAGACCCGTCCCGGTGTAGTACCAGAACCACGGGAACCCGGACCACGCTCGCGGTCCGACTGACCGTGGGTTTTGGGACCACCCCTGAAATGGTAGCGCTTGACTGCACCTGCGAAACCCTTACCTTTGCTGGTACCTACCACATCAACGCGCTCCCCCACCGAGAACGCCTCAACTGTTAATTGGTCCCCTTCATTTAGCTCCGGGGCTTTGGTACGGAATTCACGCAAATAGCGTAGAGGAGGCATATTCAAACCCTCGCGCTTGAGGTGGCCAAGCTGGCCGCCTGTGAGGCGCTTGGGTTTTACTTCTGCAAAACCCAACTGGACGGCTGAATAGCCGTCGTTTTCTGGTCGTCTAATCTGGGTAACGAAACACGGCCCAGCTTCGATAACGGTGACTGGAATAGCCAAACCATTTTCATCGAAAATCTGGGTCATGCCGATTTTCTTCCCGATCAGCCCTTTAAACATCTCAATTGTTCTCCTTGACTTCCAAGAATTCCCGGGACTGTCAGCCTGGGCTTGGCTGCATCATCCCTGACCATCGGATAGTTAGTCATCTGCTGCGTCATTGTGGGGTTTGTTATGCGCCCACAGAGTGACTCTTTCCCGACCATCGGTTGGTTTTAAGCCCAACCTTTCCATTATAAAGCAACTCTGTTTATTTGAACAGGGTTGTCTTACATATTGACCGCTCTTTTCTGTATCGTCACAATGACTCCAGTCGATTTTTTATCTCGGCTGGGGTCATTGCAGCCCGTTCAGGATTTTTCACGATGTCAAAAAAGCGCCGCTAAAATTCGGCAGCGCGTTCGCGTGCCGGTATTTCATTCTTTCAAAGTTCTGCTAGATCTTAATTTCGATGTCGACGCCCGCTGGCAGGTTTAAGCGCATGAGCATATCGATCGTCTTAGAATCCGGATCCAAAACATCAATGAGGCGGTTGTGGGTGCGGATTTCAAAGTGTTCGTGCGAATCCTTGTCAATGAAAGTCGACCGGCGCACGGTAAAGCGCTCGATACGAGTGGGCAGAGGCACAGGTCCAACAACCTGGGCACCGCTGCGCTCAGCGGTTTCGACAATCCGCTTGGCGGATTGATCAAGCACACGATGATCGTATGCTTTGAGGCGAATGCGAATGCGTTGCTTAGCCATAATTTACCTAATCGAGAATCTTCGTGATGACGCCAGCGCCGACGGTCAGGCCGCCCTCGCGAATGGCAAATTTTGAACCCTGCTCCAGCGCCACCTTGGTGATCAATTCAAC
>JAJZTR010000166.1 GCA_021848775.1 Chloroflexota bacterium | reverse complement strand
ATCAGAATTGCCCGATGGGCGCAGGCACGGGCAAAACCCATCTCATGCGACACCACCACCATGGTCATTCCTTCGCGTGCGAGGGCAATCATTACGTCGAGGACTTCTTGAATCATCTCAGGGTCGAGCGCACTGGTAGGTTCGTCGAACAGCATGATTTTCGGATTCATCGCCAGGGCTCGCGCAATTGCCACACGCTGCTGCTGCCCGCCCGATAACTGACCGGGGTGCGCCTTGGCTTTTTCGGGGATACCGACTTTTGCAAGCAGCTCCATGCCTGTTTTTTCGGCTTCCTCCTTGCTGCGTTTGCGCACAATCCGTTGCGCTAATAATACATTTTCCAACACGGTCAGGTGGGGAAAAAGATTGAATTGCTGAAAAACCATGCCGACTTCAGTGCGTACGACATTGATATTTTCAGCGGTGTCCAGCGGAATCCCATCCACAATGATGCTGCCTTCGTTGAATTCTTCCAAACGATTGATGCATCGCAGCAGGGTTGATTTGCCGGACCCCGATGGACCAATGATGACCACAACCTCACCCTTTTCGACATTCAGGCTGACTCCTTTGAGAGCTTCCACGTCCCCGAAACGTTTGTGTACTTTGTCAATTTTAATAATCGGTTCCATAGGTTACCTCTCGTATCGCGCCTTTTTTTCAAGAAAGGCGACCAAACGGGTTGCCAGCAAGGTCATCACCAAATAAAGCAAGGCGACCATCGTCCAGGTTTCGATGGGGTTGAAATTTGTGGATGAGAACTCGCGACCACGGCGTGTCAAATCGGGGACGGATACTGCGCTTACCAGAGCAGTATCTTTCAGCAAGGTGATAAATTCATTCCCCATGGGTGGTAAAATGACGCGGACCGCCTGAGGCAGAATCACGTACCGCATCGCCTGAACGTAGGTCATGCCCAGACTGCGGGCGGCTTCCATCTGGCCTTTGGAGATGCTCTGGATGCCTGCCCGATAGACTTCGCTCATGTAGGCTGAGTAACCGAAGGTTAAGCCTATGATGGCCATAATGATGCCGTTAGCCTGAAAATTAGCCATTGACTCGATGTTCAATGCCCGCCCAAGATCTTTAATGAGCGGCGGCATGGCGTAATACCAGTAGATAATTTGAACCAGCATCGGGATGCCGCGAATAATTTCAACATAGACTGTCGCGATGCCGCGAATGACTTTACCTTTGGACAAACGCGCCAGGCCGACAATGAGACCAAAGACCACCACCAGCATGAAACTGATGATCGTTATGTAAATTGTTAACCACACGCCGTCGCGCACAAAGATGACCAGCCTTTTATATGGATCGGGCTGTGTGGTAACAAGGTAGACAATCAATCCGACGACAACGGCTACCAGAATCCACCACCGGTCGAATTTTTCAATTTTTTCGTTTTTGGATTTTGCTATTGGAACAGGCAAAGAAGGGATGGATTCAATACTCATTGGACCTCCATCAAATAAAAAAGCCTGCGAGGACGATCAGTCATCCTCGCAGGCCAAAGTATTACCTTTCTACTGACCAGACAACCATTTTGCCTCGAGTTCGACCAGTATTCCTTCATCTACCACAGCCTTCAAGCCGGCATTGATTTTTTCAACGAGTTCCGGTTTGGTGTTGCAGACGGCGATACCGTACGATTCATCGGTAAATACATCACCGACTGCTTTAATTTTGTCAGGAGATTTGGCGATAAAACCAAAGGCTGTCGGGTAGTCAGCAATTACGGCATCAATTTGCCCGTTTTGCAAATCCAGGAAAGCCAGGTCGACGGTGTCATAGGGTTTGACTGTGGTATCCGCGATGGCTTTGGCTTCCATCTCGCCGGTAGTACCAAGCTGCGCGCCTACGGTCTTTCCTACCAGGTCATCTTTGCTATTGACAGCGGTATTGTCGAATTCCACAACCACGATTTGCCCGGCGTTGATATACGGGTCACTGAAGAGCATTTCTTTCTTGCGGTCTTCGGTGATTGTAATGGCAGAAATCGCAGCATCAAACTGGCAGGTGGCTATTCCGGCGAGAAGTGGATCAAAGGGGGTATTGACGAACTCAATTTCAAGCCCGGCTTTTTCGCCAATGGCAGTGAAAAGATCGATGTCATAGCCCACAATTTCCTTGGTGGCTTCGTCGATGTACTCAAACGGCGGCCAGGTGGCATCGGTGGCGACGGTGATCTTGGTCACGGTCTCGACCGGATAACTGGTAGGGGCAGCTGCTTTCTGAGTCGGCTGAGATTCAGCCGGATAGGCTGGCGTTTCTTCAGCGGCTTTAGGGGCACAGGCGCTCAATATCATCGCAGAGAGCACCAGGATGCTTAATACTAAATACAACTTTTTCATCACGTTTCTCCTCTTAAAAAATTGGCTTGATCGGGGATTGGCTTATCAGGGTGGCTCCTCCTAATCGCTGGCTACCCCAACAGTTAGACAATTATAACAATATTGAGGAAAAATGCTTAAGATTCCGCTAATAAATCACAAAATTGGGGGTACGAATATTCTTCTTACTCTAAGTGCGAACGCAGTGCCATCGCCAAATCTTCGGTTATGCCCTTTACACTGGTAAGGTCTTCAATGCTGGCTGCCAATATGCCATCGACACTTCCAAATTTTGTCAGAAGGGCCTTCCTCTTGGATGGACCGATCCCAGGAACACTATCCAGACGGGAGGCTAAACCAGCTTTTGACCGGCGGCTGCGGTGAGCGGTGATGGCAAAGCGGTGGGCTTCGTCGCGAATGCGCTGAATAAGGTAAAGACCCTGGGAATGGCGCGGCAGCATCAATGAAGTAGGCCTGCCTGGAATAAAGATTTCTTCGTGTTGTTTGGCCAATCCAACCACCGGGACTTTATCGAGCAAGTTGAAGCGTTCCAATACCGCTACAGCCCGCCCTAATTGGCCTTTGCCGCCATCGACAATCAATAAGTCGGGGAGGATCGCAAAGGATGGATCAATTTTTACGCCTGGTCCGCGCTGCTCCCGGGTGGATTGCCAGCGTTTCAGCCGGCGGGCAAGAACTTCTTCCATGCTGGCAAAATCATCAGGTCCTTCGACTGTTTTAATGTTAAAACGGCGGTAAAGCGATTTGCGCGGCACACCCTGCTCAAAAACCACCATACTGCCTACAGCGGCAGTGCCCTGGGTGTTGGAAATATCGTAACATTCGATGCGGTTGGGGGGTTCCTTTAGCGCCAGTGCCTGCTGCAGCTCCGCCAGCGCTTCACTCTGGCGGTTTGTATCCACCTCCCACTGGGCTTTGAGGGAGCGCAGCGTTTCGACGGCGTTTTCGGCTGCCATTTGGATCAACTCCTGGGGCATACCTCCACGCGGCACGGTCAGTTCGACTTTGGGTCCGCCGCGTTTCTGCCGCATCCATTGCTGGATGATTTGAGCTTCCTCCACTTCCTGTGGCAGGAGCACTTCATTCGGTATGCTGGCTGCCTCATCGTAAAATTGCTTGATAAACTCAGCAATTACCTCCGAATCGGGTTCATCTTGCGCGCCTTCAAGAATAAAATATTCCCGCCCGATCATTTTTCCGCCGCGGATGAAAAACACCTGAACACAGGCTTCACCGTCATCACGGGCCATGGCGATGACATCCGAATCCAGCTGGTCGCCGGAGATAACCTTTTGTTTTTCCACCACTCGTTCGATAGCCTGAATCTGATCACGCAGCGCGGCGGCTCGCTCGAATTGCAGCGCCTCGGCGGCCTTTTCCATATCCACTTTCATGCGGGCAAGGATTGGATCGGACCGTCCGTCCAGAAATTTGCACAAGTCATCGATCATCTGGCGGTACGCCGCCTGTTTCACGGCGCCAATACATGGGCCGCTGCATAGTTTGATATCGTAATACAGGCAGGGGCGTTCATCCTCTCCGGTGATTTCTCGGTCGCAGGTCAGGTAGGGGAAAATACGCCGCAGCACATCCAGAGTCTGGTGAACCGCCCACGCAGAAGTGTAAGGGCCGAAATAACGCGAGCCATCTTTGACCATTTGACGGGTTACCGTAACTTTAGGGAACGGATCTGCCCAGTGAACCTTAATGTAGGGGTAGCGTTTATCATCTTTGAGCCGGATGTTATAGCGCGGCCGGTATTTCTTGATCAGGTTCATCTCCAGGATGAGCGCTTCCAATTCTGACCCTACCAGGATCCATTCGATATCAGCGATACGCTGCACCAATTGGCTGGTTTTAAAATCCTGATCACTGCTGGAATGGAAATAGGACCGCACCCGGTTGCGCAAGTTCACGGCTTTGCCAACGTAAATAACGGAACCCTCGGCGTTTTTGTAAATATAGCAGCCAGGCTTTAGCGGCAGCGTGGCAAGAATACCCTGAAGATGTTCTGAAAGTTCGACCATGGTGAGGTTATTTTATCACGCGCGGAAATTGGGGCGATTACCACGGAAACACAAAGATTCCTGAGGAAATACAGTTGTTCAATGCACCAATGGGAAGAGCCACGAACTATAGTTTAGAATGCCAGGGGTGTGCATTAGTCGAAGTAAGTTTAAACAACCGTGTGAATGGGGGTGAATATTGTCATCCGTGATGGCATACTCACCTGTCCTCTCCCCGGAGAGGGAAATCTATTTTGCTTACGAAGGGCAGAAAAATATGGGATGAGGATGTTTGCTGTTATTAATACGGTGTTTGCACTGTACCTATATCTGCGGGATTGCGCAGCCGTCAGCGCGCGGATCAGAACCGGCGCAGAGAACTCCTGTTTCGGGGTCGCGCAGGATAATCTGCCCGCGGCCGAATACGGCCCGTTCCATTCCGGATACCATTCTCACCGGATGTCCCATCTCAGCCAGCCGGGTTAAGCTCTCAGCAGGAATCCCTTCTTCCAGGGCTACATACTCGTCTGAACTGGCAGGGGCCAGGCAGAAACGCGGGCGGTCAAGCGCTTTCTGCGGGTCGAGTTTATCATCGGTCAGGCCGATGACCACCTGCATGTGACCTTGCGGCTGCATAAAACCGCCCATCACCCCGAATGCCGCGTGCAGCGCACCGCTGTCAGCGCGGGTTGCCATGGCCGGGATAATCGTATGATAGGGGCGTTTGCCGGGAGCGAGAGCGTTGGGTGAGGCCGGGTCGAGACTGAAATTGTGCCCCCGGTTTTGCAGGCTAAACCCCCAGCCTGAGGGGACAATGCCGGTGCCAAACCCCATGTAATTGCTGGCGATAAACGAACAGGCATTCCCATCTTCATCCACAGCGGAAAAATAGACAGTGTCGCTGGTGGCAGGCGGGGAACCGTGCTCGACCTGCGGCAGCGCAGTGTTCAGGTTGATCAATTTTCGCCGTTCCAGCGCATACGCGTCAGATAACAGCGTGCTCAACGGGATATCGGCGAAATCCGGATCGGCAATATGCAGGAAGGCGTCGGCGAAAGCCAGCCGCATGGCTTCGATCTGAAGGTGCAATCTTTGCGCTCCAAGCGGCTCGTACTGACCCAGGTCATATCCTTTGAGGATATTGAGTGCGATCAGGGCCGCCAGACCCTGGCCGTTGGGCGGGCACTCCCAGATGCGCAATCCCTGGTATTCAACGGAAATCGGATCGACCCAGCTGCTGGTGTGGGCTGCCAGATCTTCTTCAGTCAGGCAGCCGCCTGCTGCCGCGACCACGTCTCCGATTGCACTGGCAATTTCGCTCTGGTAATAGGCATCTTTGCCGCCCTCAGCGATCCGCC
>JAJZTR010000165.1 GCA_021848775.1 Chloroflexota bacterium | reverse complement strand
CACGCAAGATGCCCTCGGGCAATGCGCCTACCTGGCGGTGAACCAATTTTCCATTGGACACAAATAGCATGGTCGGGATACCCTGAACGCCAAAGCGAGTCGGCCAGTCCGGATTTTCATCGGTGTCGACCTTCGCGATGAGCAGTTTACCGGCATATTCTGCCGCAAGTTTGTCGAGCGTCGGCGCAACCATGCGGCAAGGACCGCACCACGGAGCCCAGAAATCAACGATAACCGGCAAGGTGGATTGCAATACGGTTTTTTCAAATTCTGCGTCAGTGACATGTACGGGGGCATTAATCATTCTTTACTCCTTGGATCAATCTCGCTGGATTGAATCGATTCTTGGTTTTTCAATACGTTTTGATGCGGCTTTAACAAAAAAGTTGCATCAATTCGGGCTGCTGAGGTCATCCATTTTCTCCCGAACAAAATCGACGAAGCGGTAGCCCACGCCTCGTTCAGTCAGAATGTACTGCGGATTGGCCGGATCTTTCTCGATCTTCTGCCGCAAATAATTGATATACAAGCGTACGTAATGGGGTTCGTCGCGATACTCGTAACCCCAGACTTTGGAAAGCAGCTGGTCGTAGGTCATAACCCAGCCGGCATTCTTGACCAGATGATACAGCAACCGGTACTCTGTCGGTCGCAATTTGACCTGCTTACCACCTACCCAAATTTCCCGGCGCCCAAAATCCATTTTCAGGTAGTCATCGACCTCATAGACATCCCGGGAGATAAATCCACCCGCTTCCGTTCGGCGTAAAACTGCCCGCACCCGGCTGACCAATTCTCGCGGGCTAAAAGGTTTGGTCACGTAATCGTCAGCACCCAATTCCAGGCCGCGCACCCGGTCATCTTCCTCGCCTTTCGCAGTCAGCATAATTACCGGCACCTGGCTGATTTCCCGGATCAACTTCAATACTTCAAACCCATCCAGATCGGGCATCATGATATCCAGGATGACCACATCGGGCAGTGAATCGCGTAACTTATGGATGGCATCCAGACCGCGGTAGGCTTCGACTACCTGGAATCCATCATGTTCAAGATTTAGCCGGATGAACCGCGCCATTCGCTCTTCATCGTCAACGACCAGGATTACCCGGTTCTTAAAGGTTTCATCCAAAATCAACCTCACTCCCTGACAAATGAAATGATCTCTTCATCCGCGCCGGCTGAAATTACTTCTATAAAACTAATTCTTGATAGCGGCCACACAACAATCGTTACATTTGGCTCCAGGTAAGGGACGTCCTTCCCGTCTTTTTTCCGCGGATTTTTCAAGGATATCAGGGTATCGGTCGCGGTAGGCAACACATCGACGTCCCCGACGATCGGATCTTCGTTTGAGAAGTGCACAATAATACTCGGCATTTTTTATCTCACATTCAGATTTCAATCGGTAGATGTCTGAAATTCAATTTTCAGTTTGCCCAGCGCAATCAGATCGCCATTTTTCAACGGGTATTCAACGTTGGGTACCAGTTTTTGGCCATTGACTCGGGTACCGTTCGCGGAACCAAGGTCCATGATCAAAATCCGCAGCGGTTGAACCTTGATTGCAGCATGCAATCGCGACACCCCCTGGTTGTAAGCATCGAATTCGGACAGATCAAAATCCGGCAAAATGGGCTGACCCCTGGCAATCCGCCCCAGGCTGTATTCAGAACGCCCGGTCAGATGCATGGTTCGGTCGGTGTTTACAATGTGCAGGCTGATCACAACATTTTTTACCGGTACAACCGGACCTTGAGCTGGGAAGACGGCTGGACTGCTTTCCTGCTCATCAAACTCCAAAGGCTCGACTGGTTGGTTCGCCAGTGGTGACGTCAAGGTATCCGCAGTCACCAGCTGAGTACCACATTCACTGCAGAAAAGCGCGCCGGGTAATTCTTGATGTTTACAGTTTGGGCATTGAATCATGGTTTTTCAACTCCGGGTCGGGCAATAAAAATAATGACCTTGTCCCGTACTTGATGTCCTTCAAACCTTCATCGCTAAATCGTTGATGCTTTTGCAAATGATCTGCTTCCATCAGGGCGGTTCGTGCCAAATCCTGGTTGCCTTGTGCCATAAATCGCGATGCCAGGTACTTCAGGTGCAGTGAAGAACTTTTGATATCACCAGCCCCAGCTTCTTTCCGGGCTTTCTCCTGCAGACGGTAGAGTGAAAGACGTGATATGGCGGTAAAAATTGCCGTTGGCGTTTTTTCTTTGGCCCAAGCGTTGCGAACAGGTCGTTTTATTTCAATGAATTGCCGCTCGATTGGAATTGTCTTTGAGGGAACTTCGAAATAGACTCTGCCATTGGCAATGATTTGTTCCGGCTCTATCGAACGAAGCTGGTTAATTTTAAATTCTAATATAACACTGGTATTTCGACCATATTCAAGCGGCCCAAGTTGAATGGGAAAATTAACCTCCAACGGGTTAACATTCGGTTGAATCCTGAACGCATAGCTCAAGGTAACGTGTTCAGGCAGTTCCAGTACCAGTTCGCTCTTTCGAGCATAATTGACACTCAAGGATTGGAGGTTTTGCTCGATAAACTGGACCAGATCTTCCGCTGTAGTGATATAGACTGAATTGCCGCCACTTAACGAAGCCAGCCGGTCCAGGAATGTATCATTCCATTCGTGCCCGATGCCCAACGCATGGATGGAAATCCCTTCCACCGCAGCCCGTTCAGCGATCTCGTAACAACGTTCCTCATCGCCGTAGGTATGGCCGTCGGTGATCAAAATCAAGTGTTTTAAGAAATTGCTGCGCCCGGCATAACGCTTGAACACTTCAAATCCAAGCGCCAGACCCTGGAAGATTTCGGTTGCGCCCCCTGCGCTGATCCCCATGATCATCGATTCGACCCGCGCCGGGTCGCTCAACGCAACCGGCGGCACTAACACTTCCGCACGATCGCTAAATGTCACGATGGAGAGAACATCCGATGATTTTAATTTGCGTATCAGCCGGATGAGATTGGCACGCACCATATCCAACCGTTCGCCGCGCATCGACGACGAACGGTCCAGGATGACGCAAACATGCGCAGGCGGTAAATCGTTGGGGTTGATTTTTTTTGTACAGGATAGATCCAGTAAAGCATAGATCAGTTGCGGTTCATCCGACCGGTGAATTGTGGAACGGCTGTAGCGCACGCCAACCTGGGTAGGAGATGCTTCCCGGACAGATTCAGGCAGTAACCGGTCGTATGCCGCGCGCCGTTTACCATCCACCAGCACTTCATACGCTTGCTGGATTTCAATGAAACGGACTCCATCGCCCCCGCCGTTCTGAGCGTCAGGATGATATTTCCGGACTGCGTCAAAATAGGCAGCCCGTATTTCAGCTGGCGTGGCATCAAATGGCAGATTTAGAACAGAGTAATGTTCCATCCTCATCCAAAACCAAAACCTACAGGTACTCCACTAATACCACGCTAATGTTGTCCGGCCCGCCGGTTTCGTTAGCAGCGGCAACTAATTTTTTACATGCCTCCGATGGACTGGTTGATTCGCGAATAATTTTGGCGATATTCGCATCATTGACTGCACCCCAGAGGCCGTCGCTGCAAATGAGCAAATAACCTGGATGTGGCATTTGAAAAGTCTGGATATCGGGCTTGAAAGGTTCTGGCTGACCGATTGCCCGATAGAGCACGTTCCGGCTTGGGTGAACCAGCGCCTCTTCCTCGGTAATCTGACCCAACTCCACCAGCCGATGAACCAGGGTATGGTCATGGGTAAGCAACTCCATGCGCCCGCCAGGATGAACGAAATAAGCCCGGCTGTCGCCTACATGCGCGATGGTCACCTGATCGCCAATGAGAACGGCAGCGGTCAACGTCGTGCCGCCACCTGGGGCGCGGATCCGAACCAATTGCTGCGCCTTCAAAATACCGGTTTCGATAATTTCTTGCAGTGATTCTTGCTGGCCGGCACCTTCCGGGTCCATGTGCGGCAAATATACATTCGCTAAAATGTGCTGGATAATCGACCGGGCGGTCACGCTGCTGGCTACTTCACCATATTCGTAGCCGCCCATCCCATCGGCGACAATAAACAAGCCAAACTGCGTCTCATTGGCGCCATCCGCCAGAATGGCGCTCACTGCGTACAATGCGTCCTCATTGTGATCGCGTTGAAGCCCAATGGATTGACCGGTACCCACCACCAGTTGCAGCGGCTTCAAGGGCTCTGCGGGGGCACTGATGGCTGCCAGTTCAGCAGCATCCAGTGGGGCGGTTTTTATACCAACAAGTCTTTTCTCCGCTTCTTTTCCGGAAAATAGTTTCTTAAGAAAATTGCGCACAGGTCCTCCAAGAGGCGGGGATGTTCAAATACGGCCTAAGCCATTAATGCATAAACCATATGATCGGTGGAGCCAAAATAAAGGTTGTTGTTGGCAACCACCGGAGTGGATGTTATTGGACCGCCGGTTATAAATTTCCAGCGAACGCGTCCGGTTTTAATATCCAGTGCATACATTTTGCCATCTGCCGAGCCACAGTAAACGATGTCATTATTCACGACCGGCGAACCGCTTACCTGATGCCCCGTCTCAAATTTCCAGATTTCCTTGGCCGTGTTCGCATCCAGGCAATAGATGTAACCGTCAGCCGAGCCGACAAAGATCATATTTTCAATCCGGTAAGGAGCGGAGACTGAGCCTTTCAACATCCTGAAACGCCACAAGACCCACCCGCTTTTGGCGTCAAGCGCGTAAAGCGAAGCATCCAATGATGTGAAATACACAACGCCGGCAGTCACCAGCGGCGTGGATGTAATGCCTTTTTTGGCGCGGTAGCGCCATTTCATTTGCCCGTGGTAATCTATGCAGAAGAAATCGCCTTCCTCATTGCCGAAGTAAATAAATTCATTCGACATGGCCGGCGACGAGCGAACTGCCACGCCAGCGTCGAATCGGAACTCCCGGCGGGTGGAGATGATATTGATGGAGTGCAGGTAACCATCGTCAGCGCCAAAATAAACATGGCCGTCCACCACGCGCGGCGAACTCCGGATCGGTTTTTCCACCTGGTGACTCCAGGAAAGCCGTCCGGTTTTAGCCGAAACGGCATATAAGTGTCCATCTTCTGACCCGGCAAAAACCAGATCGTCCGAAACGAACGGTTTTGTGACAATCCCACCTTCCGTTGGGTATTTCCAGCGAAATTCTCCATTGGCAGCGTCGATGCCGTACAGATTGTTGTCGTATGATCCAACAAATACCATGCCAAGGTCGAAAGTGGGTGACCCTCGCACTTCGTCCTCGCAGCGAAATACCCACAGGGGCTTGATCGTCTGATCGTCGCTTACATTGGGGACAACAATCCGGTCGAGCGCACCTGTTTTCTTGGCAGCCGTCAGCAGCGCTTTTTTCATCTCGCTGGCATCCGGAAAACGTTCATCCGCGTTATATTGCAGCGCAGTTTGCACGACCGCCTCAAGGTCAGCGGAGACCAGGGGGTTGATCTGCCGGATGGGACGCTCGCCAAAAGAAAACGGCGGTTCCAGCCGCGGGTCGCGTCGCGTCAAAAGATGGTGTATGGTCGCGCCAAGGGAGTAAATATCGGCGCGCTGCGTGGCATCCCCACGGTATTGTTCGGGCGGTGAATAACCCTCCGTGCCGATCATGGTGCCTTTTTGACCGCTCTGGAATGTTTTCGCAATACCGAAGTCGACCAGGATGACATGCCCCTGGTGGTTAATCATGATATTGGAC
>JAJZTR010000164.1 GCA_021848775.1 Chloroflexota bacterium | reverse complement strand
AGCAACTGCGGGAGAACGAGGTGGTGGTGGTCAACGATTGGGAAACGGCTTACTATACCAATTTCTCCGGCTCTTCCGGACGCGGCCCGCAGCCGATGGTCGTTTCGTATGGCTCGAGCCCGCCGGCAGAGGTGATTTTTGCGGAAACCCCGCTGACCGATGCCCCAACGGCATCGATTGTCGCGCCGGATACCTGCTTCCGGCAGGTGGAATTCGTTGGCATTCTGGCAGGTACACAACAGCGCGCGCTGGCTGAAAAATTTGTCGATTTTATGCTCAGCGTCCCCTTCCAGGAGGATATGCCGCTGCAAATGTTTGTCTTCCCGGTACAGCCGGAAGCGCAAATGCCCGAGGAATTCGTGAAATACGCCCAAATCCCTGAACAACCCGCCGCTCTGGATCCGCAGGTCATTTCCGACAATCGTCAGGCATGGATCGATGCCTGGCGGGAGACCGTTTTGAAGTGATCAAGCCGGCAGAATGGGGGAGTGTCCGTTCCAGCAGCAACTGGCGCATTCTGGCGTTGTGGCTGCTGCCGCTGTTATTCCTGGCTGTATTTTTCTTTACACCATTGCTGGCGGTGTTCAAGCTGGCTGTGGAAGCAGCCGTAGAGACCGGACCACAGGCTGACCTCTGGGAACGCATCTCCCGACCGCTGGGCTTCACGTTTTATCAGGCCGGGTTATCCACCCTGGTCACGCTGGCTGTAGGGCTGCCCGCGGCCTACATTTTTGGCCGCTACAATTTTCCGGGTAAATCTCTGCTGCGGGTGTTGACCACCCTGCCGTTTATCTTACCCACGGTGGTGGTGGCCGCCGCTTTCAATGCGCTCATCGGACCCAACGGCTGGATCAATGTGCTGCTGATGCAGGCCTTTGATCTTTCCACGCCGCCATTAGCCATGCTCAACTCGCTGCCTGCCATCATCATTGCGCATGTCTTCTATAACACCACCATTGTGATCCGGGTGGTAGGCAGCGCCTGGAGCCAGCTGGATCCACGGGTGGAACAAGCCAGCCGCGTGCTGGGGGCAACCCCGCTGCGCACTTTAAAAGAAGTGACCCTGCCCCTGCTCCGTCCGGCGATATTTGCCGCCGGGCTGCTGGTATTTCTGTTCGACTTCACCAGTTTTGGCGTGATTCTATTGCTGGGCGGACCGCAGTATGCCACGCTCGAGGTGGAAATCTATATCCAGGCGCTGCACATGCTCAACCTGCCGCTGGCCGGTCTGCTGTCAGGCATCCAGCTGCTGTGCACGTTGGGGCTGACGATTGCCTATTCGCGCGTCTCGCAGCGGATTAACGTGCCCCTGGCACCCCGTTTGCAGGGCGAGGGCATGCGGCGCATCCGCACCTGGCGCGAGCGGCTGCTGATCGGGTTCAGCATTACCTTTCTGGCGGCATTGTTGATTTTGCCATTGTCGGCGTTGGGGCTGCGCTCGGTGGTGCGGCTGGAGGCAGAACGCGGGCAGCGGAGCGAGGTGCAGACGGGTTTGACACTGGATTATTACCGCGAACTGTTCATCAACCGCCGGGGATCGCTGTTTTATGTACCGCCAATCGAGGCGGTGCGCAACTCGCTGGCTTACGCCGGGGCAACGGTCGTGATCTCTTTGGCAATGGGGTTTCTGGCATCCAGCGCCCTGTCCAGCCGGGCGCGGGTCAATCAGGTTCTCGACCCGCTGCTGATGCTGCCATTGGGCACCTCGGCGGTGACGCTGGGATTGGGGTACATTGTGGTCTTCAGCCGCCCGCCGCTCGACCCGGGGTCGTTTCCCTTGCTTATCCCGCTGGCGCATTCTCTGGTGGCATTGCCTTTCGTGATTCGCACACTGCTGCCGGCCATGAAATCGATTCCTGGTAGTTTGCGGCAGGCTGCAGCGGTGCTGGGGGCCTCTCCGTGGCGCGTGTGGTGGGAAGTGGATTTGCCCATCATCGCGCGGGCGGCGTTGGTCAGCGCGGTGTTCGCGTTCACCATATCCCTGGGCGAATTTGGCGCTACCAGCTTCCTGGCACGGCCGGAAAACCCAACCGTGCCGGTAGCCATCTACCGCTTCATCGGCCAGCCCGGCGCCATGAATTACGGGCAGGCATTGGCCATGTCGACCATCCTGATGGTGATCTGCGGTCTGGGGATCCTGTTGATCGAACGCATGCGCCTGCCGGGGATACGCGAAGAGTGGTAAGGTTTACGGCTGGTACGTTACCAAGTAGACCCGGTAGCCATTGTCGTTCGAGATAAACTTTCCGCCGTCTGGCGCGAATATCACATCCGCGGGACGGCCTCGGGGAGTGCTCTCACCGCAGGTTATGCCAGGAATCCGCCAGCCGGTGGCAAAAGTCTGGCTGCCGACCGTTGACCATTCTGCAGGACCACCCGCTCGACCCTGCAATCGCGGTAATTGTCCTTATTACTTATTCCATGAGCCGAGGAAGGCGACGTGCAAACATAGAATGGAAAGAGCCAGGGTAAATGCTTTTCAGGGACTTTATGAGGGGTGCGGTCCGGTTTTATGGTAGCATAAAAGGGTGCCTGATTAAAGGGATGTAGAATGGGTTTATCCATCCGCGATATTCATAAAATGTACGAGGGGAAACCGCTGCTGCGCGGCGTGTCCTTTGACGTAGCCGAGGGTGAAACTGTGTGCCTGTTGGGACCTTCAGGCAGCGGCAAGAGCACCCTGTTACGTATCATTGCCGGGCTGGAGGAAGCTGAAAAGGGGCTTGTGCTCTGGGATGGAAACGATCTTGCGAATGTGCCGGTCCACCAGCGCCATTTCGGTCTGATGTTTCAGGATTATGCGCTATTCCCGCACCGCCGGGTGGCTGAGAATGTGGCCTTCGGGCTGCGCATGCAAAACCTGCCTTCCGCAGAGATCGACCGGCAGGTTAGGGAGGCGCTAGAACGCGTCAATATGGCCGGGTTTGCCAGGCGGCGCGTGACCGATCTCTCCGGCGGTGAACAGCAAAGGGTCGCGCTCGCGCGGGCTCTGGCGCCTAATCCGCGCCTGCTCATGCTTGACGAGCCGTTAGGCGCGCTCGACCGTGCCTTACGCGAACAATTAGAGCAATTCCTGCGCGAGCTGCTGCATGAGACCCGAATTTCAGCAATTTATGTCACCCACGACCAGGAGGAGGCCTTTGCCATAGCCGACCGGCTGGTATTGTTGAATGAGGGTAAGGTGGAACAGGACGGCACACCGGATGAAGTATATAAGCGGCCGGTATCGGTGTGGGCAGCCCGTTTCCTTGGCTTGAGCAATTTGCTGCCGGGAAAGATTACCAGCCGTCAACCGCTGCAGGTACAAACCAGGTTAGGCAGCTTTACCCCGGCTGAGGTAAACGGATTCGAGCTTCGCGATGGAGAAATCTCTCTGCTGCTGCGCCCAACGGGGGTAACGGTGGCGGCTCCCGGAAGCGGGCTTAACCGTCTGACCGGAGTGGTCGAGGATGTATCTTTTCGCGGCGAGAGTTACCAAATTGCCCTGCGCTGTACCGACGGTTCGGTGTTCCAGTTTTATCTTCCCAATCCGTATCCGTTTAAAGAAACCCTGACCCTCCAGTTCGATCCGGAGGGAGTTCTGTGCCTGGCGCAATGATTTCACTCAAATCTGCTTTTCCAGGTAAAAGATGAATACGCCGCTCTTGGAAGAAGTCATTGTCATTAAACAGAATTTGCAGGGCGAGGAAACCTGGCGCTACAGCGGGCAGATTCTGCAATCCACCCCCAATGCCAGGCTGCTGACAGCGCGCTTTAATCGCGAAGACACCCTTTTTCAAGGCATCCTGCTCAAACAGGGGGATCCATTCATCGAGGCGTATTACAGCCGGCGCTGGTTCAATATTTTTGAGGTGCGAGATCGGGACGACGGTCAGACGAAGGGCTGGTACTGCAACATTACCCGACCGGCAAAATTCGAGGATGGGTTTTTATCGTATGTGGATCTGGCACTGGACCTGCTGGTCTATCCCGATGGTCACTGGCTGTTGTTGGATGAGGATGAATATGCCGCGCTTCGATTAAACCAGGCTGACCACGCACAAGCCATGAACGCCGTCGAGTCGTTGAAACATTTATTTTCTCTCGGAGCCGGTTTCCGCCTGGACCAGATTTTTCCGGTAATCGAGCCCTACGAAGCCCGGCTGCGCACCGTGATTGCAGAGAACGGTTGGGTAATTGAGCATTTATCGTTCGAGGAATCCACCCATTCTGTGGCTGAGGCGGCCCGGGTGGTAAAAGCCGCGCCGGAGGATCTTGTCAAAAATATTTGTCTGATCACACCCGATGACCGGCTCGTGGTTGCCATCGTCAAAGGGGAGGACCGGGTATCGGTTGAGAATGTTGCTCATGCGCTGGGTCTGAATGGAAAACCACGGCTGGCAACTGCCGATGAGATCCTGGACCGCACCGGTTACCCCATGGGCGGAACCCCATCCTTCGGATTCGATGCGTTGTTCTTGATGGATGAGCGTATTTTTGAAAAGGATGTGGTCTATACCGGCGGCGGCAGCCCGTCATCATTGGTGCGGGCTGATCCGCGCGAGCTGCAGCGCGCCAACTGCGCGCTGACCGCCTGCCTGCGAAAATAATATTCGGAATGCAGGCTGTCAACCAAATTAAATGTGGAGACCTGGCTTGAGCCTTATCTGGAAACCTGTTCACCAGCCTTAATTCATCAATAAAAACAGGGTTGAGACTTGTGCTCAACCCTGTTGTAATATTTTCCTGTTGGAAAAAACAGATTCCAGACCCCAGTAAATACGGTATTTAATTTATCTCCGCGTTTCCGATGTTGTCAGACGCCAGAAATTACGGGAATCTGAATAGACCCAGTTCCAGCGCTTCCTCTTCTTTTATCTCCGGCATTTCGAGTATCAATTCCAGGTCTTTGAAAATGGGAGGAGGCAGTTTTGTTTTAAGGTAATCGGCGGTAATGAGGATCCCTTTATGGGCTAACTCTGAGGAGATTCCCAGCTTTTCGGCGATTAATTTCTCAAGCTCGTTCATGGCTACATCCTTTCGGCCAATTATTTTCATTGGCTGTCTTAAATATATCGCGTAATTATCAGAAATCCCTTGGCGTAATATCAGAAATTAATGGAAAAAAACATTCGAGAGGTAGTGTGAATCGCGTTACAATCAATGTCTAAACAATCAATAATTTTCCAGGAGAAAAGGGCGATGCAAGCACTTAAGGACCGGATAATGAAAGAAGGGAAAAACCTGGGCGGAGGAATTCTTAAGGTGGATCATTTCATCAATCATCAGGTCGATGCCGGATTGATGGATGCCTGCGGCGAGGAACTGGCTCGTCGTTTTGCCGGGTGCGGCGCTACCCGTATTCTGACGGCGGAAATTTCGGGAATTGCGCCAGCTTTGATGACCGGGCTGCACATGGGTTTGCCGGTGGTGTACGCGCGGAAATCCAAGCCGATTACCATGCCGGACACGGTCTATCTGACGGTGGCACCATCCCATACCCGCGGGCGCTCTGTGGAATTAATTGTTTCCCCGGAATTTCTTGGGCGCGGTGAAAAAGTGCTCATCATCGATGACTTCCTGGCATCTGGCGCGACGATTATGGGTCTGGTCCGCCTGACGGAGGCGGCAGGTGCTACCGTTGCTGGAATCGGGGCGCTGGTCGAGAAATCGTTCGAGGGCGGGCGTGACGCTCTGGCTTATCTGAATGTGCAAATCGAGTCGCTGGCCTGTGTCGTATCGATGGTTGACGGTAAGATTGTTATCGCCCAATGACCGGCAGCATCGCAATTTTAG
>JAJZTR010000163.1 GCA_021848775.1 Chloroflexota bacterium | reverse complement strand
TTGGAGGTCAATTTGTTCATTTTCCCCACGCACAATATCAATAAAAACGGTGCCCTCACCGTCGATTTTACGTATCCGGGTAGATTTCGCGTTCACCTTCAAACGAACTGCGATAGCAGCACCTGAATGCGCATCATGAAAATTTGGCGCTGGCTTATTTCTCATGTTCACCTCAAAGCAGATAACAGCGAGATCAACAGCCATTCTACGACCTGAATGAGCATGATGAGCACGATTGGGCTAAAATCCAACCCGCCGAGTGGTGGGATGACCTTGCGAATTGGATTTAACATCGGATAGACAATTCGATCCAGGGTCATGCGAATTTTATTATACGGAGATACGAAATAGGACAGAATAATATCCGCGATGACAATGATCATTAATACCGATCCGAGTGTCTGGATGATTTTAATTAATGTTGAAATCAGCATTCGACGTTTCCTTTTGATTATTTAAATTAATTTACATTCTGGCTGGTCTGGGGCCTAAAATGCCAGTGCCGATGCGAACAAAGGTTGCCCCTTCTTCGACCGCAGATTCGAAATCTGAGCTTGTTCCCATGGACAATTCCTGCCAAACAGCCTCTGGAAATTGTCTGGACAGGTAATCGCGCAGATTAACCAGTTTATGAAAATAGGCACGCGCTTCTTGTGGGCTGACGGTTAATGGCGGCATGGTCATCAGTCCTTTAATTTGCAGGTGTGGGAATTGGAGAATTTGTCCAATTTCAGCCACCAGTGCAGGCCACGAATTTTCATCATTTGCCAGCCAGCCCGATTTGCTCTCTTCGCCGCCAACATTGAACTGCAATAAGACAGGAAGGGACCGACCGTTCTGTGCTAACTGGCGTTCCATTTTTTCTGCCAGGCGCAAACTATCCAGCGAGTGCATCCAATCAAAGTGTTCGCACACCAGCCGCGCTTTCCTGCTCTGTAAATGACCGATCATGTGCCATTTTACCCCCTGCTCCCGACATTCCATTATTTTTGGCAGTGATTCTTCAGGGTAATTTTCGCCAAAGTTGCGAATACCGGTAGAAATCGCGGCTTGAATTACCTCGATCGGCTGTCCTTTTGTCACCGCAATCAGCTGGATATCCTCGAAATTGCGGCCGGATCGGGTTGCAGCTGCTGCTATTTTTTCATTCACAACCAGCAGGTTCTCCCTTATTTGTCGAGCCAGGTCCATGAGGTCACTTTCTTCACACGAGTGAAATAAAGGCGCCAAATCGTCCAGTTTTGCCCGCCTCAGCCCGGTGAGAATACCATCGGTTGGTGTCGCAGGCGGTGCACAAGCCTGAAACTTCAACCGAGGTTACACCCGCGTGCTGCAGCAGGATTCCATTTGCCCGCCATAAATTAAAATAAGAGTGCCCATTAAGATTGATGAGCAATTCCTCCGCCTGGTTGCCAAAGGCAATTTTAACCTTTTCGATCACATCTTCGCCGACCTGATAATGATCCGGGCCAATGGATGGTCCGATACCAGCGATAATATCGCCCGGATTCGACCCATACTTTTCAATCATCGTCAGAATGGTCTGCGCCAGCACTTTATTGACAGTACCCATCCAACCCGCATGGACAATACCAACCACCTTGCGGACAGGGTCATGCAGAAGGATCGGCACACAATCCGCGAAACGCATAAAAAGGGTGATGTCGGGATTGTTCGTTAAAATTGCGTCGGCTTTTTCATGGGGAGCATTCAACGGCCGCGGTTTTTCAGTGCAAATAACATCAGCACTGTGCACCTGCCAGACATCGAATATCGATTCGACCGGCCGCCCCATAACCTGGTATATCCGCCGCCGATTCTCTATTACATTTTCCCGTGTGTCACCGACCGTGCCGCCTAAATTAAGGGAAGCCCAGGGTTGTGGGCTGATGCCGCCTTTTCGGGTAAAAATCCCATGGACGATTTTGTCATCATCCATCGATGAAAATTTTAAGTATTCCAGACCATCCGTGTTAATTAGTGTCATCAGGGTTGGCTGGCTTGTTGAATTTGAGATACTACCGCTTTTTTTCCGGCTAACATCTTCCGTGTTTCACGCATACTCTCCTCGATCATGGGGAATAAATACCAGGAAGTTGTAATGCCAAATAAAGCACCGGTAATCGTCCGCAGGATGGGTGTGCTTTCGCGAATAATCATCCATTCGGGCAATTGGCTGATCAGGCTGGGCAATTGGGAAACACCATCGATCCCGATGGGTACCAGGCCGAATAGCAGCCACAGAAACCAGGGAAGCGGCTTGATTTTCCGCCCGGTAAGCCAAAACAATAAACTAAATAACGCCATGGAGCCATATATGGCGATATCACGCTGGCACAAAGCGACTTTATACCCTACCGCCTCAGCTCCATACCCAAGTTCTTCAACACCGATGAATTTTCGATTATTCCCCACATCCGTGGCATCCGCACCGATAATTTCTTCGTAAGTTGCCACCCCCTGGATTCCCGCCAGCTCGCGAGGGTAGTAAGGTTGGGTGCCGTATAAAAACCACGAGCGATATGGCAGTTGGTGGCACAGTGGGCTGTACATGGTATAAATCACACGGGCAGATCCAACAGCGCCAGTTTTGGCTAACACCGGGGCCAAAAAAGGTAAGCCGACATAAAAAATCAAGACTAAACTGATCAATCCCATGTAATTTTGGCTCAACCAAAGCGAAAAGCGGTCTGTACCCGAAAAATGATGTCCGCGCTCGACTCTTTTAGTATGGCTTGTGTCGCCGATTCGGTCGAGATGCTGGCTGCGGTCAGCGGCTGCCCCCAACGCGACTTTCAGATCCTGCCGGGTAAAAGGCGATTGCAAACGATAAGGACCAATCTGTGCGACAGGAACCATGCCATCGAAAGCAGCCTCGAGATCAGGCTGAGTTTGAATATCAACGACTGCTAATTGGTGCGGGTGATCCTTGCTCAAGTGTTCCAGGTCTGATTTCGCCTGCTCACTCGCCGGATGGTTTCTCTTTACATAAAGGGTTACGACAATCAAGGTTCTATCCCTAATCTCAACAAATATTGGTTTAATAAAGCGGGTGTGAGTTGTCCGAGGTGCGCGTCCTGTATCACACCATCAGAATCGATAAAATAGGTGGTGGGCAGTCCAATAATCCTTAATTGATCGGTTACTTTCTCGTCCAGGTCCAACCAGACAGAGAATGTTATATCATACCTGTCGATGAACGGTTCCACAAGGGACGCATCTTCCCCTGAATTGATCCCAATAAAATAGACCTCGGGATAGGCATCCGCGTAGGATTGCAGAAGCGGCATTTCTTGCTCGCAGGGACCGCACCAGCTGGCCCAGAAATTAATCACAGCCGGTTTGCCGGCTAAGTCCGAAATGGTGTGCGAGTTCCCTGCAAGGTCATCCAAAGAAAACTCAGGCAGCGTCCTGTTGGATTCACCAGCGGGTTGTGAAATTGACGTCTGGGCACCAGCGCTGCTAAAGATAAGGAGACCACCGCCCAGCAAAAGATTGATCCCCAATCCTGCCAGGCTGACGAGAAATAGTTTCTTTCTCAACTGCACGCCTTTTACAGGCCAAAATCAACGAAGAATCCGAACTGGCTGAGCGTGTTGAATACGCCAAAGAAGAGCATGACACCTACTATAATCAAAACCACGCCCATGCCAATTTCGACATAATGCATAACTTTTGCATACTTGCGCAGCACACTGGTGACCCAGCCGATCCCAACCGCGGCGATCAAAAATGGTATCGCCAGCCCGAGAGAGTAAAAAGCCAGCAGGATCACCCCTTGCGAGACTGATCCGCCATTGATCGCCAGGGTTAAAATCATGCCCAGGATCGGACCGATGCAAGGTGACCACCCCGCAGAAAATGTTATTCCAAGCAGCGCGGATGAAAAATAACTTCGGCGCTTGTCAATCTTCGTACTAGGTCGTAAATCATATTCAAGAAAAGGGATACGCAGCAGCCCGGTCATGTGCAGCCCTAAAATAACAACAATAATGCCGCCGATTTTCGCCAGCCAATAGCGAAGCTCATAGAGCAGTCCACCGATTGCCGACATGGTGAGACCCAGGGTCAGGAAAATAAGGCTAAAACCCAAAACAAATGCGAGACCATGGAAAAAAGTCTCTAATTTGCTTGGAGCGTTTTCGACGTTGCCTGCAGCGATGGAACGCCCGCTCAAATATCCCACATAAGCCGGGACCAGCGAAAATACACATGGAGAAAGGAATGAAGCCAAACCAGCAAGAAAAGCCAGACCGATTGTAACGTTTACCATTATTTCTCCAACTGTAAGGTTTTATGCTTCACGTACATCAATTTTTGTACCGTCAAAGGTGGTAATGGTCAAATCCCCGGGATCGTAAGGGATAACGGGGAGTGTCCAGCGGAAAACATACTTGGCATCTTCGGGAGTGCAATTGACGCAGCCGTGAGAACGCGGGGTGCCAAAGTCGTTATGCCAGAAAGTTGAATGGATGGCCACACCTTCGCCGGTAAACAATGTCGTCCAGGCCACACCGGGCAGATCGTAGCCTGTACCTGTCTGCCCGCCCGACATGTGGGTCGAAATCATTTTTCGCCAGATGTGGTGATTGGCTCCTACGGGTGTTCCCCACTCTTCGACAATTTCACCGTCTGCATTCCATTTCGCTCCGGAAGAAATCCGGCAGGCATAAACCTCTGAAGAACCTTCATAGAGCGACAGCATTTGTCGGGTCGGGGTCACATCGACAACCACTTTTTTATTTTCCACCTCGGGTGAAATCGGCGCGACTTCTTCTTCAGTGAGCGGTCTGAATGCTTCAGCAGCTGCCCAGAATAAATCTCCGGGACCAAATCTTTCGTTAATGCGGTAGAGAACCTGGTCCTGTGAATTGGTCTTAATCTCATCCACCCATACTATCTGGCTGTAGTACAACCGCGGCACAAGGCCGTAATCCAAGGCATATTGCAGCCAGGCTGAGCTGGCAGTGGCACGCTCCAGAAATATCTGCGTCTGTGGGACTGTGACTTCAGCCCACATTCCCTTCCCGAGGCTGGTTTGAGGAAGATCATTTAACGGTGCGTTGGGCAAATTGAAAACAGGCTGAACACTTGGTGCATAGACATAACCATCGGGGGTTTCTACCCACCGGCGGCTGTGCCGGCCCATTGGTGCTTCACCTATAACTTCTCTTAACCACACGATGATTGCATCCTCATACAGAACACCAACCGACCCGGCATCGACCGAAGGACGGGAACGGACATCCACTTTACCAACACAAATACGCCCGAGCCGTTCTGCATCAGGAAATTCTGCCTGCAGCTGGCTCCAATTTTTCCAGGGATTCATGGCCAAAGCGCCCATACTTAAAGCGCCAAGTTTAATAAACTCACGCCGGGAAAAGCTGGTATCAATCCATTTCATGGTGGTTAGGATAATGGCAATAATGGGTTTTGTCAATCAACCAAGATTAATCCAGATTAAGAAATGTCAAAGGTTTCCTGACGAATCATTTCTTTGACAATTTCGATTTCTGGACCCCACAAGGCATCGCCAGTCTGGTAAGGGACTGCTGAACGGATAATATCGAATGCTTTGCGAGTACCCGCTCCCAGGCGAGCTTCAGGGAACTGTTTCAACCGCAAATCCAGGGCTCTGGCAGCAGTATAGAGTTCGATTGCTAAAATATGCTGCACATTCTCCATGATTTGACGGGCGTGCCGCGCTGCTGTCATGGCATTGGCGTTGTGGTCTTCCTGCCCCCCTGAGGTTGGCAGAGAATGTACACTATCGGGGTGTGCCAATGTTTGGTTTTCAAGCACCAGAGAGGCT
>JAJZTR010000162.1 GCA_021848775.1 Chloroflexota bacterium | reverse complement strand
CGCATCGGCTGCCTGCAACTGGGTGTAAGTCTGCATATCGAGCATGCCCATCGCTCGCAATTCCTCAGCAGATTTATCGGAGGGTTTCAGGCTGCCGATGTAGAAGGATTTGAGCAGCAGGCCAATCGCTGCAAAGTCATCCTGGGCTTTGGCGCGAACGCCGGCGCCAATTTCCTCAACCAGCCCGATCAATTCAGCCACCGATTTGGTAGCGCCTGTCTCACCCAGCAAGTCCTGTAATTTGGAGAGCAGCATGGTGCGCAGGCGGTTTTCAATATCCACCATGCGATACATGCCCTGAGCGCCAACGATCTGTGTGACGAACTGTTGGGCATCTTTAATCTGGAAGGAATACGTACCGAAGCCTTGCAACAGCGCCACGCCGAGACCCATTCCCGGGTTGCGGACCAGGATCGGCTGGGGGGTACCCCATTTGCGATCCACGAATTCGCGCATGGAAACGTAATAAACCTCGGCTGTAAATGGGGTGCGGTCATTGAAGAGCTTACCGACCCAGTCAATCAGCAGGGGGATATTAGCCGTGGTGATGGTATGCCGCCCCGGGCCAAATGAGTCCAGCGCGCGTCCATCGCGAAAAAATACAGCCCGTTGCGATTCGCGAACGATTACCTGGGAGCCTAACCGGAGGTCCGCGATCCCTTGTTCGGGAAAGCGGTGAACCAGTTCATCCGCCATCTCGCTGGGGTATTCAACAACATCAAAAATTCTAGCCATGGTTGTTATTCTCCACTTCCTAGGAATTTGTCTCAAACGAGATGATTAACCAGCCTGCTGCTCGCTGCTTATCATGACTTCACTGCGTTTCTCGAAAGCTTCCACACAATCGCGGGTAGCTTTTTTGACATTGCGCAGTGCAGCCGGGAGACCGTCCGTCCCAATCGAAGCCTCAACATTGTCGATGGCGGAAGATACCGAATCAGCCAGGTTAAAAAGCTCTAAATCATACTCATATACCCGGGCCAGGTCTTCCGTTTTCAGCTTAACTGAATCGAAAAAACCGGTGTAACCATACGACGCTGTCTTAACCCGATCGATAAACTGGCGCAACTTGATCGCGGCTGATTCCAGATCGTCAACAAGCATCAAATCGCCCTGATCGATCAAGTCCCGCTGCAACGCTGAAAGCCGTCCCCACAGCAGCTCATATTCAGCTGCCACTTTTTCGCGCAGCATTTTATCGGACATGCGCCGATTATGTTTTTCGATATAGCCGTCAAATCCGGGGATTTTCGACAAAAGCTTTTTAAATATATCTTGATCGCCGGTAACACGATCGAACAGGTCGCTCATTTTTCCTCCTTGGGAACTGCATGTTGAGTATTTTCGGGGGGCTGTAATTTATTATAGCCAGATTCAAACATCCGGACAACAAAACACTTGGTGATCTCATCCGATCTTCAATCCATTTACGGAAATAAACCTGAGAAGGTTGCAATTCTTGGAATTTTAGAAGGTTTGTAGATGGATAAATCTATTGCATCGCAAAAAAATATGGATATAATATTCAGTAGGTGCTCCACCAATTAATCCTATGGGCGGAAAGGAGGTGAACACGACATGTTATTTGCACCGAAGGAAAAGGGCCAGGGCCTTGTTGAGTACGCATTGATTCTTGTTTTAGTAGCGATTGTCGTCATTGTCATTCTTGCGATTATGGGACCTGCCATTGGCAACATCTTCAGCCGAATCGTCAATGCGCTCTAGAACTACCCATTTTTGTTTAGTTCAACCAAGTTAACATTGCCTGAATGGACCCTGGATTTTCAGGGTCTATTCTTATTAAAACTTTTATTTATAGCGGGTCCGAGATGGACTGTCAGTTAATTTCTGCAAATAAAGTTAACCTCCCATTATCCTGGCAGCTTTAATTTTGCTGGCAGGAACCGTCCTGTTTTTGACCTTTCCAGAAGAGTTTCAAAGAATAACAGTAAGGTTCCTGTAAGGTAAAGTGTATTGAATCATGGCTAATAAACCATATAATATTTCTTAAGAGTTCCAATAACCATTCTATGGGCGGGAAGGAGGTGAAAACGTCATGTTATTTGCACCGAAGGAAAAAGGCCAGGGCCTCGTTGAGTATGCGTTGATTCTTGTTTTAGTTGCGATTGTCGTGATTGTCATTCTTGCGATTATGGGACCTGCCATTGGCAATATCTTCAGCAGCATCGTCAATGCACTCTAGAACCGCCAATTCTTGTTTGATCTGATCAAACTAGTAATAATTACATAGACCCTGGTTTTCCAGGGTCTATGTCGATTAAATAGCATCTAGCTGTACTGACCCAAAGGAAAATTAGAGATTGCAAATTTAATCCTTTTTCCGACAAATCCCCTGGTATAAAGCGGGGTATGAAACTTGCACCCCGGTATAATAGGGAAAAGGGCGCACTCCTTTTCACAAGGTCTGATCTATTGTTCGGCACCTTACATAACCATTAGGAGTGAATGGATTTACATAGCGTATAATAAGCTTTAGTTTGCTTATTCCGATCTAAACAACGAAGTGAGGAGGCATTTACATGGCCGCTAGAGGTAAATCAGGTGGGCGCATTATTATCTTGGTGGCTCTGATTTTGATTTTGCTGGTAGGAGCAGTATACGTTTGGCTCCAAATGCAGGGCGGTCAAAACGCAGAGTCACCCCAGACCCCGGAAGCCGGCGCGATGGTCGATATCGTTATCACCACTCAGGCTATCCCACGTGGAGCTGAGATCACCCAGGCAGCATTAATGACAATCCAGTATCCTGAAGCCAATCTGGTACAGGGAACTTTCATCACTGATGTCAATACTGTCATTGGTTCGCGTGCAAAATACGACCTGGACCCAGGCGTTCCGTTAACCCCATCTGTGCTCATCCCACCAACGGGCGGTTCGGTAGCATCTTTTGATGTCCCGAAAGATTTTGTCGCTCTCCCCGTCCCGGTAGATTCATTAACCGCAGTCGCCAATGCCCTGGCTCCCGGCGATCATGTAATGGTAGTCGGCTGCATGCTTTTAGTGGACATCGACCCCGATTGGCAATCACGACTACCCAATGCTTTTGCACAGGAAGTCCCAGCAAAAGCAGGTGAATTGAATTTCAGCAATACAACCATCCTCACTGCCAAGGATTTGGGTGTAATCCAGGGGCGTGTGCAAGGTGATGGGTCGCTGAATATGCCGACTTATGTTGTTCCCTCAGAATCGCAGCGTCCGCGCCTGGTCTGCCAGACGGTCGTCCAGGATGCTGTCGTACTGCGCGTAGGGAACTATGTTGAGCCGCAAATCGCTCAGGCAACCCCAACTGCTGTTCCGGAAGGGGAAGCTCCGGCCACTCCGGCTGAGCCTACCAATGACTCGGTCACCCTGGTGGTCAGCCCGCAGGACGCCGTGTCGATGAATTACATGATGGTAGCTGGCATCCGTCTGAATATGGCGCTGCGCAACCCGAATGATACCAACCCGATCGTGACGGACGCGGTTACCCAGCAGTATCTGATGGAACAGAAGAACATCCCGTTACCGGCTAAATTGCCGTACGCTATAGAGCCGCGAATTGATTCGATCACCAATCCTGCATCCGAGCCTACCCCACAGCCGTAAACTGATCGCCTGAGATTTTAATGGTATGTAAATAGGAAATGTAACGGGAGAAATGATGGAGCAATCTGACAAGATTCGGGTCTTAATCGTCGATGACATCCAGGAAACCCGCGAGAATATTCGACGAATGCTGCAATTTGAACCGCGAGTAGAAATTATCGGCGGAGCAAAGAACGGCGCCGAGGCAATAGAACTCGCCACGGAAGATAAACCCGATGTTGTGATTATGGATATCAATATGCCGGATATGGACGGTATCACGGCTACCGAAGCGATTCGAAAAAGGGTGCCCTTCGTCCAAATCGTCATTCTCTCCGTTCAAGCTGATCCAAGCTATATGCGCCGGGCAATGCTGGCAGGCGCTCGCGATTTCCTTGCCAAACCCCCCATGATCGACGAATTGACCGCTGCAGTTAGACGCGCAGGGGATTTGGCGATCGAAGAAAAATCCAAGGTCCCCGTTCCTTCCGCTGCAACTGCAGCGGAAGGGATGCCGGGTGGTAATGGCGGTTACCCTGCCCTAAATGGAAAAATCGTCGTCGTGTACAGCCCAAAGGGTGGAACCGGCAGTTCGATGGTTGCAACCAACCTGGCGGTTTCACTTCACTCCAGTACAACACCCACCATTTTAGTGGATGCCAACCTGCAGTACGGCGATGTCGCTGTTATGCTCAATGAGCAGGTTAAAAACAATGTCATTGACCTGGCAAGCCGGGTTGATGAGTTAGACCCGGATATTGTCCGTGAGGTGGCTGCAGAACATTCGCCGTCTGGCATTCATATTCTGGCAAGCCCACCACAGGCAGATATGGCTGAAGATATCACCGGCGAGCAATTTGCCAAATTGCTTAATTATCTGGCTACCCTCTACTCCTACGTCGTTGTGGATACAGTCTCGTACTTGACAAATGTAGTACAGTCTGCATTAGAATATTCGGATCACATCATTCTGATTACAACGCAGGAGATTCCCAGCATAAAGAGCTGCAATCTCTTTCTTTCATTGGCCAACGCTTCCGGTCTGCGCGATCGAATTACCTTCGTGATCAACCGGTTTGACAAACGGATTACGATTACTCCAGAAAAAATTAGCGAAAACTTGCGCCTACCCGTTAATTTCGTAATCCCCTTCGAAGAAAAAATCGTAACCAATTCGATCAACCGCGGTCTGCCTTTTGTAGTGGAAGATAAGACTTATCCCATCAGCAAACTGATTCTTAATCTGGCGGATTCTTTAAAAAATAAGTCCCAGGAATCCAATGCGGTATTGGCCCGGACTTCAACCTCTAGAAGATAGGGGATTTGACCAAAGGATAATTTTATGTCCATTTTACGAAGGATTCAGAATGATCAAAGCCCACTGGATCAAACCAGCCAGGGAAATGAAAGTAATGGCATTCTGCCGCGTTCAAATCCAGTTGTTCCCCAGCGCCGTCCTGTCACACCTGATCGAACTTCCACCGACACCTATCAGGACCTAAAAAATCGCGTCCAGAACAAATTACTATCCACGTTAGACACCAGCATGGATGTGACCAAGATTGCCGAAGTCCGGCGGACAATCCAGGAACTCTTTGAGCAAATCCTCAACGAAGAAAATATCGTCCTCTCGCGCAACGAACGTTCACGCATGTTCGAGCAAATCGCTGCTGAAATTTTGGGGTTTGGCCCGCTGCAGGCTCTGCTCGAAGACGACAGCGTTACCGAAGTTATGGTTAACGGCGCAAAGAATATCTACATCGAGCGCCGGGGTAAAATTTCCCGCGCACCCATCAGCTTCGAGAACAACGAACATGTAATGCGAATCATCGAACGTATCGTGGCGCCTCTGGGCCGGCGCGTGGATGAATCCTCCCCGTTCGTAGATGCCCGCTTACCGGACGGTTCCCGCGTAAACGCAATTATCCCTCCATTATCGCTGGTCGGACCGGTCATCACCATCCGGAAATTTGCGCGGAACCCGATCACCGTCGATCAATTGATTCAGTTCGGCACGCTCACCCCGGAAGCGATCCAGTTACTCGACGCCTGCGTCAAGGCGCGCTTAAACATTATCATTTCGGGCGGTACTGGTTCCGGTAAAACGACCTTGCTGAACGTCCTGTCCAGTTTCATCCCAGGCGACGAGCGTATCATCACTGTAGAAAACGCAGCGGAACTCCAATTGCGACAGGAGCATGTGGTAACACTCGAATCACGTCCAGCCAATATC
>JAJZTR010000161.1 GCA_021848775.1 Chloroflexota bacterium | reverse complement strand
GCTTTGGAAGCTACTGCAGCGTCTTTCCGGCCGCCAGCGCGAAATGCTGGTACTGCGTTACTTCCTGGATTGGCGCGTCAACCAGATTGGTGAATACCTCCAGATACCCGAAAACACAGTTTCTGTCATGATTCATCGGGCACTTGCGCAGTTGCAGCAGGGCTGGCCCACTGACAAGGAGTAAGAAAATGAATAAGTCACAGATCGATAATGAAAGTGTTGGTCAAATCGAAGAATTGCTGCGGACGATCCGCCCTGAGCCGGGGGAAAACTACCGACAGCGCATGGGGCTGGCGCCTTGGATTGGGTCCCTGAATGCGGAAAATAAAAACCAGGGACGAAAATATGGTTTCGCTGCCGCTGCTACTGCCCTGTTGATTATTGCTGTATTTATCCTGGCTACCCCGGCTGGCAGCGTCTTCGCCAATGAGGTCTTACGCTTTTTCAGCCGAGCCGGAGGTGACGCCTTGCCGGCACCTACAGAGCTAATTTCGACCCCGGCCCCAACGAATACCCCTGAACCGCAATATGGACTGGGTCTCGTACCGGCTGAACATGTTGTCAGACCTACGCCAACTACAACGCCCACAATGGTCGGAGCACCTCAAGAATCAGCTCTGACAGAAGCCGAAGCGGCTGCTGGTTTTAACCTGTATGAGCCACTGCGATTACCGCGTGATTACAATTTAGTTCGCGTTTCCTATGATGAAATCCGGCAGGGGGTTTATATGGAGTATAAATCGCCGCGGGCAGGCACAAACGAATTTTTCTACATTTTCCAGGGTAGGAATCTGGAGCCTTTTGAAATTGGCGCCTCTGCCAAAACTGAAACCGTTCAAATTGGTGATTACAGCGCTGAAATTGTTCGCGGTTCCTGGTTTACACCTGCTGGATCTATAGAACAAATTTGGGTTAATACCCCTGAAACTTATTTTCTTCGCTGGCAAGCCGCGGATGTCTATATCGAGATGGGTTTCCTATTCAACGAAACGTTTATGCCAGCCTATCTCACCCGTGATGAAATTCTGACACTTGCAAGTGAGTTGGTGCGCTGTCCTTCGACTGAAATTGACACATGTGACGGTTCTCATGTCATTCCGGGCCGCCAGCCGACCCCGCCCGAGGTGGATGATCGGGCAGCTTACTTGAGTGTCGCTGAAGTGGAGTCTCTGGCTGGATTTGATATTCTCGAACCGGGTCTGCTTCCTGAAGCGTTATTCTTCAGCCACGCCCGCTTTTCTCCAAGCGGGAAATTCGTGTGGCTAGACTATGGCGACTTTGCAGGCGACTTAATGCATTTCCGCGGACCAACCCTCAGGATCTCCCAACTCGTACGGCAAAGTGCTAGTAGCATCTCATCTGGTGATTATCCGCCAGAAGCAGTTGAGAACGTTGTAGTCAATGGATATCCTGGGATAATCACCTTCGGTAGGCTCTTCACGAATGCCGCTACACCTGGCCAGCCAACTCCAAGCCCAATTTGGCAAGCTGAAACTGGTGATATCGCTGTCAAATGGATGACAGAAACCATGGTTTACTTCATCTCCTTTACTCCTGGTTATCCAGGGAGCGAAAGGCTTTCGAAGCAGAATTTGATCAGAATCGCCGAAAGTTTGCATTAGAGAAAGAGAATATGCCCCAGGTCAGTTGTTTATAACCTGGATAGATAACAAGAAGCTGACCCCGAATAAAGGTCGGCTTCTTGTTATTTATCGCACCTTCGCCACATATTTCGTCATTTAGTCTGGTCTGTTGAATTATGCGTACTCAAGTTTTGATGGATAGCATTTTCCAACAGGGCTATCGTTTCCGGAAGCAGGATTTTTCGGACTTGTTGGAATTGGTGCATTGGCAGCAGCGAATTCAGATCTTCATTGATGATGGTTTGATTTACATTCGATTTTATAAACGCCAGCAAATCTTTAAAGTATTCCTGGGGTTCGAGACCGGTCCTTTCATGAATAACCTCATGATTGTAGGCGTATCCCTGGATAAAAAAATGGTGAATATCATAAATATCCCGGCCAGCGATGGTTTTATGTTGCTTGAACCGATCGGTTAGCGCAACCAGTTTGTTGCCAAACATGGTCTCGATCGTCTGGCTGTTTATCAACCGGTCAATTTCCGGAAAATATTGAACTTTATAACGGTTTGCAACCGGCACGAAATTGTTTGCGCTGATTTTTAATGTACTTCTTTGTCCCGGTTTGCTCGGGTAACGTACTTGAAAGAATAATCCCTTTTCGAATTCCAACATAACTGACATTCCCAGTTTGCCGATGATTTGGTGAAAAAGGGGACGCAATTCAATGGGTTTTCCATCACCGATCACGTCAAAATCAAGGTCAACCGAGAAACGATCCAGGTAGCCAAGCATGGCAGCGCAAGTGCCACCCTTGAAGGCCAAATTTTGAGCTAGAGGAGGTTCATCAACGATCTCGATCAATAAGCGGTTGAGCTGGGATTTGTGTAGCAAATCTTCTGGCCTGGTTTCAATCATTTAATATCCTACTTCCTCTTTAATTGCTTTCATTTTCTCGATATCAATGAGGTCTGGGACATCAAAATGATATTTCGGGCTGAAATAAAGCATATCGGCAGCAGCTCGTTCGACAGTTGCGGTGAAAACCCCATTTTGCTCTTCAACTCCGACAGGGTGAAAAAGGTATTCATCTTTAAATTGACGGTAGCGGAATAACCACGGACCGACAGACACGCGTTTAGAAATATCGGCCACAAAGGTATAATCGTAAACGGTTTGGGAGATCACGCCTGCGGTTGCCAAAACCGTCTCGGTGGTCAGATAGGTGTAGCGGTGGATAATTGCCTTCCCAAGGATCAAAGGATCGAGCGTTTCAACCGGGACAGTGGCATACAGGCCTTTATATATGGGATACAGAACCCCGCGGGCAATGGAACGGGAAATCGTCATATACAGCGTGCGTCTGTTGCTGATCTTCCAAAGCACGGCTAGATCATTGGTATGATAGATTTTTCGATCAAGTTGAAGAAGTTCTCTTATCCTATACATATATGTATAGGATAATGAAATCAACTTATTTTGTCAAGCAGGTTTCATCGGATGGCGCCGTCTAACAAACCTGCCAGGCATGGGGTGATCTGTTCGCGCTACTTCTCAAACCCATACACCTGATGCTGGTCGAGATCGGTCAGCAGCACCAGACCTTCAGCCTTCAGCTCCCTGGCAAGAATCGACAAATCCGGATAAGCGGCTTTATCCACCACGATGTAGGTGATTCCCAGCTCGTGCAACAAATCAACCGCTTGTGACGCCGGGAACTGGTCGAGCGTGGGTTTGATACTCAAATATTGAGCCGGCTGATAGGCGTTGAACAGGCCACCGATGAAGGGTTTGCCATTCATCAAATTGGCAAAAACATTAATCTGGTCCTGCACCTGGTCGAACGGGAACATCGCCACCGCGCCGTCCCCCGGCTGGGCCGCCAGCCAGGTATCCAGCGGACGCGGCTCTATTTTGGTCAACTGGCCGGTGTAGGGGCCGGGATAAAATTCGAATAATGCCAGCGCCATCAGCATAGCTGCCGCGCCAATCCGCCAGCGTCCGCTAAAGCGCTGTAGCACGACCGCCGCGCCAAGCCCGGCTAACAGGCTGGTGAATAGGTTGGCGAAAAAGCCAAACCGCGCCAGAGCCCGCATGCGGTCGAAGAATGGCAAATGGTTGAACAGCCAGTAAGTTGGTAAAAAGACGGGCGTTTCGCTGCGGCCTAGTAACGACTGCAGGAAACCAGGAACGCTTACCACCACCCGCTCGGCATTCCAGTGCAGGTCTGTGCCAAGCGCCAGGACGAAGGCAGCCAGCGCGGCAGTCAGCGCTGCCCAGATTATTATGGAATGGCTTGCGGATTTTCGTTTCCAGACCGCAATCACCACCAGCACCAGCACCGTCAGGCCGATATACAGCGTTGCCTCAGGCCACAAGTCGCGGTTGAAATGGCTGCCGACCCAGCGCCCGAATAGAAAGTGGTCGGTGGACGGCAAGAAGAAATCGGTTGGGCTGGCCGAATATAAACTGGCATATTCCCAATCGCGGCTGAGGATGGTGCCGGTGGTGGCCAGGTCGAAGAAATACTGCACAGACAGATAAAGCAGCGGTATAGCCAGTCCGACAAAAATCCCCACCTGCTTCCAGAAAGCGACTTTCGCCAGGACCCTGAAACCACCGAATATCAGGTAGGCCAGCACAAATACCAGTGCGACCAGCAGCACCATGTAAAGATAATACATCGAGGTAAAGCCAATGAGCCCCAGGCTGACCGCCGCCAGAACGGCCGGCTGCCACCAACCTTTGGCTTCATTGCGCAGGATTCCCGTCAAGCCCATAAAGAACAGCGGGAACCATTGTGTGGCAGCCAGGTTCAGGTGACCGATCAACAGTTTGGCCATGCGGAAGGGGAGAAAGGCGAATACCGCTCCCGCCAGAAGCGATGCGCCTTCGGAGCGGGTGAGGTGGCGCACCCAGCAGTACATCGCCCAGCCCGACAGGACGAAGGTGAGCATCATGGCCAGGTTATACCCCGCAATCGGACCGAAGAACTGACTAAAGAAGGCGCCAGGGAGAACGGCAGCCAGCGCGGTGTCGGTGGTGGAGAGGTTCCAGCCCTCCGGGTAATTCATCCACTCGCTGAAAAAGGGATGACCGCCGCCGTCAAAGAAAGCATGCTCATACCAGCCGGTCAACCAGGCAAAGTACAGGTTATCACCGGTGCCGCCGAGCACTGAATCGTTGAGATGAAAAGCCAACGGGTAGGTGAATACCAGGGTCAAGCCGGTATAGAAAAGCAGTACGCCCAGGTGTCGCAGAAGATTTCCCCGCAGTGTTCGCATTTTTATATTCTTCCTGGGGTGATTTTATCACGAGCAATGGAAGAGTTTTGCGCTGCGGCCTGCCGAAACAAGGGTGTTCTAATTATCCTTCGCGATAGCCGCACAATGCCAGGGCGCGCGGGCCAGTGTGCGCCCCCAGGATGGGAGACGTCAGCGAGATAAATAATTCAGCCGGGCTGTACTCTGCATTTACTCGTTCGGCCAGTTGCTCTGCTTCATCGGCGGCGCCATTGTGCAATACCACCAGGTGCAGCTTGCCGTCGCCGTCCAACCGGTGAAAGAAGTCTTTGTAGAGTCCTTCGATTGCCCGGTTGCGGGTGCGAGCCGGGATACCCGCCTCGACCTTACCGGTATCATGGTTAACGTAAATGAGCGGCTTGATCTTTAGCAGGTTTCCGATGAATTGCGCCGCGCCCCCGATCCGCCCGCCGCGATTCAGGTACTCCAGTGTATCCAGGGTGATCAGGTATGCCAGTCCATTTCGGACCTTTACGGCTGCGGCCAGCGCTGCTGCGGCATCCCGGCCGTTCCCCAGTTCGCGGGCAGCAGCCAGCACCTGCCAGCCGAGACCCATCGAATTGCTTTTCGAGTCGACCACGGTGATCGGGACAGGCAAGTCGGCCGTAGCCTGAACAGCAGATTGGTACGTGCCGCTCATGGCGCTGCTCATCGTAAATACTAAAATTGACTGCGCGCCATCCGTTACAGCCTGATCGTAGGCTGCGCGGAAGTTTTGCGGCGCGGGCTGTGAGGTGGTAGGATGCAGATCGGATTGCGGCAGCCGGGCATAAAATTCGTCTGGCCGGATATCGACGCCATCCAAATATTGCTGGTTTCCCCAGATGATGGTGAGCGGAATAATCTGTAAGCTATACTGCGTGCGCCAGATACTGGGAATATCGCAAGTGCTATCGGTGACGATGGCAACTTTTTCAGGTACGGCAACTACTCTCTGATAGGGGGAAGCACTGGGGTGATATTCCATCGCGGTCTATTTTATTCCAAGATCGGA
>JAJZTR010000160.1 GCA_021848775.1 Chloroflexota bacterium | reverse complement strand
TGAGTCCGTCGATGCCCAGGAAAAACTCGATAGTCAGCCCATCCAGCTTGAGCCAGGGCTGGCGCAGTTCGAGCTGCATGCCAGGGCTGCCGACCTCAAACAGCGACAGCACCCACAGGGCAGCGCCAAAGGTCGCCAGCGAAGAAATCAACGCTGTCCAGCGGATGGCTTTCTTCTGTTCTTTTTTGAGGAAAAGGATGACCAGTACGCCCGCCAGGGGCAAAAAGGTCACCAGGAGAAGGGGGTGGATCCCAAAGTTCATAACCAATCCTCAGACTTCATAGTTTACTCTCCCCGCCAGGAAGGTCGGGCCAGGATTAAGGTCTTGCTCAGCGGAAGATCAAATAGGTGATGACCAACACCACCCCAACCACAATCGTCAGCGCGTAGGATCGAATGTAACCGTTCTGCAGGCGCCGCCAGGCTTTCGCACCGCGATTAACTACCGAGCCAAAGCCGTTGACGATGCCATCGATAACCCCCTGATCGATCGAGTCAGCCGCGAAGGCCGACAGCGACTGATAGGGTTTCACGATCAGCGCATGATACAACTCATCGACCCACCATTTATTCTCCAGGGCGCGGAACAAACCGTTCAAAGGCCGGAGCAGTGGGTCGGGCTGCCCATTCTGGAACAACGGCTTGCGGCCGTAAACCAGCCAGGCCAGGAACAAACCCGCAAGGGCAACGCCGGTGGAAATCAGAGCAACGGTGAGGACAAAATGACCCGCCACCGAAACGTGCAGGCTGTGCTCCAGCCAGGTTTCCAGCCAATGGGTGCCGGGCAGGTTGAGCGCCCCGCCGAAAACCGACAGCAGCGCCAGAACCACCAGCGGCAGGGTCACCAGCAGCGGGCTTTCCGTGGCTTTCGCACCGGCCTCGCTGCGGGATTTACCGAAGAAAATCATCAACAATTGGCGCCCCATATAGAAGGCGGTCAGCAAGGCGGCCAGGGTCAGCAGGATATAGACCGCCAGCGATGTTTCATTGGCCGCGGCCAGGATCTCGTCCTTCGAGAAGAAGCCGGCCAGCGGGGCGATGCCGGCCAGCGCCAGCGCGCCGATCAGGTACACGGTGAAGGTAAGCGGCATGCGTTTGCGCAGCCCGCCCATAGTACGCATGTCCTGCGGGTCAAAGGTGCTGTGCCCGTGTTCTCCTGCATGCGCGTGAGCATGACCGCGCTCCACACCCAGAATGACCGAACCGGCGCTCAGGAAGAGCAGCGCTTTGAAGAAGGCGTGCGTGGTCAGGTGGAACATGCCGGCCACTGTGGCACCCATGCCAACAGCCGCAACCATAAAGCCAAGCTGGCTGATGGTGGAATACGCAAGCACCTTCTTGATGTCATACTGACCAACGGCGATGGTACCCGCGAAGAAGGCGGTCAACGCGCCAACCCACATGACGACATTTTGGGCAGCAGGCACCTCGATGTAAAGCGCCTGCGAACGCGCCACCAGATAAACACCCGCGGTCACCATGGTCGCGGCATGAATCAGCGCCGAGACCGGGGTGGGACCAGCCATGGCATCAGGCAGCCAGACATACAAAGGCAGCTGCGCCGATTTGCCGGTGACGCCGAGCAGCATGAACAGAGTGATAGCCATAATCGCGCCGGGAGCAGCCGCGGCAATGGCGGGGGCTTGCTCGAAGATTTCTGTGAAGTTCAGTGTGCCGAAGTTGTAGTACAGCAAAAATAGCGCGATGAGCAGGCCAAAATCACCAATGCGGTTGACCACAAAAGCCTTTTTGGCAGCGCGGGCGTTGGCAATACCGCCCTCACCCTTCTCGAACCAGAAGCCGATCAGCAGGTAGGAGCACAAGCCCACGCCCTCCCAGCCTACGAACATCATCAAGTAATTATCAGCGCTCACCAGAATCATCATGGCGGCGATGAAGAGATTGAGGTAGACAAAGAAGCGGCGGAAACGTCCCGGATCGCCGTTGTGACGCACATCGCTGTGCATATACCCGATCGAGTAGATGTGAATCAGCGTCCCGACGCCCGAAACGACCAGCATCATCAACACGGATAGGGTGTCGATGCGGAAAGTCCAACTGACATCCAACCCGCCGGTGACAATCCAATCCGCCAGGGACAGGTTAACGCCTTCCTCGACTTCAAGCAAAGCAAGACCCAACAGCAGCGAAACGACAAACGCGCCGCCGGCAGCCAGACTGGCAACCGCCCCCACGCCTTTTTCGCCCAGGTACTTGCCAAACAGCAGGTTAATCACCATGCCCAGCACGGGCAGCAAGACCACCAACGGCACCAGTTGGAAGAAAGGATGCAAGGCAGCAACTTCATTCATGCTCATAACCGGCTATCCTTTCAAACTGCTCATCTGGTCCAGGTCGATGGTGCGCTTGGACCGGAAGATCGCCACAATCAAGGCCAGACCAACCGCCACTTCAGCAGCAGCCGTGGTCATGACGAAGAATACAAACAGCTGACCATCCAGAACGCCGTGATAGGTGGCAAAGGACACAAAAATAAGGTTGGCGGAATTGAACATCAATTCGAGCGCCATAAAAACCACCAACGGATTGCGCCGAATCAGCACCCCGACGATGCCCATCGCGAACATGAACACCGAAAGCCCAATGTAATAGGTCATTGGCATAATGGTCTACTCCTCGCCTTTCGCTGCCATCGACGATCCACTCCCGCTGCGTTCCGGTCGAGGTTGACGGGTCAAGAAAATAGCGCCAACGGTGGCTGCCAGCAACAACCCTGCAGTCATTTCGAAAGGCAGCAAATAACCTTCGAATAGTAACGTGCCGAGCGTGACAGGCGTGGAAAACGCAGGATCAACCGGCTGCCCGGCAATAACCGGCGAACCGCGCATCACCACAAAAAGCGCCATTTCCGCCAGGAAAATAGCTGCCAGCACAATAGCGAACGCCCGCTGACCGCGGATCGGTTCGGCGAGCGGTAATTTCTCGCCACCCAGCAGCATGATCGCGAACAGGAAGAGCACCATGATCGAACCGGCATAGACTGTCACCTGCGCCAGGGCAATGTACGGCGCACCGAGTGCAATATACAGCAAAGCGACGGTCATAAAATTCAGCACCAGGAACAGTGCGGCATAAATGGCATTGCGGCTACTGACCAGTCCCACCGCTGAAGCGACAATGACGAATGCCAGCACCCCATATATCAGGTAAAAAATAGGATCCATTCCCTCCCCTCCCTAGTCCGTGGGGTCTTGCATTTCAGGCACCGAGCGGTTGAATTTGCCCGGCTCGGTTTTTTGCGGTGTCGGCTGACCACCTGCAGTTACAGGCTCTAACAGCATGGATTTGTCATAAATGGACTGAAATCGGTCCGTGAAGGACATCTCGTACTGGTCGCCAAGGACGATGGCTTCCGTGGGGCAGGCATCTTCACAAAAACCGCAGAAAATGCAGCGCAAGAAATTGATCTCATACGTGCTGGCATAACGCTCGCCCGGAGAGTATCGTTCCTCATCGGTGTTGGTGGCTGCCTCGACAAAAATGGCATCCGCCGGGCAGGCGGCGGCGCACAAAGCACAACCGATGCATTTTTCCAGCCCGTTTTCGTAGCGTTTGAGGGTGTGCCGCCCTTTGTAGCGCCGGGCGACAGGCCTTTTTTGCTCAGGGTACTGAACCGTGATCGGTTCAGAAAACATTTCTTTAAATGTGGTTATCAGGCCGCGAAGCATGGCATCAACCTCCTACCAATACAATAACAATTGCTGTGACAACAACATTTAGCAGGCCGATGGGGAACATAATTTTCCAGCCCAACGACATCAAGCGGTCATAGCGAATGCGCGGCCAGGTGGCGCGAATCCAGATCATCACGAACAACCAGGCCGCAACCTTAAGCAGCAGCCAGAGCGGGCCGCTGGCAAAAAGCCAGCCAATGACCGGAATTTCTGACAAGAAAACCAGCGGTGAAAGGTAGCCGCCCAGGAACAGCGATGCGCCAATCATGGAGACGGCGATCATTTTGCCGTACTCGGCCATAAAGAAGAGCGCGAATTTCATGCCGGAGTATTCCGTGTGATAGCCGGCGGTCAATTCCTGCTCTGCTTCCGGCATGTCAAACGGCGCCCGGTTGACCTCGGCCAGGGAAGCGATAAAGAACAATAAAAAGCCAACCGGCTGATAAAACACGTACCAGACACTGCTCTGCCCGCGCACGATATCCACAACAGACATCGAACTGGCCAGCATAATGGGTCCGACGAACGACAGGCCAAGCGTCAGCTCGTAGCTGATCATTTGCGCTGTGGAGCGCAGCCCGCCAAGCAAAGCGTACTTGTTATTGGATGACCAGCCTGCCAGCGTGATACCGTAGACCGATATGGAGGTAATTGCCATCAGGTAAAGGATGGCGACATTGCTGTCAGCCAGGTACAAGTTGTAGGTCTTGCCAAACAGGTTCACTGACTCGCCCCAGGGAATGACCGCAGTAATCACCAGCATGGGAATCACCGTGATAATGGGGGCGATAAAGAAGATAAGCTTGTCAGCGGTGGCCGGGGTTAATTCTTCTTTGAAAATCAATTTAACCGCATCGGCGAGGGGTTGTAGAACACCAAAGGGACCAGCGCGGTTGGGACCAATCCTCACCTGGATGCGAGCCAGCACCTTGCGCTCGTATAGCGTGACGTAGGCGAAACCGATGGTCATCATCAAGCAGATGATCACCGATTTTATGACCCACTCCCAGATCATTGCAGCAGTTATCATGAGCGCATCACTCCTTTAAAGCCTCGGGCACAGGGACCGCCTGCGTTACAAGCGCGGCCAGGGGTGCCGAAATGGGAATGCCAACACTACGCGGGGTCAGAGCCAACCCGACCGGTACCGATTCATCGAAAAGAATACGCGCTTCCACAGTCCAGGTGTTCGCTGAAACCGTCACCTCGCTGTCATCGGGCAAAGCCAGCTTTTCTGCGGTGCGCGGGTTCATACGCAGCACCTTTTCTGCCAGGCGGGCATGCAACAATTCGGAAGGCAGCAGCACCGCGCCGCGGTCCAGCAGGCGGGTGACCGGAACCAGCACGAGCCCGTTTTCACGCACCGAGGGCAGGCCCGCGCTTTCCTGGGCAGCCCGCTGGGCGACCGGTTCGGCATTGAGCGCCAGTTTTACGCCCAAGCCCTGCGAGTTTTCATAGCCAGTGCCGCCGTAATACATATCGCCACGACCAACGACCGGCCACTGTTCGGTCACTTCTGCCAGACGTTGATAACTGATTTCGGCATATGCCGGGACTTTGGCAGCAATCTGCTGCATCACCAGTGCCGGAATACGCGATTCCAGCTTGAGCCCAAGGCGCATCCCCAGCTGAGCGGCAATACCGAAGTCGGGGCGGGTATGCGGGTTGGATTGAATGGCCGGGTAGTAACGCTGCACGCGCAGTTCACCGGAGGTAACGCTGCCTTCGCGTTCCGCAAATGACTGGGCGGGAAGGACAATATCGGCGCGGCGGGCGGTCTCGCTCAGGAAGAGTTCCTGCACCACCACAAAACCGGCGGCATCCACAGCTTCTGCCAGAGCCGGGTCATCGCCGGCCGGGTCAGCTGCAGCCACCCACAACACACCTGCCGAACGCAGCGCGCTGGAAAGGTCGGCGGTTGGTTTGAAGCCCATATCCCAGGCGCCCTGGATGTTGCCATTGGTCCAAACCGCCACGAGGCCGTTGTTCGGCTGGCCGATCTTGCCGCGCGATGAGATCAAAGCCGCCGCGCTTTGGGCAACAGCCTGCGAACCTTCGAGCCCCAGACCTTCGCTGCCGTAGAACACAACCGCGTTTTCGGCAGCCTGGAATGCGGCAACCACCGACTGCAGTCCTTCAGGCACTTGCGCGCCAGGCTGGAATGCCGCCAGTGTCTCTACTTCCTGCCCGTATGGGTAGCGCACAACATGGGTCGCGAATTTTTCCAGGCGGGTTTCACGCG
>JAJZTR010000159.1 GCA_021848775.1 Chloroflexota bacterium | reverse complement strand
CTGGGGGGGGTGACTGTGCACCACCCGTTATGAAACGACGACCTTTTAAAGCAATAATCAAGGTTAGTCAACCAAAATATTTGGCAGGCGTATTTGTTCATGGAGGCATTGTATGAAAATTGAATTGCTATATTTCGCAGGATGCCCGTCTTGGGAGCAGGGTTTGAAAAATTTGCAAGCCGCCCTTGCCGACGAACATTTAGATGCTGAGATTGACCTTTTGTTGATTGAAAATGATGAAATGGCGGACAAACAAAGATTCCTCGGATCACCTTCCTTCCGGATTGATGGACAGGATTTGTGGCCCGAAGTACGTGATTCATATCATTTTGGGTGTCGAATCTATGCCACAGAGAAGGGTTTTGCAGGCGCCCCGACCACCGCAATGTTGAGAAGTAAAATCCGGTCCATGACCTGATATTGAGGATCGGGAACTCCTGCGCGCGGGTTAATCCCATTAAAACGTCCTGACCAGGAGTTTTCAAATGCAAGCGACGGTCCTGCAAACACAAATTAGGTTGCTCCGGGTATATTTACCTGGTTCGTCGCCGGCTTAAACCCTGCCAATAATCGCAATGCGGATCATGTTTACCGATTGGTTGCTTTTGCCAGTTCATCCTAATAATCAACCAATTTCGAAGGCTTTCGTTTAAGGGGGTGCGGCACGAATCATCCCCTTGCGCAGCACCCCGAGGCGCAGTCGAGGGGCAGGGGACCCGCGACCTTAGGAATTAAAAAATCCTCGTTTCCGAGGATTTGAGCGGGCGATGGGACTCGAACCCACGACCTTCTCCTTGGCAAGGAGACGTTCTACCAACTGAACCACGCCCGCTTTTTGAACGGCTCAAATTATAGTCATATTCCCTTAAAACGTCAACCCTCTGTTGAAACCGCGGCTGGTAATTTAATAGTAAAATAATAAGCCAAAGGGAAGGTTTAACAAGCTTACAAATCTATAAACTCCCTTTGCTTGACACCACCCTGCCGCCTATGCTACATTAATAAAAGGAACCTGGAATAGGTGGGGGTTTCTTTTAAGATTGCTAAAGGAGAGCATCCTTGACAAAGTCACGAACGCAACTCATGGTCGATCGCTTGCGTGATCTGCAGGCTTCATCGCCAGATATTGAAGCATCAGCGATTGTCAGCATTGATGGGCTAACGATTGCATCGGCACTTCCGCAGGGGGTTGAAGAGGACCGCGTCTCTGCCATGTCCGCTGCCATGCTTTCCCTCGGCGAACGGATTGCCGGGGAATTAGGCCGCGGCAGCCTGGCACAGGTTTTCATCAAAGGCGAAAAAGGCTATGTTGTCCTGATGTCAATTGGAGAAGATGCAGTGTTAACTGCTCTGGCCCGTGAACGGGCTAAATTAGGCTTGATCTTCCTTGACATGCGCCGGGCAACTGAAGACTTGTCTCGTTTGATCTAAACTTAAAAGGCCATCCATGAAATCCATCCCAAAAAGCGGCCACTATATCGCAAATAAGCTGGGGTATGTCACGTTACTTTCCCTGGTGGATGTTATGGGTAAGAACGGCGTCAATGCCCTCTTAAACCTGGCAAACCTGCGCTCCTGGACGAATTCCTACCCATCCGACACCCTGGAAAAGCATGTGGATTTTGCAGATTATTCAGCAATCAATGGTGCCCTGGATGATATGTACGGACCGCGCGGCGCGCGCGGGCTGGCATTGCGGTCTGGACGCGCCACCTTCGAAATTGTGTTGAAGGGTATGGGCGTGTTCCATAGCGTGGGAGATTTCGCCTTCAAAATCCTGCCAGCTCAAGCCAAACTAAAAATTGGCCTGGGTATGGTCGCCAGGTTCCTTTCCCAGATCAGCGACCAGAAAATTACGATTGTGGAAAAACCGGATCATTTTATCTATACCATTGAAAAGTGTTCTGTTTGTTGGGGACGGCATACCGAAGGGCCAACCTGCAATATCGCGGTCGGTATGCTTCAAGCCAGCCTGAAATGGATATCCGGCGGCAGTGAATTCAACGTGGTTGAAACCGAGTGCGTCGCGGTCGGGGATAAAGTTTGCGCCTTCACGATTGATAAGAATCCTTTAGAACCAAAACCCTGATAAATTAGACATCATCGTCTATAATTGAGGCGGTTCGGCAAAGGCGATTCTGCAAAGAACCGGTTTTTGCCCCGCCTTATATTTTTTAAAACAGATCTGGACGCTTTCAGGATATTTATAAAACATTAGGGGAGGTTTCCCCAAGGCAGCCTGACGGCGAACAGCTCTGATTTTGTAGAAGGTCGCTTTGAATATCACAATCGTAATTCCCACCTACAACGAAGCTGAAAACCTGCCGAAAATTACCGCGGCCTTACTGGCGTTGCCGTTGCCCGCGCTAAACCTGTTGGTTGTGGACGATAACAGCCCGGATGGGACAGGTCAGATTGCCGAGCAGTTAGGCAGTGAGACGGGCGGACGGGTCAACGTCCTTCACAGGCCCGGTAAGCGGGGTCTAGGGTCCGCTTACATTCAAGGTTTTGGCCGGGCATTATCGCATGGCGCTGACGCCATTGGTCAGATGGATGCTGATTTCTCGCACCCGATTGAAAAAGTACTCGAATTAGTGGACATATTAGCCTTTGCTGATGTGGCTATCGGTTCGCGTTATGTGCCAGGTGGTGCTTTGGATGAGCGCTGGCCGTTTTGGCGCAAAGGTCTCTCATCCTTTGGTAATTTTTACGCTCGTACCATCCTTGGCCTGAAAGTCCGTGATACCACCGGCGGGTTTCGTCTGTGGCGCCGTGAAACGCTGCTGGGCATGCCTCTCGAACGGGTCAAATCGAACGGATATGTCTTCCAGGTGGAAATGATCTACCTGGCGACGCTGCTGGGTTTCAAAGCGCGGGAAATTCCGATTTATTTCGCCGACCGGCGCTGGGGACAGTCCAAGATGTCGCTGCGCATCCAATTGGAAGCTGCCTACCGGGTATGGTTTTTGCCCGGCTTCTACAAGGATCTGCGCGGAAAACGCTCCCTGAGTTAATTTCCTCGTTTCAGAGTATTTTCTACCAAAAATTGAGCGGTTAGCAGCCGCCACTCGTCGAGCGTTAATGTCTCAGCCCGGCGCATGGGGTCGATTTCAGACTTGCGCAGCATGTCTTCGACGTCATTGGTTTTCCAGCCAAGACCGCCAACAAGCGCGTTGCGCAGGGTTTTTCGTTTCTGACTGAAGCCGGCTTTTGCCAGCTTAAAAAAGACATCCAGGTCTTTCTGGGGGATCAACGGCTGGGGAAACAGATCAATCCGTAAGGTGACCGAATCAACTTTAGGCGGGGGATAGAAAGCGCCAGCCGGAATGCGAAGCACCGGGCGCGGGCTGCCATAGACCTGCACACTCAATGCCAGCAGGCTTAGATCTCCGGGTGCGGCACAAATCCGGTCTGCCACTTCACGTTGAACTGTTAAAGCCAGTCGCTGCGGCCGATGCGCCGACTCGAGCAAATGGCGCAGAATCGCGGAGGTGATGTAGTAGGGAATATTCGCCACAACCAGGTAAGGCTCACCGCCCATAATCTCCGCCGGGTTGAGCGAGAGGATATCGGCGTGAATCACGTGAACATTTGGTTCGTCTGCCAGCACCTGTTGCAGGATCGGGATCAGGTTTTGGTCGATTTCCACTGCGATCACCCTGCACGCGGTTCGCGCCAGGTGGCGGGTCAGGCTCCCCAAACCCGGGCCGATTTCCAGCACAGAATCATCCGCGGTCACACCGGCGGCCTGCACCAGTTTATCCAGCGTGGCGGGGTCGGTTAAAAAGTTTTGTCCCAGCCCCTTGCGCGGGGTCAACCCGTGCGCCCGCAGTAAAGCCGGACCGTCCAGCGCTGTCAGGCCGGTCATGGAAGGATCCATGGGATAGCTGCCGGAACAGGCGTCAGAAAATACATGGTGACATTGGATGCCCAAGATTTAAAATCTGCATCTGTATAGCCCAGATCCACCCAGTAGCGTCCCGGGATACCGCCGCCAACATCAGCAATGACCGCTATCCCGTATCCGGGGATATACACTTGTTGTCCGCGCATCCATGAATACCAGGCGCGGGTGACCGCGACGATACCTTTTTGCAGTTGGGCACCGCTGGAGGTTTGTGTATTGCAATAATTAGGGATTCCCAGGCGGCAGGGTGAATAGGAAGTGGCAAACACATTGACAGCCCGCCAGTATTCCAGTGTGCCATTCGGGGTATCAATCGTTTTAACCACCGGCTGTGTACCATAACCAACCAGTTGATCCTGCGGTTCCTTAGCCACCCAGGCTGCTTCCGCCACCCGCTCGGTTTCAAGCCCGTCTTCCAGCCGGATGCGTACGCGCGAGACCTCGATGCCGTATTCACCGGCGGTGATCACCCGACTGGTGTCGAGTTCGGTTTCGTTGTCCTGCTGGTAGCTGCTCTTGAAGGGGATGGGTTTTTGCTCCAAGGCAATTTCATCCTGAACGCGCACCACCCGCACCTGGCGGCTGCCAGGCAGCGGTTGATCTTCGGCTGGAACGGAGTAATCCAGACCTTGCAGCGGAATGCCGGCTTCCAGCAGCAATTGACCAACACTGTCAGCGGTGGTCGCTATCTGAAGGGTGTTGTCTGCCAGAAGGATGGTTGCCGGTTGAGCGCGCTCGATGACAACCTTTGTGGGTTCATCCAGCGCGGTGGCGGCAGGCGGGGAGATCCGGTCGGCCAGGCTTAAAGAAATGCCGGCCTGCGCCAATGCCCCGATGATTGTATCTGCCGCGGAGTAAATTGTGTATTTAGCCTGCCCATCCTGAACCACAACCGGGATAGCCGAATGGAACTCGAGCGTTACCGTGCCGGCGCCGTCCGGGAGGCTGGCATAAGGATCGATGACCAGACCGTTGCGGGTGATGATGTCATTGGTGAATAATTGGATGCCTGCCTGTTTCAGCAGATTGGCAGGGATGCGTTCAGCTGATTGCAGCGTGATCTCCTCACCGGCAGGATACAGGCGCAGCTGAATCGTGCGCGAACGATCCAGGCGGGCAGTTGACTTACCGATCATCAGCGTTCCCGCCGGGGGATTGACTTCATCCTCCGGTGAAAGGGTGTATCCAGCCTCGCGCAGCACACCCGTCAGGGTCAGCGCACGGGTTGGCACGATTTGAGATTTGCCATCGACCACCAGCAGGATTTCGCGTTCAAATCCAATGTAGCCTATAGCTATGCCTGCCAGGATTAACCCGATCGAAAGAAAGATTAACAGCCGTTGTTTGGGCATGGACATTGATTCTAACAGAATTTCCCCCGGAAGCACAAACACCCCGCGAGGGGTGTTGGAGTGCCGAGAGCCAGAATCGAACTGGCGACACCACAATTTTCAGTCGTGTGCTCTACCAACTGAGCTATCTCGGCTTGTGTGGCGTGATTTTACCCGTAAGCGGGCTGATTGTCAAGAAACATTCCCTTCACATGCCACGAGGCATAGTTTGTACCAAAAGTCAGCTGCCAGCTGCGCATTAGTTAAGAATTTGGTTAAGGAAAATTAACCTAAAATTCATAAACCCCTTATAGAATTGATAAGCGCCATCGGGTGCCTGAGTTTTCCCTTTGACAACTGCCTTGATTGTCACTATTATTAAATGAGATTGTCAGATCTCGTGTTACTGGTTCATATCCCCAAATCGTTCTGATTGATGGAGGCGAAACAATGCTGCCAGGACCATTTCAAATGCCACCGCTGCCGTCCCTGCCGTTCTATGTCCACCCTGTGATATTGTGGGCGGTCGTCCTGGTCGCGGCGGTAGCTTTGGCGATTACCTTTTTTAAGTTCGTCTTTGCCGAAAAAGGAGAACATGTTACCGCATTTTTGACCTTTTTCCTGGTTGCGATGACCATCCTTGCGGTTTATCTGACCGCCATGAATTGGCCGCGGGTTTCTGCCTGGTTCCAGCGGACTTTTTAATACCATTTGCTGAAATTCAATAACGATAAAAAAAACGGCGGGCAAATATTTACCCGCCGTTTTTCGTTAAGGATGTATTAGCTCTCTTCCTCTTCCTCGGGGGG
>JAJZTR010000012.1 GCA_021848775.1 Chloroflexota bacterium | reverse complement strand
AAAGCCCTGGAAGACACCGGGGCCGAGTCCGCGACAATATTGGTAATGGATCCCGAAAGCGGCGAAATATTGGGGATGGCTACCACGCCTTCATTCGATCCCAATCAATATCAGCAATATGGCGAGGTCTTCCCCCAGGGAAGCCATTATAACCGCGCGATAAGCCAGTTGTATGAGCCCGGATCGGTATTCAAGGTCTTGACCATGGCCGCGGCGCTCGACTCGGGCTCTGTTACTCCCGAGACGACATTTGTTGACACCGGAGCCATCGAAGTCGGCGGATTGTACATCTATAACTGGGACCGCGGCGCCTGGGGCCCGCAGGATATGACCGGCTGCTTGCAGCACTCCCTGAATGTGTGTCTGGCCTGGATTGCCACCGAAATGGGGCCGACCGTCTTTTATAGTTACCTTGCGGAATTTGGCATCGGCCGTTACACGGGAATCGATCTGGCGGGCGAACAAGTCTATCCGCTGAGCCTGCCCGGAGATGCGAACTGGTACCCCATCAACCTCGGCACAAACTCCTTCGGGCAAGGCGTCGCTGCCACACCCATCCAGATGATTACCGCCGTATCGTCCCTTGCCAATGATGGGAAGATGATGGCTCCCCATGTAGTAAAGGCATACATTCAGGATGGGCATCAGTTTGACATCAACTCGCGGGTCGTCCGTCAGGTGATCAAACCTGAGACGGCTCATCAGTTAACCGAAATGCTGGCAAATTCACTCGAAAACGAAGCTTCCTCCGCCCTGGTGGAGGGCTACCGGGTGGCCGGAAAAACCGGAACTGCTGAAATTCCTGGACCGGGTGGCTATGAATCCAGCGTGACCAATGCCTCATTCGTAGGCTGGGGCCCGGTCGATGATCCCAAATTCCTGGTTTACATCTGGCTCGAAAAGCCAACCAGTTCACCCTGGGGTTCAGTGGTTGCTGCGCCCGTTTTCCGGGAAGTCGTAAGTGAACTGGTCGTTTTGATGAAACTGCCGCCCGACTCGGTCCGGCTGCAGATGGCTCAACAATAAGGATTATTCTTGCTCACCTTTGCTGACGTACTCGAAGCCCTCACCGGCAACCGCCCCGAAGCTGCCTCCCTGCTGATTAGCGAGGCTGCCATCGATTCGCGGCAGGTCATCCCGGCGGGCATGTTCGTCGCTTTACCCGGTGAACGGGTGGACGGACACGATTACGTTACCAATGCATTCGAACGTGGAGCGCATCTCGCGCTAATTCAAAAGGATCTGGATTTCCCCTGCCCGGTTATCGATATACGTAAAGGCAACCTCGGCCCGCAAATGACCATCCCCAACCCACCCTTTGCGCTGCGCGTCGATGACACCCTGAAAGCGCTGCAAGATATCGCCCGTTATTGGCGGCGCAAGCACGACCTGCAGGTCATCGGCATCACCGGGTCGGTGGGAAAATCAACCACCAAAGAATTAATTGCCGAAGTCCTGGGAATGCGCTATCGAGTCCTGAAAAACCCCGGCAACCTCAACAATGAAATTGGCCTTCCACTTACATTACTGCACCTGAGTCCAGGTCACCAGGTTGCGGTGCTTGAAATGGGTTTTTATGTCCCAGGCGAAATCCAGTTCTTATGCGACCTGGCCTTGCCGCAGATCGGCGTGATTACCAATATCGGCACCGTCCATGCTGAACGTGCTGGATCGCAGGAAACTATCGCCAGAGGCAAAGCCGAACTGGTTCAAGCCCTGCCCCCAGCCCCGGATGGCGTGGCAATTTTGAATTATGACGACCCGCTGGTGCGGCCGATGGCGGAACAAACCCGCGCGAATGTGTTCTTCTACGGATTGGACCCTCAAGCAGATCTATGGGCTGACGATATCGAGAGCCTTGGACTGAAAGGAATCCGCTTCCAGCTTCATTTCCAGAGCGAGGTGTTGCACGTCCGCATCCCCATGATCGGCAGGCATTCTGTTCATACTGCCTTGCGCGCCGCAGCCGTCGGGATCGTCCAGGGAATGCCCTGGGCTGAAATAATCACCGGGCTGCGCCGCAGTCATTCGCAACTGCGGCTGGTGGTAGTGCGCACTGAAAGCGGTGCGCTTATGGTGGATGACTCTTATAACGCCTCACCGGAATCAACGCTGGCAGCCTTGAATTTGTTGGAAGAGATTGAGGGACGCAAAGTAGCCGTTCTTGGCGACATGCTCGAACTTGGCCCCTACGAGCAGGAAGGTCACGAGATCGTGGGACGCAGGACAGCAGAAGTCGCAGAGGTGTTGGTAACGGTCGGCAGCCTGGGCAAATTAATTGCCGATTCAGCCCGTAATTCCGGCCTGCCGGAAGAAAATATCGTCATCTGTGAAGATGTACCCGGGGCAATTGAAGTCCTGCAAAAATTATTGGTGGAAGGCGATGTTACCTTGATCAAAGGATCACATGGATTAAGAATGGACCGCATCGTTGCCGCGTTGGAGGTGAAAGAATGAGCAACACCTCTATTGCCTTGTCCTTGTCTGTATTAAGTTTCATGCTCGCCATCATCTGGGGAGCCCCCTTGCTGCGCATTCTGCGGCATTTTCGCATCGGTAAAATGATCCGTGTGGAAGGCCCTGAGCGCCATTTTACCAAAATGGGCACCCCTACCATGGGAGGCGTGATGATTTTGCTGCCCGTCACGCTGGTCACACTATTGTTGAATGCAGCTTCCCTCATTGGGATGCCGGTTTCAGGGCGGTCTGTGCTGCTGCCGCTGCTTGCCATGTTAGCCTTTGGTGTGTTGGGTGCGATTGACGATTGGGAAGGTATCCGCGGTCCGCGGCGTGGTTTGGGCATGCGCATTCGCACAAAATTCATTCTCCAGGTCATTTTGGCATTGGGGATCGCGTTCGCCCTTAAGTATTTACTTAAAGTATACGATATGTATTGGCCGGGCATCGAGGAACCCATTTCCCTGGGTGATTACTACATTCCACTGGCTACTTTCATTATCGTTGGCATGTCCAACGCAGTTAATTTCACCGACGGTCTGGATGGTCTGGCCGGTTTGATTTCAGCCACCGCATTTGCAGCTTACGGCGGAATCGCCATCCTGCAGGATCAAATATTCCTGGCTCGCTTCTGCTTTACCCTGGTAGGCGCGATTTTTGGATTCTTGTGGTTCAACGTCCACCCGGCGGAATTGTTTATGGGAGACACTGGCTCACTGGCTTTGGGCGCAGCGCTGGGTGTCGTGGCATTGATGACCAGTCAATGGCTTCTCCTCCCCGTGATCGCAGTCATCCCCGTCTCTGAAGCCCTAAGCGACGTGCTGCAAATAATCTACTTCAAACGCACCAAAGGCAAACGGTTATTCCGCATGGCGCCGCTGCACCACCATTTTGAACTGGGCGGTTGGAGTGAAACGCAGGTTGTGCAGCGTTTCTGGTTAATTGGACTCTTATTTGCCATGCTTGGCGTGGCACTGGCACTGGTGTGACGATGAGAGATTGGACCGGTCAGCGCGTATTGATAATCGGTGCCGCCCGTCAGGGGCTGGCGCTGGCGCGCTACCTGGCTGGTCAGGGTGCTAGGGTCACGCTCAACGATCAGCGCAGCGAAAAACAACTGGTCTCGGCGATGGAATCGATGACCGGCCTTCCTGTCGAGTGGGCATTGGGCGGGCACCCCGCCTCTCTGCTCGATCATACGGACCTGGTGTGCCTGTCCGGCGGCGTACCTCCGCAAATTCCGCTGGCAGTCGAAGCCGTGCGGCGTGGAATTGAACTCTCCAACGACTCCCAACTTTTCATGGAGGCGGTACCCTGTCCGGTAATCGGGATCACCGGATCGGCTGGAAAAACGACTACCACCACCCTGGTCGGGCGTATGGCACAGATCCATGCGAAATCACCCGATCGCGTTTGGGTTGGCGGAAACATTGGCACACCTTTGATCGACAAACTCACCGAGATGCGACCGGATGACCGTGTGGTTCTCGAACTCTCGAGTTTCCAACTGGAACTGATGACCATTTCCCCGTCGATTGCCGCGATTTTGAACATCACACCCAACCACCTCGACCGCCACGGCACTCTGGAAGCCTATTCGGCTGCCAAAGCCCGCATCCTGGAATTTCAAGCTGCTGACAGCATCACCATTCTTAACCGCGATGATGAAGGATCCTGGAGCCTGATATCCAAAGTTCGCGGAAAGCTGGTTTCCTTTGGACTGCACCCCATGGCAGGTGACATGGATGGCATGTATATCGAAGGCGGGAACCTGATCTGGCAAGCCGATGGTACACAAAAGGATATTCTAAAGGCGGCTGAAGTTCAGCTGCGCGGGGAACACAATCTTGCCAATGTTGTAGCCGCCTGTGCCATAGCGCTGGCTGCCGGTTTTTCGATCGAGGCGGTTCGAGCCGGCATACGCAACTTCCAGGGAGTCCCCCACCGGCTGCAGTTCGTACGGCACCTCAACGGTGTGGATTGGTATAACGACTCGATTGCCACAGCGCCTGAACGAACTTGCGCAGCCATCCGGGCTTTCGACGAACCGATCACTCTGATGCTTGGCGGCCGAGATAAGGACCTGCCTTGGCAAGATCTGGCGGAACTGGTTCACCAAAAGGTGGATCATGTGGTGGTCTTCGGTGAAGCCAGCCTCAAAATTTTGGCCGCAATAGGGCCCCTGAAGGATGGTCAGCGGCCTTATACCATTCAGCACTGCGATAGTTTGGAAACAGCGGTTAAAGCTGCCGCCGATGTGGCACAGCCTGGCGGCGTGGTACTGCTTTCGCCTGGAGGAACCAGTTACGACAAGTTTAATGATTTTGAAGAAAGAGGAGAGGCCTTTACATTATGGGTGAACAGGCTGCCGTAAATTCTAAAATAGGTGCGGCGAAAACCAGGTCGACCCCCCGTCCATTACGCCTGGGGATCGATGTCCCGCTGCTTTTATCTGTGGCCTTTCTATTGGGCTTCGGCTTGCTGATGGTTTATTCGGCGAGCTGGCAGCCTTCGATGCTGCGCGAAGAAAGCCCGGCTTATTATCTGATCAACCAGCTCAAATGGGCGATCGTTGGAATTATTGGCGGCACGGTCATGATGTATATCGACTACCGGCGCTGGCGCAAGTGGGTCGTGCCGATCATGATTCTCACCCTGATCCTGCTGATGGCGGTTCTGCTTTTCGGCGAGATGCGCTACAACTCCAAGCGCACCCTGTTCAGCGGTTCGATTCAGCCCTCTGAGATGGCCAAAGTCGTCATTATCATGTACCTTGCGTATTGGTTAACCGCAAAGCGCGATGTCCTTAATAACATTCAATTAGGCCTGGTACCAATGGCCGTAATCCTTGGTTTGACGGCCGGTCTGATTGTGCTGCAGCCCGATTTGAGCGCCACCATCACCATCTGTTTTCTGGGTGTGCTGCTGTTTTTCCTGGCAGGGGTCGATACCAAGCAAATTGTGCTTATCTTCCTCATTGTTTTGGTGCTGGGTGCTTTGCTCATCGCAGTTTCTGACACCGGTCAGGCCCGTATCGAACAATATATCGCCGGTCTGCGCGACCCCGCGACGGCATCGATGCACATTCAACGCTCCATCGAGGCAGTGGTCCGCGGCGGATTCTTTGGGGTTGGAATCGGCAAAGGTTCTACCAAATTCAGCCTGCCCGTCTCCCACACCGACTCGATTTTTGCTGTAATCGCGGAAGAAACAGGCTTGCTGGGTGCAGGTGCGGTTGTCGTTCTCTACCTGGTGTTTTTATGGCGCGGACTTACCGTTGCATCTCGCGCGACTGATTTCACCGGTAAGTTACTGGCTTCAGGATTGACCTTTTGGATCGTCATGGAAGCCATCCTCAATATGGGCGTTATGGTCAATTTGTTCCCCTTTGCCGGAAACGCGCTGCCGTTTATCAGTGCTGGCGGTTCCAGCCTGACCATGACCCTGGGCGCGGTTGGATTAATCTTCTCGGTGGGGCGGGTATCATCCCGCGAGAAACAGGAACAGGAAGGGAGGTCATTCGGTGCGGTTGTTAATTTGCGCCGGGGGGACCGGAGGGGGCGTGTATCCAGCTCTCACCGTCCTTCAGGCATTAGGCGATGAAGCGAACCCGGTGCTCTGGGTTGGCGGGGAGAATGGCATGGAATCTGAATTGGTGACACGCCTGAATATCCCCTTTACCGGCATTCCTGCAGCTGGCGTGCATGGAGTCGGTTTGCGCACCTTGCCGGGCAATATCCTTCGCTTGTTACGCGGAAGGATTGCATCATCCCGCATATTGAAAGAATTCCGCCCCGATGTGCTGTTTTTCACCGGCGGGTATGTCGCCGCTCCGATGGCGGTGGCTGCCCGGCACTATCCATCCTTGCTCTATGTCCCTGACATTGAACCCGGACTAGCCTTAAAGTTCCTGGCGCGTTTCTCCGACCGCATCGCATTATCCGCCGAAGACTCGAAGGTTTATTTCTCGAAAAGTAAAAATCTGGTCACCACGGGATATCCGGTCCGGTCAGATTTTTCCACCTGGACCCGCGAGCGCGGACGGCTAACCCTTGGCTTGAACAATGACTTGCCCGTCTTGCTTGGATTCGGCGGCAGCAAAGGAGCCCGTTCAATTAATCGGGCAATTCTTGCAGCCCTGCCTAATCTGCTCCCGAATCTGCAAATTATTCATATCAGCGGTCAGTTGGATTGGGATGAGATCAACGCAGCTCGCCAGGCACTCCCGGTGGAGTTGCAGGCTAACTATCATCCTTATGCTTACCTGCATGAAGAAATGGGCGCAGCGCTGGCCAGCGCAGACCTGGCAATTTCCCGCGCCGGAGCCTCCGCGCTCGGCGAGTTTCCCTACTTTGGGCTGCCGGCCATATTGGTACCTTACCCTTATGCCTGGCGCTATCAGAAAGTCAATGCCAACTACCTGGTTAGGCAAGGTGCAGCCAAAATCATTGAGGATCAACATTTGGCGGCATCTCTGACCACCACCGTGCTGGATTTAATTCGGGACTCGCAGCGGTTGACTCAAATGGAGCAAGCCATGCGGTCCCTCGCACGGCCACAGGCCGCTGACTCAATTGCGAATTTACTGCGTGATCTAGCCAAATCGACCAGAAAGGGTGCCACAGCGCATGATTAGCATAAACGCCGTATTCTGGATTTTAGTAGGTCTCTTCGCCTTAATTGGCGGGGTGCGCGGGTGGGCGCGCGAGATCCTGGTGACTTTTGGTGTCATCCTCTCCATGTTCATCATGAATGTGCTGGAGCGCTTCGTCCCGTTCGTCAACGACACCCTGGCGACTACTGCCCCAACCGAACTGTTCTGGCTGCGAGTTGTGGTTCTGGGTCTGCTGGTGTTCTTTGGCTACCAGACGCCCAACCTGCCCCGTATCGCTGCCAGTGGTCGATTTGTGCGCGAACGGCTGCAGGACGTTCTTTTAGGCTTCTTCCTGGGTGCGATCAATGGCTTCATGATCTGGGGAACAATCTGGTTCTACCTTGACAGTGCCAATTACCCCTTCGCCATCATCATTCCGCCCGACCCTGCGTCGGCAATGGGTCAGGCCGCAGAGCGGCTGATGGCCTTCTTGCCGCCCGTGTGGTTAGGGTCACCGGTTATTTATTTTGCTGTTGCAATAGCCTTTGTCTTTGTAATGGTGGTGTTTATCTGATGAAACGAATTCACCTGATCGGCATTGGAGGAACCGGCTTATCGGCCATCGCCCTGTTCTTGAAGGAACGGGGATATTCCGTTTCCGGTTCTGACCGCGTCATGTCACCCCTGGCACGGCAACTGGCAGCCCAGGGAGTAACGGTGTATGCCGGGCATGATGCAAAAAACGTCACCCAGGCCGATATTGTGATCCGCTCTTCCGCAATTCCTGACGCCAATCCGGAAGTCGAGGCTGCCTGGGCTGCTGGAATACCGGTATTCAAGCGCTCTGAATTCCTGGGGCAACTCATGGAAGGCAGCCAGGGAATTGCCATAGCCGGTACGCATGGGAAAACCACCACCACCGCCATGACAGCCTGGGTCTTAACGCGCCTGGGGTTGGATCCATCCTACATCATTGGCGGTGTATCCAAAAATCTTGGCAACAACGCCCATGCAGGTTCTGGCAGCATCTTCGTCATCGAAGCAGATGAATATGACAATATGTTCCTGGGGCTAACACCGCATATTGCCGTGGTGATAGCCATGGAACACGACCACCCCGATTGCTTCCCTACCCGCGAGAGCTACAACGAAGCATTTGCCCGATTTGTTCGACGGCTTGAATTTGGTGGGACGCTGATTGCCTGCACCGATGACAAGGGTGCTTTATGGCTGGCAAAAAACCATTGCCGGGACAACATCCGCATGCTTTTATACGGCACCGGTGCTCAGGCAAATTATCGCGCCGAGAATATGATGCCCAATCAGCGCGGCGGCTTTGATTTCAAAGCATCTTTCCATGATGCTCCTCTCGCTGATGTAAGTTTACAGGTCCCTGGAACCCATAATGTGCTGAACGCACTGGCAACAATAGCAATCATCCATTCCATGGGTCTCCCATTGGACCAGGCTGCCACTGCCTTGAGTGAATTTAGCGGCACAGGCCGGCGGTTCGAAGTTCTCGGAGAAGCTAAAGGTGTCATCGTAGTCGACGATTATGCGCATCACCCGACTGAGATTCGAGCAACACTGGCTGCGGCACGGGCACGTTACCCAGAGAGGCGTATTTGGGCAGTCTGGCAGCCGCACACCTACTCACGCACCGTATCTCTGCTGGATGAGTTTACCGCTGCCCTCCTTTTAGCGGATCATGTCGTCATCACCGAGGTTTACGCGGCTCGAGAAAAAGGTCAGGGTTTTTCATCCGCAGCCATTGTTGAAGGGATGGCTCATCCATCTGCTTATTTTGCCCCAACCCTCTCCGACGCCATCCAATATTTATTGCTCCAGATTCAGCGAGGTGATGTTTTACTCGTTCTCTCCGCAGGTGATGCGGATCAGGTCAGCGCCGGGGTCTTGGCTGAGCTAAAGAACCGGGAGGAACAAAATGGCTAAACATCGAAAATCAGCACAACCTCCACAAAAGAACAGTAAAAACCTGACCTCGATTGATCTCCTGGGGAGACATGGCACTACTGCCCTGGTCAGAGAAGCAGATGCATTCGATCTTTACGTTCCCGTTATGAAATATTCAGATAATACACTGGTTCGATTGATTGAAAGGATAAAGTCCCTGTAAAGGGTTGTCGATGACTCCCAATTCCTTCCCCCTCCCAATGGATGACCTGCGCACACTTCTTGGCGACCGCCTGCAAGAGAATGTGCCATTATCCAGCTACACCACCGCACGCGTCGGCGGAATTGCCGATGCGATGATTGCGGTCGGCAGTGGCGAGGAATTGGAAAAGGCCGTTTTGACCCTGTGGAAGCTAAAAGTGCCTTTTATGATCCTGGGAAGCGGCGCCAATTTGTTGGTCAGTGATAAAGGTTTTCACGGGGTTGTGATCCTGAATCGCGCACACCAAATAATCGTGGATGCCACCGGCAACCCGCCGTCCATTTGGGCTGAATCTGGAGCGATATTCGGCACAATCGCCCGCCGCGCCGCTCTGCGAGGACTGAGCGGGTTGGAATGGGCAGCCACAATACCCGGGACGCTCGGCGGTGCGGTCTACGGGAATGCCGGCGCATTTGGCAGTGATATGCAATCCGGCCTTATGCTGGCAGAAATCTTGCATCCAGTTTATGGACGGCAATTTTGGACCCCGGACAAAATGGAATACGGATATCGCACCAGCGTGCTAAAACGTAATCCAGGACAGGCTGTTATTCTGGCAGCCCGGCTGCGGTGTCAAATTAGTTCGCCTGAGGTTGTACAGGAAAAGATCGCTGAATTGTCAGCCAAACGTAAGAGCACACAACCACCAGGAGCCAGTATGGGATCCATGTTTAAAAATCCGGCGGGAGATTATGCCGGAAGATTAATCGAAGCCGCCGGACTCAAGGGAGTACGTTGTGGAGGGGTACAGGTCAGCCAGGTTCATGCGAATTTCTTTGTAAATGATGAGTCAGCAACCGCAAGTGATTACTGGCAGCTGATAAAGCTGGTGCAGCATACCGTCCTCGAGAAGTTTAATGTACATCTGGAATTGGAGATAGAACCTGTGGGAGCATGGAACGGCGAAGAAACATTGGTAGTAAAGAGGATATCAAGATGATGGAGAAGACGAAGGTTGGCGTTCTTTTTGGCGGCCGTTCGGGTGAGCACGAAGTTTCACTCCAATCGGCTCGTTCGATTCTCGCCAACCTTGACCCGGTGCGATTTGAGGTCGTGCAAATCGCTATCAGCCATCATGGAGATTGGTTCGCCGGCGCCAACGCGCTTGATGCGCTCGAGGCGGGTGATTTGAGTCAATTACAGCGAGTCACTCTGCTGGCTGAACCGGGACATAACCGGCTCTACATCCGGCGGAACGGCACGCTCGAACCGCATACGTCGCTTGATGTCCTGTTCCCTGCTTTGCATGGCACCTTCGGTGAAGACGGCACCATTCAAGGTTTGTTCGAAATGGCCGGGTTTGCCTATGTTGGCGCCGGGGTGCTCGCTTCCGCGCTGGGCATGGACAAGGGTGTTTTCAAGTCAGTAATGAAAGCATACAACCTGCCTGTATTACCGAGTGTGGTTGTTACCCGCCAACAAACGGAGACCGAAATCGATCGGGTAATTGCCATGGCAGAATCTCTTGCTGATTACCCGCTTTTCACCAAACCAGCCAATCTTGGCTCGTCGGTTGGGATCACCAAATGCCGTACACGCTCTGATCTGGGTGAAGGATTGATGGAAGCAGCCCGTTATGACCGCCGAATCGTTATCGAAAAAGGGCTTTCGAATGTGCGTGAAATCGAAGTCAGCGTGTTGGGCAACGACCAGCCCCTGGCCTCGATCCCCGGTGAGGTCATCCCCGGCGAGGATTTCTATTCCTACACGGCAAAATACCTGTCCGATAGTTCGCAATTGGTTATCCCCGCTCCCCTGCCTGAGCAGGTGACAGTTGAAATTCAGCGGATTGCTGTGGCAGCCTATCGAGCTATTGATTGTGCCGGCATGGCACGCGTCGATTTCCTGGTGAACGCCGACGACCTCTCGATCTACCTGAGCGAGGTCAACACCTTACCAGGTTTTACCCGAATCAGTATGTACCCCAAACTTTGGGAAGCAAGCGGATTGCCCTACCCCAGACTGATCGAACAGTTGATTGAACTGGCACTGGAGCGTAAAGCAGACCGCGAACATACTGAGTTCGAATATAGGAGGAACGCATGAGAGCAGAAAAAACCGTTTCGCCGCTCTCCCGATCGAATCTCGTGCGCCAACGCCGCCAGCAGCGCAGCACCCAGCGGGTCTCTCAAACTCGTGAGGCTGCCAGCCGCGCCGCCCGTGCTCCATCCGTCATTGTCCGTGGTGATCCGCATAGCGCTGCCCGGCCAATCCATCAAACCAACCGAAGCCGGGTGAAACGCCAGTATTACTATTCATTAGGCGCTTCTGGTGCAGAATTACGGCTGCCGGCCCTACCGATGATCAATTTGGGATGGCGGATCATATCAGCAATTATTGCAGTATTTATGGCTCTGGCGATCTTTGCCCTCGGTTTTTCCGCCGAATTCCAGGTATCCGATATAACTGTCGAGGGTATCTCCCGCTTGACCGTGGGGGATATTGAGGCTGTCCTGAGTGCCCGTGGCAGCCAAATCGTCACCTTCGACTCTCAGGCTGCCAAAGCAGACCTTGTACGGGCTTTTCCTGAACTGGAAAGTGTCAAAATTCAAGTCGGCCTGCCGGCTAAAATCACGGTTAAGGTGACCGAATTACAACCCGTTGTTGCCTGGACAGCAGGAGAAAACGTTTACTGGATTGCCGAAAACGGTGTCATTTTACCACCGCGTGGTGAGCCCGGAGAACTACTCACCGTGGGTGCGGACACCCAGCCGCCTCTTTTACCATTGGCTGATGCGGACAGAGGACCAACCCTGACAGAAGCTTCTGAAACGGCTGACACTACCGTATCCGCCGTTCCAGTTGAAATTTGGGGACGACAGATCGACCCCAATACCATGAAGCGTATGATCGACCTTACATCCTTGATCCCAGTCGAGTCCAAACTGGTCTACAACTCGCTGAACGGTCTGGGCTGGGAAGAGCCATCCGGGTTGGATGTATATATTGGCCGCGACCTGGGTGATTTTGACTTGAAGGTTTCTATGTACCAGGCCATTATCGCGAATCTTGATCAAAGAGGCATCAAGCCGCAAGACATGATTAGCGTTGAATTTATCAATGCACCATTTTTTAGATAGGTGGAACCAGCCATGGATGAACCAATTGTAGTGGGAATTGATATCGGCACAACCAAAGTCTGCACACTGGTTGCGCGAGTGGAAGATGAGAATCACCTGCGGATCCTGGGTGTTGGCATCGAGCCGTCACAGGGTATTCGCAAAGGCACCATCGTGGACCTGGCCGCTGCTTCCACTTCCATTGCTCGTTCCATCGAAAAAGCGCAGCGAACCTCAGGGCTGGAAATTACATCCGCGCTGGTAAGCCTGGCCGGATCGCATGTGGCATCTGTTAACAGCCGGGGCGTTGTGGGAATTTCGGGCGGAGTGATCGATGATCTGGATATCGCCCGCGCACTGGAAGCCGCCCAGGCGGTTGCCATCCCGCATAACCGTCAGATTATCCATGTCATCCAGCGCAGCTTTGTGGTCGACGGGCAGGATGGCATACGCACCCCGATCGGTATGCATGGTTACCGTCTGGAAGTCGAAGCCCACATCATCACAGCAGCCCAATCGACGGTCGAAAACTTGCGCCAATGCGTGCAGGCGGCCGGGGTTGAGGTTTCGCAATTCGTGCTCAATCCGCTGGCATCCGCTGAAGTTGTGCTCAGCGACACAGAAAGGCAGATGGGCACCATCATCTGCGATATTGGCGGCGGGACCACCGACCTGGCGATTTACATCGACGGAGACATCTGGCACACCATGGTTCTGGCGGTCGGTGGAAATCACGTTACTTCAGATATTGCGCACGGACTGCGCCTGCCCATTGACCAGGCGGAGGAAGTGAAGAAGAAATACGGTCATGCTGTTGAGTCGGAAGTCGCAGAAGGCGACGTAATCAATGTGCGCTCATTCGGTCAGGAAGGTCCTGCCCAAATGAACCGCCGTGAACTGGCTCATATCATTGAAGCCCGCGCGGAGGAAATTTTCCAGCTGGTTTTACAGGAAATCAAGCGTTCGGGTTATGACGGCCTGCTTCCAGCAGGAATGGTGCTGACGGGAGGAACAAGCCTGTTGCCAGGAATTCGCACGCTGGCAAGCTCGGTTATGGGACTTCCGGTTCGGCTTGCCCGCCCTGAGAACTTGGTCGGTTTGACGGACCAGTTGCACTCACCGGCGTTTTCCACCAGCGTTGGCCTGCTGCATTGGGCCATGCTGATGAGTGAAACCGGTCTGGTTCGTGAACGGCGGCGTTCACCAAAAGGAGGAGTATTGGACTCGGACAAAATCAAAGATTTCTTGCGTCGGTTATTACCTTAGCGGTATCAAGAGTGCATTTGCAGGATTACGGCATCTCAAACCACAACACAAGACAGGATAAAGCGGAGGAAAAAATGGATATGAATTATGGACTTCAACCAGAATCGTTTGCAAGGATCAAGGTCATAGGCGTTGGCGGAGGCGGGTGTAATGCTGTCAACAGGATGATTGAGGAGGGATTGAACGGCATCGAATTCATCACCGTCAATACCGATGCCCAGGCATTACTCCTTTCCAAAGCTCCCACCCGGGTACGCATCGGTGACAAATCGACCCGCGGTCTGGGTGCCGGCGGCAATCCCGAGGTTGGCCGCAAAGCTGCCGAAGAGTCTGCTGAGGAATTATACGAAGTGCTCAAAGGGTCCGATATGGTTTTCGTCACCTCAGGTTTGGGTGGCGGTACGGGTACCGGAGCTGCACCAATCGTGGCTCAAATTGCCAAGGAAGTCGGTGCACTAACTATCGGCGTTGTCACTAGACCCTTTTCTTTCGAAGGATCGCGCCGGCAGCAAGCAGCCGAAGGCGGCATCACCAAGCTCAAAGAACATGCCGATACACTGATCGTTATCCCCAACGACCGTTTGCTGCAAATCGTCGATAAAAAGGTCAGCCTGACCGAGGCTTTCAAAACCGCAGACGATGTGCTGCGACAGGGCATTCAGGGCATTTCCGAATTGATCACCGTCCCCGGAATGATCAATTTGGACTTTGCTGATGTCCGTGCCATCATGTCGGAAGGCGGAGCAGCGCTCATGGCTGTAGGTCACGCCACCGGCGAGGACCGTGCCAAAGCAGCAGCTGAACTGGCTATTTCAAGCCAATTGCTCGACATCACCATCGACGGCGCGCGCGGTATTCTCTTCAATGTAACCGGCGGCAGTTCGCTAACCCTCTTCGAAGTGAATCAGGCGGCAGCGATTATTAAGGAGACCGCTCATCCTGATGTCAATTTGATATTCGGCGCGGTAATCGATCCCAATATGGGTGAAGAGGTGCGCATCACCGTCATAGCAACCGGTTTTGACCGCCCCACCAATATGCGATCCCCTTTATTGGAGACGCGCCCCGCATCGAAGGAATCCCTGGCATTCCCGGCGAGCAGCCAATCGATGAAGGCTGAGCGGTCAGCGTCGAACCAATCGCCGGCCGAATACCAGCCGCACGTCATCAATACCAACGATCTCGACATACCAGCTTTTTTGCGCAACCGTTCTTCACATTAACAGGTGCATCCGTACAGACCCGTCAGGGTTAAAAAAACCTGGCTGGCCTGACGGAAGGCTGGAATGACCGGTCAACCGGCTATCCTTTCTATATGAATTAGGGGTTTATCATAACCCTTTCTTCAAACACGTCTGCTCATAGGTTCGGCATGCCGACAAATTGCTTCCGGAACCTGTCCCCTCCATACGGGTATCAAGCAGCTGTGCGGCATGGTTAGTGGTGGGTTCCACCCCTGTCTTGTGAGAGCCTCCAGCAAATATTGCTGGAGGCTCTCAGATTTTAAGCATTTTCGTTTTATACTATATGGATAAATGAACAATTCAGTTTTTTCATTTTTCTTGACACAGGATAATGTATCGGGTAGACTTCGTAATCTGTTGGGGAGTAGCTACCCTGTTTCAGGGCCGGGCTGCCGTCATGACGAAGTAAACCTTCCGGCGGCTCGAACGTTTTCGGACGTGATGCAAGACCATCACCTGGTGATGGTCTTATTTTAATCCAACGGTTAGTCTCTCTTTAGTAAGGAGCCTCCCATGAAAGAATGGCACCGAATCGATGTCAATGAAGTAGCCTCGCAGTTGGAAACAAACCTCAAGACTGGGCTGGATCCGGATGTTGCCAGACAGCGGCTCGAGACTTATGGCCCAAATGAGCTGGTGGAACGCGGTGGAAAAAGTGCCTGGAAAATCCTGCTGGACCAGTTGAAGGATGTTATGGTCATCATTCTGATTGTGTCTTCCGGCATTTCTTTTTTTCTGCATGAATATATCGATGCAATCGTCATCCTGATCATCGTGGTATTGAATGCCACGCTCGGGTTTACACAGGAATTTAAAGCCGAACAGGCGATGACGGCATTAAAGAAAATGGCCGTGCCCAAAGTGAAAGTACGCCGCGGCGGCCACCTGTTTGAAGGTCAGGCGCGTGAGCTCGTCCCCGGCGATGTGATCCAACTGGATACAGGTGATTCCGTTCCTGCCGATTGCCGCATCATTGAATCCATCAATTTGCGTGTGCAGGAAGCCGTGCTCACCGGTGAATCAGAACCGGTTGAAAAATCAACCGCTGTGATCGACAAAGACAACCTTGGCATTGGCGACCGGCATAACATGGTTTTTATGGGCACGATAACCACATTCGGACGCGGACAGGCAGTTGTGACCACGACCGGGATGGAGACTGAGCTTGGTCACATCGCCGATATGATACAGACCGTTGGCGATGAAAAGACCCCCCTGCAAAAAAGACTCGATCAGCTTGGCAAAGGTCTGGCAGTTGCCGCAATCATAATCGTGCTGATTGTTTTTGGCATGGGATTGGCGCGCGGCGAGGAATTCAACGCCATGCTCATGACCGGCATCAGTATGGCGGTTGCCGCGGTTCCTGAAGGACTGCCGGCTGTGGTTACCATTGCCCTTGCCCTGGGTGCGCAGCGAATGCTGCAGCGCCGGGCGCTGATCCGCAAATTACATGCCGTTGAAACCCTTGGTTCAGTAACCGTAATTTGCTCTGACAAAACCGGTACCCTGACCGAGAATAAGATGACGGTCACAATGGTGGATGTGGCGGGAAACAGGGTCGATTTTTTGCAGGAAGTCAGCGGTTATTCACCAACGATTTCACAGGAAGGTGCGGCTGAAACTGGGCCTGTGTTGTCATCAGCTATTGCGCTCATGCTGGTCGGCGGTGCGTTGTGCAACGATGCCATCCTCGAAGCTGTGGAAGGCCAGCCTGGCAGTTTTTCCACTGTCGGTGACCCAACTGAAGGCGCCCTGGTTATCGCCGCAGCCAAGGCTGGTTTGTGGAAAGATGACCTTGAGAAGGCGATGCCGCGTGTTTCCGAGCTGCCATTTGATTCAGACCGGAAACTGATGACCACAGTGCATACAATCGACCATGAAAACCAGCCTGCGGCATTATTACCTGTGAAGGCTGCTATCCCGGCTGAATATCAAATGCCTTACTTGAGCATTACCAAAGGCGCCACAGATTCGCTGCTCGATATTTCAACTTTTGTTTGGGTCGGCGACAAACCCGTACCGATGGATTCCCATTGGCGCGACCGGATCGAAAATGCCAACGCGGACATGGCGAAGAGTGGGATCCGCATTCTGGGGGTTGCCTACCGGTTCTGCGAAGAACCTGACAATCTCACTTGCGACCAACCGGTTGAATCGGATCTGACTTTCATTGGCATGATGGGGATGATCGACCCTGCCCGCCCTGAAGTTCGCGATGCGGTGCTGACTGCCAAATCAGCAGGAATTCGCACCATTATGATCACGGGTGACCACCCCCTGACTGCAATGCACATCGCCCGTGAACTTGAAATCGCTGATGAAAAGAGCATTGTCGTTACAGGGGCTGAGCTGGCGAAGATGGAAGTCGAAGATATCAAAGCGCGGGTGGATAATATTTCGGTTTTTGCCAGGGTTTCACCGGAACACAAACTAAAAATCGTCCAGGCGCTGCAAGAGAAGATCAATATTGTGGCTATGACCGGCGATGGAGTTAATGACGCTCCAGCGCTCAAAAAGGCCGATATTGGCGTGGCAATGGGTATTACGGGTACCGATGTCTCCAAGGAAGCGTCGGATATGATCCTGCTGGATGATAATTTCGCCACAATCGTTGCTGCGGTTGAAGAAGGCCGCCGGATTTACGATAACATCCGCAAATTCATCAAATACGCGCTGACGTCCAACTTCGGTGAAGTATTGGTGATGCTCGCCGGCCCGTTTTTTGGTCTTTCGCTGCCCCTGACACCGCTGCAAATTCTATGGGTCAACCTGGTAACCGACGGTTTGCCCGGCCTGGCACTAACCGTCGAACCGGCCGAACCTGGAACGATGAAGCGAAAACCGCATTCACCATCCGAAAGTATATTCGCGCGCGGCCTTGGCTTGGATATCATTTTTATCGGTGTGATGCTGGCGGTCGTCTCATTGGGAGTCGGAATATGGGCATTTTCCAGTGGACGGAGCGAAACCTGGCAAACGATGATTTTCACCACTTTGACCCTGGCACAGATGGGCAACGTACTGGGAGTGCGGTCAGAAACGGACTCAACTTTCTCGATCGGGTTTTTCTCAAACCGTAAGTTGATCGGCGCTGTTTTGCTCACTATACTGCTGCAATTGGCGGTCGTTTATGTCCCGTTCCTGCAAAACATTTTCAACACCCAGCCGCTTTCCCTGCTTGAACTGGTAATCTGCTTTGCCTTCAGCATCGTATTGTTCTTCGGCGTCGAGGTGATTAAATTGATCCGCCGTACCAGCAAAGCCCGAGCATAAATCAGGTTTTAGGTTAATATAAAATCCCCTCGCAACGATTGTTTGCGAGGGGATTTTTGGAATAAAGGACCTGGCAACTTAGCGGCGGCCAAAATTCTTAGACTGATAAGCCAGCCGCCAGCGTTTTACCAGAGTCATAAATTCAACCAGAGACCTGCCGCGAGCCATTTCGCTGGTTTCAGATTCTCCTTCCGGAACTGTGGTCAACACTTTTCGAATTTCCTCGGCGATATCCTCTGTCATGCCATTGGTTTGAATCGCCAGCACCCAACCCTCCCGGACGTCGTCTTCTACCGGGATTTTTTCAACCAGCTTTAGAAATTGTTTTTCTTCAGCTGACAAATGGTGTGCCATGATATTTCTCCTTTGTCATCAATTCAATCTTGCGTCCCCTTACTCATTATACCTGATCCGACGGTCAATTTTCGCTCTTGAATATTATTGACCGGTTCTCTATACTATTAATGATAAGAGCCTTATCGCAACATTCACCTGCGTATACACATTCGACCCCCTGCATCTTCAATCTATACCGCCGCTCCTATGCTTAAAAGAAAGTAATTTTGTACATGGAGGTCGGGATGCAGAAGACTGACCGCAATCCGAATCGCAAACAAATTAGAATGGAAAATTGGCCGGTAGCAGCCGCGGTCAGCTTATTCTATTTACTGATCATCGCCTTGACCTTTTTCTCAGCATACTGGGCATTTCAATATATGGATTTGGTATCCTGGAACTAACAAGCAGCGGGAAAAGTAGATTAATTTATCTTAAAAGGATGATTGAGGCAACGGCTTCAGCGTCTATTGCCTTAAGATCTATAATTAAGGCTATATTAGGATGGTTTTGAGCAATGGTGGAAGCTAAATTGTAATGATGCCTCCACGATGAAGATAGGATATGTCCTCATCCAGATGGCAAATAAAGGTGGTATGAATGAGTCAGGAAGCATCAGTGAAGACGCACTTGGGCCCTGTTCGAGGCAATTTACCACTGTCTCTCAACAGTTTTATCGGTCGCGAACGCGAACTCGCCGAATTAAGACATTTGCTGTCCATAGCACGAATGGTAACGCTCACGGGCGCAGGCGGCTGCGGCAAAACACGGCTGGCGCTGCAAGCTGCCAATCAGCTGGACGACTTCCCTGACGGTGTTTGGCTCGTTGACCTCGCTCCCCTCGCTGACCCTGCCCTGATTCCTCATTCTGTCGCATCCGTATTCGATCTGTACCAGGTCACCGAGGTCCCTATTGTCGCCCTGCTGCAAAATTTTCTCCAGTTGAAGAATCTCTTGCTCGTTCTCGACAATTGTGAACATCTGATTCAAGGGGTTGCCGAGTTGTGCAATGCTCTCCTGCGGGCTTGTCCTAATTTGGAAATCCTAGCCACGAGCCGCGAGCCATTAAACATTGCAGGGGAAACTGCTTTTCAGGTTCCATCACTTTCGCTGCCTTCCACCCAGAAAGCGCCAAGTATCAAGGTGATAAGGCAGTATGAATCTGTGCGCTTGTTCATCGACCGAGCGAATTCGACCAATCCAAATTTGCATTTGGATGACACAAATGCATCAGCTATAGCGAAAATTTGCCGCCGGCTGGATGGAATGCCGCTGGCGATAGAATTAGCCGCCGCACGAGTAAATTCGATTTCCATCGGTGAGATTGCGGCGCGGTTGGATGATCGCTTTCGTTTGCTTACGACTGGCACCCGCACAGCCCTGCCGCGGCATCGCACGCTTCGCGCCTCAATAGATTGGAGTTACGAATTATTGTCAGAGGCCGAGCGTCTCTTGCTGCGACGTCTGGCGATTTTTGCGGGTGGGTTCACGCTAGAAGCAGCGGAGTCGGTCTGTACCGAGGAAAAAAAGAATGAGATTCTCGATGTGCTTTCGAGATTAGTTCAAAAGTCGTTGGTCTTGCTCCAACTGGATGATAGACCCAGATACCGACTTCTGGAAACCATACGGCAGTACGCTCGAGAAAAACTAGTGGAATCCGGTGCTGAAGATGCTGTTAGAGATTTCCACCTCGACTATTTCATGAAATTCGCCGAGTTCACTGCTCCCAAATTGCACAGTCCTGAGCAAATGCAAGTGCTTGATCGTCTTGACACAGACCTCGACAACATGCGTGCTGCGCTAGATTGGTCGCACCGGGGAGGACATGCCGAGAAAGGTCTGCGGCTTGCGGCTGCGCTGGGGTGGTTTTGGGAGCGTCGTGGCTATTGGAACGAGGGTCGAATGTATTTAGAGAGATTGTTGATTCTGCCCGAGACAGCACCGAATACTCTGATTCGCGCGAAGGGGTTGGTAGCTGCCGGTCTGTTGACAAATTCGCCAGCAGCGGCCTGGGTGGGTGGCAGCAAAGCGAGTCATCCATATCTCGAAGAGGCGATCACAATCACACGACAGCATGGACAGGCGGGCAAACCTTTGCGCGCTTTGGCGCAAATTTTATTGAGTAATAGCGTGTATGCGGAAGATCCTATACTCGCCCAATCACAATGCGATGATGCCTGGGCGACACTTCAGGACCTGAACGAGCCTTGGATCAGCGCGCTTTTGATACATCAAAGAGCACATTGGTATGAAAATAAGTATGATTACCAAGCGGCTCGCAAAGCATTCGAAGACAGTATGATGCTATTTCGTTCCGTCGGGGATAGGCGATGGGAGGCAATATTAGTTTCCGATCTTGCAAACTTGTCTTTCACACAAGGCGAGCTCGCGGATCCGCGTCGCCAACTTGAAACCAATTTGTCATACTTTCGAGAGACCAAAGATCGGCAACATATCGGTTTCTCGTTAACGAGATTAGCCGAGATCGCCCGCACAGAAGGCAATTATGATCTTGCTAAGGAATTTGCGGTCGAGGGGCTCAGCATTGCGCACGAACTCGGGAGCAAGCTCCAGATCGGGAATCTCATGGCAAATCTGGGATTTATCGCACTTCACGACGGCGATCTCGCTGCGGGGAGATCATTCTTCGTTGAGTGTCTGACGACAGCGCGAGAACTGAATATAAAGCAACTTGTTGCTGCTGCTTTTCTAGGATTTGCTGTTGGTGCGATATTAGAAAATCAAGTATTGCGCGCCATTCAGCTCTTTGCCATCGTGGATACTTTGATAGAAGGAAAGATTAAGGAAAATTTTGGTCCAGTTGAGGCGAGGGACTATAACAAATATCTCACCCTCGCGCGTGAGCAATTCACCGCAGCAAAGTTCGATAAAGCATGGGCAGAAGGCCGTGCAATGGCGTTTGAACAAGCTATCGAATTCGCGCTTGCAGCTCCAGAGCTGGACACTGCACGGCTTGCTGCCACTTTCCAACAGAGGACGAAAGAGAAGTTCGGCGGGTTGACTCCTCGCGAACGCGAGATCGCGGTTTTGATCGCGCAAGGAAAATCTAATCCTGAAATTGCCAAAGCATTATTCATAAGTGAACGGACCGTGACAACGCACGTAACCAATATCCTTTCAAAATTGCGCTTTACGTCGAGGACCCAAATCGCCTCGTGGGCAACAGAAAAACGGCTGACCCAACCTGAGCCAAATCCCTGACAGCTCCCAAAACTGTCAGATCTTTTTAATTTAAATAAATACGTATAACAGCCAGCCGATATCGTAGAACTCTACGATGTCATCATTATCCTGGTGTGATATTTTGGTTGTAGTCTTTTGAAAGGAGGCACAAATGAAAATCCTGCGATGCAGAGATGTCGGCTTTGACTGTGATAAAGTAATGCGCGCGGAAACAGAAGAAGAGATTTTCCGGCAAGCGGCAGAACATGCGAATGCAGTGCACGACCTGAGTCAGATTTCTGAACAAGCCATGGAAAAAATCCGCACAGTCATTCATGACGAGGAGAGACCGTAGCAAGACATGAGAGACGCTGCCGGGTACCTTAATTTAGGCCTGACATTTATCAAAAGGCAAAAAATGGGAATCCGGAAAAAAGGGAGCGCATTAGTTTTGAAATTCAATGTGGACTAAACTTGCTTTTCATCCAACAGGTGCGATTTATTCCAAATCGCACCGACCTCAAAGAGAGGAATCGAAACATGAAGAAATTATTTATTTCCACCATCATAGCTCTGCTGGTATTGAGTGTAATGGCGGGCACAGTTTCCGCCGGGTATCCGGCAGAGGCAGGCAGACAGTGCACAGCCCCAGGCGGCGGGTATTCAGGAGCCCTCAACATGTTGCATGACGCCACGATGTGGACCATTCCGATGGCTCGCGATGCTGCTCAGGGAAACGCGGGAATGTTTCACGCAGTGGACGTCTCAGGCTGCTAAGGGCTTCATCGAAACTACGCCAGACGCACCAAACCTGTTTTGCGTCACTGCAATTGATACGCGCCATACCGGGATGTTGGCAACTAGTTACGCTCCCTGATCAATGGGAGCGTAATTTTGTGAGGCAATAAATTGGGAAAACAATTAGGCCAATAGTGGTTCCCCTCAGGCTCATGTCTTAATATTATCCATGCGGTTGGTTCAATCGAGTTTTGACAAGAGATCATAGATGAATGGTATGATTTATTCCGGTTTACAGACTAAAACGGTCATCACAGGGCAAACTGGTGAGCATGGACACTTCTACAGATTTTTCATTATTCCCAATAACCACTACAATCAATTCCAAGGGGCATCTGTCGATTGCCGGACATGATCTCGCCGATCTAGCCGCGACTTACGGGACCCCCCTGTACATCTATGATGGGGCAACCATTCGCGCCCAGCTGGATCGTTTGAAAACCCTGTTCAAACACTACTATTCCGGCGAGGCGATGGTTGCCTATGCCAGTAAAGCCTATTTTTCCCGCTCATTCGCGGCCAGGCTGGCAGCCCTGGGTACCGGCTCGGACGTGGTGGGCCTGGGGGAAATCCATGTTGCCCAAAGCGCTGGGTTCCCGGCCAGCGTCATCCATCTGCATGGTAATAACAAGACCGGTGCGGAATTGCAGGCTGCCCTCGACTGGAACATCCAGGCGATTGTGGTCGACAGTCTGGATGAAATGGCCTATCTGGAAACCCTGGCTGCCAGGCGCATGCAGGTGGCTCGTATCTGGCTGCGGATCACGCCTGATTTGAATGTCAATACGCACCCCCATATCGAAACTTCTCATTCAGACAGCAAATTTGGCTTGCATATCCAAAATGGCGAAGCTGCCGAGGCGATCCAGCGCGCGCTGGCCAGCCCGTGGCTCAACTTAACCGGGCTGCATACCCATCTCGGATCGCAAATTTTCGAGGCGGAGCCATACCGGCAGGCAATTGAGATGCTATTCGAGGTTGCGGCTGCCAACCATTACACCCCGCAGGAAATCAGCCCGGGCGGCGGCTGGGGAGTGCGCTATACGGACGCCGATCCAATCGACGATGCCGAACCGTGGGTAAAAACGGTCGCTGAGACCGTCCAGGAGAGCTGTGCACGCTATGGATGGCAAATACCGCGTCTGGTGCTCGAACCTGGGCGCTGGCTCGCAGCGCGAGCCGGTGTAGCCCTTTATAGCGTGGGAACACAAAAAACCACCCCCGCGGGAACACATATCGTGGCGATCGACGGCGGTCTGGCAGACAATCCCCGTGTCGCTCTTTATCAGGCGCACTACACAGCACGCGTTGTTCAGCGGGCTGCTGCCCCACCAACCGAGAAAATGCGCCTGGTGGGCAAATTCTGCGAATCAGGTGACGTCTTGATCCCAGAGATTGTACTGCCGCCGGTCGAACGCGGCGACCTGTTGGCTACACCGGCTGCCGGGGCGTACCAGCTTTCGATGGCTTCCAACTATAACTTAGCCGCCCGCCCAGCAGCTTTGTGGCTGGAGGACAGCGAGGTGGAAGTGATGCAATGCTGCGAGCAGCCTGACCAACCTGGCTGGTGGGTATACTCCGGGCAAAAACCCTGACTACCCCGTCAACCACTTCTCAGCATCGTCATGCCAGCTGTAAACGCGGAACTGGTTCCCACGATTGGTCTCGAGCACGAATTCGGCGAAACCTACATTGCCGATGCGTACCTGTGGCATAATGACCGCGGCTCGGATGCGGTAGTTGTTCAATTTGAGCAGCACCTCCCCTGCCAGACCTGATTTGAGGTCGAAAAACGCCGCATCCAGGCATTCCTCATCCAGCGGCAGATTATCGGTTTCATGTTCACCGCACAGCGCAACCAGATCCAGCGCATCCCGTTTATTGGCTATGCGCAGCGAATCTGCCGGCCAGTCAAGATAAGTTTTCCCATTTATTTCTCGCCGAACTGCTGGCTCATCCGCCTCTTCAAATATTTTGGCTGCGCTGGAACCAGGAATTTATGCTATTTTCTCGAACCGCGAGGCAGGCGCACCGCATACCAGGCACTTTTCCGGTGCGGACCGTTTGTGGGTGTAGCCGCATACCGGGCACACATAATACTCGTAATCCTCGTCCTCTTTCTCACCGGCTTCGAGCCGTTCCAGCGCCTCGCGGTAGAGTCCCTCATGCACCTTTTCCACTTCCCAGGCATAGGTGAAACTGCGCAAAGCGCGCTTTTCGCCTTCCGTCTCTGCATCTTTGATGAATTCAGGGTACATATCCACCACTTCATAATTTTCACCGCTTATTGCTGCTTTCAGATTATCGAGGGTGGTGTTTACTCCTTCCATCGCCCGGTAATGCGCCAGCGCATGCACCGTCTCTGCATGAGCCGCAGCCCGAAACAAGCGGGCTATTTGCGGATACCCTTCAGCATCCGCCTTTTGGGCAAATGCCGTGTACTTGCGGTTAGCCTGTGACTCGCCAGCAAATGCTGCTTGAAGATCTTCCAAAGTTTTACTCATAATTCCCTCCCCAGGAATTCAACTTTTTCCATAGATACAATCTTTTTAACGATATCCAACGAAAGTTATTAGTCAACGAATGCAAATCATCAGTCAGGCAGACGAAACTCACAAGTTTATAGCAGGAACAAGGCGCAGCCGGGTGTATAATGCGGTGCCTGGAAATCAAGCACCGCATTTGGTTACCAAACCTCAGTTTCTTTTGTAAGCCCTGGTTATTCTAACACTCGCTGTATCCGCATGCGTAGCACTTGCGGCAGCCTTCCTCATTGATCACCGCAGCCTCGCCGCATTCGGGGCACAAATCTCCAACACGCAGCAAGCGCTGACCCATGGCCTGAACCAGGTTATTGTCCGTGTCCGAACTACCCTCCCGTCCGTTGTCGGAGTCGGTCTTTGCCGCCAGCTCCTCGGTCATATTGATCAGACGCTCAGCGCGGTTTTGCAGGTATTCATCCAGGATCTGCCCCACTCCATCCGGCAGCGACCGCACGCGGTTGGGTCCAAACCCTAACGGCCTGCCGCCGCCGATTCCCAACAGCTGGTTCGTCATCTCGCGCAGGCGTTTGGCGGGTTCGATTGGGGAAGCAATGCGCAATACATACGAGAGCAGCCGCCCGATGGCTTCTGATACAGCTGCGGTGTCCGAACCAGCCTTGGCAGTATTGATAAACACCTCGAAGGGCTGGGTTCCACCGTTTTCGTTTACCGTAATAAAGGCTTTGCCCAAAGGAGTCTCGATCGAGAAGGTATACCCGGTTAGGTAACGCGGACGTGGTTTCTTAGACTCATGCCAGATGGTTAGTTGTTCATTGACCTGATCAGCGATTAATTCAGTGCCGCCCAGGGTTTCAGCAGCCTGTTTCTTTTGCGCCGTCGCAAGGGTTTCCAACACCACCTTATCCCGTGATCCGGTCACATAAACGGTGATGCCCTTACAGCCCAGTTTCCAGGCCAGCAAATAAGCGGTTGCAACATCATCCATGGTAGCGTCTGGCGGGAAATTAATGGTTTTCGAAAGCGAGTTATCCACAAATGCCTGCATGGCAGCTTGCATGCGCACATGCTCTTCTGCGGTGATGTCGCTCGAGACCACAAAAACCTTTCGGATCTCCTCCGGCAATCCCACGGCATTCTGGCATGAGCCTTCCTGCATGGTCTGGTCGATGATTCGCTGGCGGGTATCGGAATCGAGCCCGGCATTGATCAAGGCCTGTTCAAAGAGCGGGCTGGCGTATGCCAGCTGCATATCTCTGCCATTGTCATTGACATGGCGGATATACGCCAGCGCAAAAGTTGGTTCACAACCGTAACCTTCACATCCGGCGACGGTCGCGATAGTACCGGTGGGCGCAATGGTAGTTTGCGCGGCGTTACGGATGCCGTGCTCTTTCATCCCTTCGGTCAGTCCGGTCCAATCCACATGCGGACGACCATAATCATGCTGGTAGGGTTCCAATGGTTCGGGAGGCACCCATTTAAAATCCTTGGGATCGTAGATCGACCCTTCAATTGCCGAAAAGGAGCCTCGTTCGCGGGCCAATTCCAGTGACGTCCGCATCGAGACATACCGCACAAACTCGATGACCTGGGCAGAAAACTCCTGCCCTTCCGGTGAGCCGTACCGGATACCGCAGTGATACATCAAATCCGCCAAACCCATAATGCCTAGTCCAATGCGGCGGGCGCGGTGCGCAGCTTCTGCCAGCTGCGGTACTGCGGGCACGTAACTGTTAGCCTCAACCACATCATCCAGGAAGCGCGTTGCCAGAACAACCGATTCCTCCAATTTTTCCCAATCGACGCTGCCATTGGGTCCGAATTGCTGGGCCAGGTTCACGGATCCCAAACAGCAATTCTCATAAGGGCCCAGCCATTGTTCACCGCACGGATTGGTGGCTTCCAGGGGATATAGATGGGGTACCGGATTCTGGCGATTGGCGGAATCCAGAAACAACATGCCGGGTTCGCCATTGTGGTGGGCTTGCCGCACAATCGAGGAGAACAACTCGCGGGCACGCACTACTTTTGCAGTGTTGATTGGTACGCCAGCCGCTTCCACCTGCTCGAGCGTACCCTTAACTTCCCGGTACTCGGGCGAATGGACATCCGGGAAGCGCAGCGGCCAGTCCTCGTCATTCTCGACCGCCTGCATAAAGGCGTCGGTGATTCCGACCGAGATATTAAAATTGGTGATCTGATTTTCGTTGGTTTTACAACTGATGAACTCTTCGATATCCGGGTGATCGACACGCAGCACAGCCATGTTTGCGCCACGCCGGGTGCCACCCTGGGCGATCTCGCCGAAAGCATTATCATACACACGCAGGAATCCAACCGGGCCGGTTGCCTGACCCGCAGATGAGCGAACCCGGCTGCCCTTGGGGCGCAATCTGGAGAAAGAGAAACCGTTTCCGCCACCGGTTTGTTGAATTAAAGCAGCATCGCGCAAGGTCTGGAAGATGCCAGCCGAATCGCGGCCCATATCATCGCTGATTGGCAGCACGAAACAAGCTGCCAGCTGGCCCAGTGGGGTTCCAGCGCCGGTGAATGTCGGCGAGTTGGGGAAAAACGACTTTGAAGTAAGCAGCCGATAAAAATCTTTGGCTTGCGCAATGACATCACTGCCCCAATTCTCTTCTACCTTTGCGATATGATATGCCACACGCCAGAACATATCTTCCACGGTCTCAGCCGGTTTGCCGTCACTTCCACGCCGCACATACCGTCGAATTAGAACCTGGCGGGCATTCTCAGTCAAATCCACCAAGGGTAAATCTTCTGGTCTCTCCGGTGTCGGGAGCATGAAGTTTCGTGTTTTTTGTTCTTGAGCTACCATGGCATATTTCCTCATCAACCTTCCAGTAAGCGGTCTATTTCTTTTCGAATTGCGTGTAAATCGGCCAAATGCAGATAAACAATTGCGTAACGAATGTAAGCCAGTTGATCCAGTTCTTTCAAACCAGCGATGACCATATCGCCGATGACCCGCGAAGCCACCTCCGAGCGTCCCATTTGCTGCAGGGAGGATTCGATCTCCCCCACCAGGCGGTCGATTTCAGCCGCCGACACCGGTCGTTTTGCGCATGAAATGCGAATGCCGCGCATCAGTTTTTCGCGGTCAAATTCCTCGCGGGTTCCGTCGCGTTTGACCACCAATGGTGTGGCCAGTATAGGGCGCTCATAAGTCGAGAAACGCTGGCGGCATCTTTCGCATTCACGCCGGCGGCGAACCCCTCCCCGGCTGTCTCGGGTAGTGTCCAAAACGCGAGATTCTTCGAACTGGCAATAGGGGCAACGCATAGACCCTCCCTGGACTCATTTATAGCTGGCGCCGGTGAAAACTTACCTGGTGAACTTGCTTCCCGTTTTTTCGATTTTAGGACGTCAATGGTGATTTCAGAACGAAAAAAAATCAACCGTTTTCGGGAACGCACACCCCCATGGGTGGGGGTGTGCGGGAAAACAACCGTATATGTATGGTCTAATTTTAGCACTATCTCAAAGGTTGTGCAATAGTTGTATAAATTTTCTAATCTTAAATTTTCGCTGGGAGAAAGCAAATTGTGACCTGTTTGAGGTCAATCTTTGAAGGAAACTTCTGCCAGTGGTGGTGGAGTGAACACCCTTATTGGTGGCAATATATGCCGCTCTTATCGCTTTAAGGCCAGAAATACCGAGGATATGATCCGAAGGATATTGGAAAGTTTTTTAATTCTTAAGAACTCTTAACGAATAAATGGTTAATACTTTTGTCCTGGCTCCAGATTTGAGGGGGATTTCCTCAATCAACCTGGGCTTTTCTTATGGAACCCATTTGCCAATTTCAGCCCAGGCGTAGGATAGATGAGTTGCCACCTGTGCACCCAGTTGTTTGCGAACACGCTTGTAGATCTTTTCCATCAATTCAAAGCCGCCGATCTCATTTAATCGCTTGCCGATTTCACGCGCCCGGATATGACGGCTCTGGGCATTAAAGGATCCACCGGGGCGTTCCGACAGGAAATCTTCAGTTTGACCGATGCGGATCAAATCCTGTACCATCCGGTCAACTTCTGGCTTCAATTCGGATGGAACCAGACTTTTCCCGAATAAGAAATCAAGGAATCCCATCAGCTGCCCTCCTTAATCCTGACTTTAAGTGCTTCTCTGGCTGGATTGTAACATAACCGGCAGCAGGTGATACAATCCCAGCAGAATTGTTTTCAAGGCTGGATTTATGACCTGGATTTTTCTTTCTCCCCATTTTGATGATGTGGTTCTTTCATGCGGCGGGATGATCGCGGAGATGGTTTCCCATGGTCAGACAGTCGAATTATGGACAATTTGTGCCGGTAACCCGCCGCCCGGACCTTTATCACCGCTGGCGCGCAGCCTGCACAAACGTTGGGGGTTGAAAAGAAATGCTGCCGCAATCAGACGCAAAGAAGATCGACGGTCCTGCGCAGTGTTGGGCGTCAAGGTGCGTCATTTTCACATCCCGGACTGCATTTACCGCAAGGATCCCATCACCGGGGAATTTCTTATTTTGGAAAATGAAGATCTTTTCCAATCCCTCCCCGAAGTGGAAATACCGCTTGCAGCAGACCTTGAACTTCACCTTGCCAGGACGCTGCCGATTGATGCGCGGGTAGTCAGCCCGCTTACCATGGGCGGGCACATCGACCATCACCTTGTGCGCCGGGCTGCCGAGGCGCTGTGCAGACCCTTGTGGTATTACGCAGATTATCCGTATGCCGCACTTTCAAGCAACGA